>CAZAWM010000294.1:499-3583 GCA_964488605.1 uncultured Steroidobacteraceae bacterium | reverse complement strand
GCGCTGGCCTCGCGCCAGGCCGCAAGACCCGGCGCCGTGGGCCAGACCTGCGGGAAGCGCCACACCGGCGCGATCGAGCGCAGCCAAAGTGCGAGCAGCGCGAGCAGACCGAGCAGCGCGCAGAGCGCGCCAAGGCCGAGCAGCACGCGCCGCATGCCACGATCACGCTGGGCGCGCCAGCCGCTCGCGGCGCTGGCGCGTAGCCAGGCGCCGCCGGCGCGCGTGCCGAACGCAAACAGCGTCAGTACCACCGCGCCGAGTGCGACTAGCAGCAGCGAACCGGCAGCAGCAAGCGGTGCGCGCGTGAGGTCGGGATCGAGGAACCACTCCCAGATCAGGATCGCAAGCGGCGGTGGCGTGGTGGGTCCGAGCGCGAGCGCGACGTCGACGTTGCCGATCCCGAAGACCACGACCGCCGCGAAGGGCAGTGCGATCTGCCTCTGCAGTGCCGGGGCGACCGCGACCAGCCAGCCGCGCAGCCGGTCGTAGCCGAGCGTCCGCGTCTGCAGCAGCAGCCGTGCGGCCGGCACCTGCGCGAGCGCGGCGGTCAGCGCCAGCAGCAGGAAGGGCGTCTCCTTGAGGACGAGCCCGGCGATCAGTGCGAGGCCGAGCGGATCCTGGATCGTGGCCCAGTCGGGCGGCTGCTTGAATCCGGTCAGCCATGGTGACAGCAGTCGCACGATCAGGCCCGACGGTGCGAGCACCAGTGCGACGCCGATCGCCAGTGCGAGGTGCGGCACGGCGATCAGCGGCAACGCCAGCGCGCGCGCGAAGCCGAGCGCGCGCTGGTCGAACAGCGCTGCGAGCACACCGTGTGCGAGCGCGAGCGACAGCAGGGCCGAGGTCACGCCTGTGCCGAGAGAGAGCGCGATCGATTGTGACAGGCCGGGCGTGGCGGCGAGCTCGCGCCAGATGGAAATATCGAGGGCGGGAACGATCGTGCCGGCAAGGCCCGCGAGCGTGGGCAACAGGCCGATCGCCGCCAGTAATAGCGCGGCCTTCATCCGCGCCGAAACCGGCGCGCCCATTCGCGCTCGAGCGCGACCATCCAGCTCGGGTGCGGCTCGTCGAGCACCGGTCCCGTCGGCGGCAGCGTTGCCGGACCCGGACGCAAGGCCGCGAAACGGGCCCGGTCGGCCGGCGCCAGCCGATCGAGCGCGAGCACGGTTGCATCGCCCCAGTAACGCTCGTCCGCTTTGCGTGCCTGCGCTTCGGGCGAGATCAGGAAATTCGCAATGACCATCGCGCCGGCGCGGGCGCGCGCGTTGATCGGAATCGCGACGAAATGGCTGTTGCTGAGGGCGCCGGCGCGAAACCGCAGGCTGCGGATGCTCGCGGGGAATTCGCCGCTCGCGATCGCGCGGCTCGCCTCGGCTGAGTTGAAGCCCATCGCCCAGTCGACCTCGCCATCGCCGAGCAGACGGCGCTGTGCGGGCCCGCTCGCAGGGAACGCCCGCCCGGCGCGCCACAGTGCCGGGTGCGCCGCCTCCAGCCAGGCCCAAAGCGGAGCGGTCAGGGTCGCGAAATCCGCGGCGACCGGAATCGCGAACGGTGCACGATCGTTATGCATCGCGAGCAGAACCTGCTTGAGAAAACTCGTACCGTGGAACTGCGGCGGCTGCGGATAGGTGAAACGCCCAGGGTTGGCGCGGATCCACGCGAGCAGCGACTCGGGGTCGGCGGGTGGCCCCGTTACCTTCGCGCTGTCGAAAAAGAACGTGAAGCGCGAATTGCCCCAGGCAAGCTCATAGCCGTCGGTCGGAATCGTGAAGTCGCGAACGATGGTCGGATTGCGCTCGCGGTCGAGCAGTGCGGTATGGGGCACGCTGTCGGCCCAAGGACCATAGAGCAGGTCGGCCGCGCGCAGCGCCGCGAAGTTCTCGCCGTTGATCCACAGCAGGTCCGTGCTGCCGTCCCGCAGCCGGCCGGCCCGGCGCTCGGCGACGATCCGCGTGACTGCCTCGGCCGGGTCGTTGACCCGCACATGCGTCAGCACGATGCCGAAACGCCGCCGAACTTCGGCGGCGGTCCAGGCGATGAAGCGATTGACGGCTTCGTCGCCGGCCCAGGCATTGAAGTACACCGTTTGGCCGCGTGCCTCGCGCACGACCGCGCTCCAGTCGAGCCGCTCGGCCGCGAGCGAGCCGAGCGCGAGCGCGCCTTGCAGCAAGCTGCGTCGGCTCAGCGGCACAGGCTCAGAACGCATAGCGCAGGCCGAACTGGAACTGCCGCGGCGCCCCGGCGTTGCGCTCGACGAACGGTTGCCCGGCGACCTGAATCTGGTTGGACTGCGTCGCCGAGTTCGCGAAGCCCGAGAGATTCACCGTATCGAACAGGTTGAACACGTCGGCAGAGAGCTCGAACGTCCCGCCCCAGGCCGTTAGCGTCCAGCGCAGCCCGAGATCGACGACTTTCGACCAGGGCAGCCGACCGCTGTTGCGCCCCACGCCGGGTGCACGGTCCGAGTTGCCGAGATACGCGCTCGAGAACGACGCGCCATCGCCGTTGAGGTCGGTCGTACCGAAGATGCCGGCATCGGGAATCAGATTGATCGGCTGACCGGACTGGAACAGGCCGGCGAGCGTGACCGTCAACGAGGGCAGCGGGTAGAAGTAGACGACGGTCGAGATCACGTGCCTGCGGTCGTTGATCGACGGTCCCCACTCGGCGGCGAAATCATTCGAATTCGAGGCACGGAAATTCAGGTCGTCGGTGTCGTTCTCGAGCCGCGAGAGCGTGTAGGAAAAGCGTAGCCCATAGCCGCCTGTCTCGGTACCGCGAGCGCGCTCGAGCGTAAGGTTCAGCGCGCGGTAGCGCGAACGGCCGGCGGTCTCGGAGACGACGATCTGGCGCGCGCCACCCGGTACGATCGCCACGGGTCGGGTCGCGTCGGCGTCGGCCTGCGAGCGAACGAGCCCGAGCGCGCGCGCCAGCGCGAAGCGCGCCGCATCGTCGGGCAGCGCGCGTAGTGCGGCAACACTGGCTGGCGTCAGCGCGGCGAGATCCGGCGTGAACGGCGCCGGGGCATTGAGATCGCGCAGCCGGATCAGGCGATGACCGTCGGCGGCGATCAGGTCGGCGCCC
>CAZAWM010000294.1:0-489 GCA_964488605.1 uncultured Steroidobacteraceae bacterium | reverse complement strand
GCCTGCACCGTATCCGGGCTGTCGAGCCCTGCCGGATTGCGGATGCGCCGTTCGTTCGAGAACGCCGTCTCGCGCAATCCCGCCGCGCTGGCCGGTGTCGGGCAACGCAGGTAACCGTCCGGGCAGGCGGGATTGACGACGAGGTTGCCATCGAAGACGACGCGGTCGATGTTCGTATCGGTCGGCAGCCGGCCCGCGGCGGCTAGCGCCGCGATCTGACTGCGGAAGGCCGCTGAGGTGGTGTTCTGCTGCAGGGCATCCGAGGCGATCGCGTACGGGATCTTCTCGTAGAACAGCCCGACGCCGCCGCGAACCGACCAGGCCGCGGACGGTCGCCAGTTCAGCGCGAGCCGCGGCGCGATGTTGTCGGTGTCGCCCGAGGCGGCGCCGGCTTTCGTCAGCGCGTCGTAGTCCCAGCGCAGCCCCAGCGTCGCGGTCAACGCTGGCGACAAGGTGATCTGATCCTCGGCATAGAGCGCGTACTGTGTC
>CAZAWM010000293.1:0-3601 GCA_964488605.1 uncultured Steroidobacteraceae bacterium | reverse complement strand
ACGGATTGTCCGACTTGCGCGAGATCTTGTCGATCTCGTCGATGTAGACGATGCCGGTCTGGGCCTTCTCGACGTCGTAGTCGCACTTCTGCAGCAGTTTTTGGATGATGTTCTCGACGTCCTCGCCTACGTAGCCCGCTTCGGTCAGCGTCGTCGCGTCGGCGATCGTGAACGGTACGTTCAGCAGTCGCGCGAGCGTCTCTGCCAGCAGGGTCTTGCCACAGCCGGTCGGCCCGATCAGCAAGATGTTGCTCTTGGCGATCTCGACCTCTTCCTTGGCCCGGGCACCGCTGGTGCGGCTCTGCAGCCGCTTGTAGTGGTTATAGACCGCGACCGACAGGACCTTCTTCGCACGCTCCTGCCCAATGACGTATTCGTCGAGGACTTTCTTGATCTCGGCGGGCTTGGGCAGCTTGTCGCGGGCGCGCTCGGCGCGGTCCTCGAGTTCCTCGCGGATGATGTCGTTGCAGAGCTCGACGCATTCGTCGCAGACGAACACCGACGGGCCAGCAATCAGCTTGCGGACTTCGTGCTGGCTCTTGCCGCAGAACGAACAGTAGAGCAGCTTGCCGTCGTCGCCGCGACCCCGGGAATCCTCACTCATGCACGCAAGCCCCTGAAAAGACTGACGGGGTCCTTATAGCACGGTCGCCGGGCAGCGACCAAGAACCGCTCGGCACAGAGCGCCCCCGGAGGAGCGCCAGTTGGACAGAAGCTGCACAAGGCGGCAAGTTCCTGCCGCCCAGCGCTCGCTGCCGTGGCTCAGGCGGAGCCGGCGCTGGCCGCTGCGGTCGCGACGCGCTTCTCGAGCTTCTTGTCGACCAGCCCGTAGGCGACCGCCGAATCGGCGTTCATCCAGGTGTCGCGCTCGGTGTCGGCGGCGATGCGCTCGACGGTCTGACCCGTATGCGCCGCGAGAATCACGTTGAGCCGCTCGCGCAGGATCAGGATCTCCTTGGCCTGGATGCTGATGTCCGTGGCCTGCCCCTGAGTGCCACCCGAAGGCTGGTGGATCATCGCGCGCGAGTTGGGGAGCATGAAGCGCTTGCCCTTGGCGCCGCCGGCGAGCAGCAGCGCGCCCATCGATGCGGCCATGCCGACACAGATCGTGCTGACGTCCGGCTTGATGAACTGCATCGTGTCGTAGATCGCGAGGCCCGCGCTGACCGAACCGCCCGGCGAGTTGATGTAAAGCGCGATGTCCTTCTCCGGGTTCTCGGACTCGAGGAACAACAGCTGTGCGACGATCAGGTTTGCCATGTAGTCCTCGATCGGACCGACCGCGAACACGACCCGCTCCTTGAGCAGGCGCGAGTAGATGTCATAAGCGCGCTCGCCGCGGGCCGTCTGTTCGACGACCATCGGCACCAGGTTCAGGGCCTTCTCGTTCATGTCGCGTTACCTTGTTCGAAACCGGTCAGTTCGCTGAAAGTGGCGGGTCTGCTCGTGACGCGCGCGCGCGCCGCGATCCAGTCGATGACCTGATCCTCGAGCGCGGCGCTCTCGATCTGGCGCATCGCCTCCGTATTCTGCAGGTACTGACGCCGCAGCTCCTCGCCATTCGGATGCGCGGCGGTCAGATCGGCGAGCCGCTGCGCGACGCGCTCGCGCTCCACCTTCATGCCCTCGGAGCGGATCAGCTCGCCGACGATGAGCCCGAGCGCGACGCGCCGGCGAGCCGCCTCCTCGAAACCCTCGGCGGGGGGCAGCTCCTTGGCATCCTTGATCCCCATCCGACGCGCCAGGTCGATCTGCATGGCGCGCACCTGCTCGGTGACCATGCCCCTGGGCAGGTCGATCGGGTTGTCGCGGTACAGCGCGTCGAGCACCTGAGTGCGCAGCCGGTTGCGTATCGCCTCGGCGAGCTCGCGCTCCATGCTGCGGCGCACTTCGGTGCGCAGCGCCTCGAGGCCGCCCTCGTGCACGCCAAAAGAGTGGCAGAACTCGTCGTCGAGCTCAGGCAGCCTCTGCTCCTCGACGGTCTTGACGGTGACGGCGAACTGCGCGGTCCGGCCGCGGATCTCGGCACGACCGTAATCGTCGGGAAAACGGACCTCGACACTGCGCTGCTCACCGGCCCTCGCGCCGCGCACGCCGGCTTCGAACTCTGGCAGCATCCGGCCGGCACCGAGCACGAAGCTGATGCCCTGCCCGGCGCCGCCCGGAAAGGTCTGGCCGTCGATCCGGCCCTCGAAGTCGACCGTGACCCTGTCGGTGTCGCGAGCCTCGCGCTCGACGGCGACGAACGAGGGGCGTTGCCTGCGCATGGTGTCGATCATCGCGTCGACATCCGCGTCGGTGACGGTCGCCTCGGGGCGCTCGAGCTCGATGCCGTCGACCGGCTTGACCTTGAAGTCGGGCATGACCTCGAACACGGCCGTGAATCGCAGGTCCAGGCCGGGCTCGGCCTGCAGCGATTCGATCCGCGGATCGGTGGCGGGGCGCAGCTTCTCGGCATGGACCGCCTCGGCGAACGAGCGCTGCAGCAGCTGGGAGACGACGTCGCTCTGCACCTGCGCGCCGTACTGGCGCCGCACGACCTCGAGCGGCGCCTTACCAGGCCGGAACCCCTTGAGACGCGCAGTGCGCGAGATCTCGCGGAGGCGCGTATCGATCTCCTCGGCGACCCGCTCGGCGGGCACGGCCACCTCGAGCTTACGCTCGAGGCCGACGGTGGCAGTCACGGAAACCTGCATGGCCATGGGTCCTTGCGGCGTCAGAGTCTGCGAAAGGAGGGACTCGAACCCTCACGGGTGTTGCCCACTGGAACCTAAATCCAGCGCGTCTACCAGTTCCGCCACTTTCGCGCAGCATTGCCGATCGCAGCCGTGAGCGGTCGAGAACCTCGAAATTATAGCGAAACCGGTTCGCTGCAGGCCGCCGGCGCCTTCGGTTATCCTCGCTGCGATCTCAGGGGGGCGTGCAGGTCCATGGGTCAGGCGCTCAACGCCATGATGGTCATAGGGCTCACGGTGCTGTCCGGTTTACTGGACGCCCGCGGCTTTCTGTTCGCTTCCAAGGCCTGGCCGGGCGGCTCGCTCGATCCGCGTATGGCCGGCCTGTCGGTACTCTGCTTCGCGGTCGGTCTCGGCAGCTACGTCCTTGCGGTGAGGTTCATCCAGGCGCTCGGCGTGCACGGCGTCGCGCTGCAGAGCGCGCTGTGGTTCGCTGTCACCGCCATCGGCATCGCGGTGCTCGATGCCAGCATCCTGCAGTGGTCCCGGACCCAGCAGACCGTCGGCGTGCTCGTGGGGCTGGGACTCGGCTGGCTGATCTTCTCGACGGCAGCCGCGCAAGCGGCGAACGGTGGTGGGCCGTGAAGGACTTGAACCTTCGACCAAGAGATTAAGAGTCTCCTGCTCTACCAACTGAGCTAACGGCCCGTCTGTCTGCTGTCCGCCCGCTCGGTGCGGACGGGGTCCCGAAAATGGGGTGGACGATGGGGATCGAACCCACGACAGCCGGGACCACAACCCGGGGCTCTACCACTGAGCTACGTCCACCGTCCTTCGCGACCCTGGCCCGGCCCGCGCATGGATCGCCCGTGGCGCGCCCGGCAGGACTCGAACCTGCGACCTACGGCTTAGAAGGCCGTTGCTCT
>CAZAWM010000292.1:0-3609 GCA_964488605.1 uncultured Steroidobacteraceae bacterium | reverse complement strand
TGCCGTCCTCGAGCGTGAACACGTAGGTCGTGTTCTTGAGGTCCTCCTCCTTGACGAGCACGCCCTGGAAGGCCTCCGGGTTGAAGCGGAAGGTCGTGCAGCCCTTGAGCCCCTTCTCGTGCGCGTACAGGTAAATGTCCTTGAACGCCTCGTACTTGAAGTCGGTCGGCACATTGGCGGTCTTCGAGATCGACGAATCGACCCACTTCTGTGCGGCGGCCTGTATCTCGACATGCTCGATCGGCGTGATGTCGTCAGCCGTCGTGAAGTAGTCCGGCAGCTGCTCGGCCGGATTCGTCGAGTTCGGCACCGCCCGCGGATTGACCAGCTCCCGATAGGCGAGCAGCTCGAACGAGAAGACGTCGACCTTCTCCTTCGTCTTGCGACCCTCGCGGATCACGTTGCGGAAGTAGTGGTGCGCGAACGACGGTTCGATGCCATTGCTGGCGTTGTTGGCCAGCGACAGTGAAATGGTGCCGGTCGGCGCGATCGACGTGTGATGGGTGAAGCGCGCCCCGACTTCGGCGAGGTGGTTCACGAGCTGTGGTGCAACCTCCGCGATGCGCTGCATGTAGCGGCTGTAGCGTGCGTGCAGCAGGCGACCCGGGATCTTCGCCCCGACCTTCCAGCCATCGCGGACCATCTCGGGACGCTTGCGCAGCATCTCGCCGGTGACCGTGAACTCCTCGTTCATGATCGGCGCCGGACCCTTCTCGCGAGCGAGTTCGAGGGCGGCTTCCCAACCGGCCACGGCCATCTCGCGGGACACGTCTTCGGTGAAACGGATCGACTCCGGCGAACCGTACTTCATCCCGAGCAAGGTCATCGTGCTGCCTAGGCCCAGGAAGCCCATGCCGTGACGGCGCTTGCGCAAGATCTCGCCGCGCTGGGCGCCGAGCGGCAGGCTATTGATCTCGACGACGTTGTCGAGCATGCGCGTGAAGACCTTGACGACTTCGCGATATTCGGCCCAGTCGAACTCCGCAAACTCGGTGAACGCGTTGCGTACGAATCGCGTCAGGTTCACCGAACCGAGCAGGCACGACCCGTAGGGCGGCAGCGGCTGCTCCCCGCAGGGGTTGGTGGCGCGGATGTTCTCGCACCACCAGTTGTTGTTCATCTCGTTGACACGGTCGATCAGGATGAAGCCCGGCTCGGCGAAGTCATAGGTCGAGGACATGATCACGTCCCAGATGCGCCGCGCCTTGATGGTCCTGTAGACCTTGCAGGCCACCAGCCCCTCGCCGTTCGTGACGTAGCCGTCGGTGATCGGCCACTCGCGCCAGATGAACTGCGCCGGGTCGTCGAGCTGCATCGTCTCGGCGTCGTACTCCCTCTGCGTGATCGGGAATGCGAGCTTCCAGTCGGCGTCGGTACGCACGGCCTGCATGAACTCGTCGGTGATCAGCAGCGAAAGATTGAACTGCCGCAGCCGGCCGTTCTCGCGCTTGGCGCGGATGAACTCCATGACGTCCGGATGGCCAACGTCGAAGGTGCCCATCTGGGCGCCGCGGCGACCGCCGGCCGAGGACACCGTGAAGCACATCTTGTCGTAGATGTCCATGAACGACAGCGGGCCCGACGTGTAGGCGCCGGCGCCGGACACGTAGGCGCCACGCGGCCGCAGCGTCGAGAACTCGTAGCCGATGCCGCAGCCGGCCTTCAGCGTCAGGCCCGCCTCGTGCACCTTGGCGAGGATGTCATCCATCGAGTCGCGGATCGTGCCGGACACCGTGCAGTTGATCGTCGACGTGGCCGGCTTGTGCTCCTGCGCGCCGGCATTCGAGGTCACGCGGCCCGCCGGGATCGCGCCATGACGCATCGCCCAGAGGAAGCGCTCGTACCAGTGCTCGCGAACGTCTTCCGTCTCGACATCGGCAAGCGCGCGGGCCACGCGCTTGTACGTGTCGTCCATGGTCCTGTCGATTGGCTGGCCAGCCTTGGAGACGAGCCGGTACTTCTTGTCCCAGATGTCGAGCGAGGCATCCTGGAACGGAATCGAGCAGACGTCTTTGGTCTCGAGTTTGACCACGCTGTTCATGCGACCTGCCGCTCCCCAAATCCTGAAGTCTCAAACCGCGCCAGAGAAAAACACGCCGTGCCCTTCCCAACGTAGGCTGGCAACGCCGCTTCCCGCGTGCGACTCGGCCTGTTTGCGGCCGCTGTCAGACGACCGCCTCTGGATCCCTCCCGACACTCCTCCCCATTCCGTGCCGCGTAGTGAACCACGACGCCACACAAGATCTTGTGTCGGACGGCTCAAGACTAAAGAAGCTCTACGAGTACCGTCAAGCGCCTCGAGCCTCCAGAGGCTTCCTTTTTTTCTCTTTTAATTCATATGTTTATGAGAAAACGTCGGCTGCCGTCATCATTCTTTCACGAATAAAATAGTAGCCGTCGGTCGTGCCAGCGGACCCCTAGATATTGTGTACAGGCTTGAGTCACATCCGGCACAGAGTTTGCTGACAGCCGGGCCGGAGGCACGCCCTGCTGCGGCACTCCGCCGCTGCGGCACGGTCGAAGCGGCGCGACTTGGGCGATGGCGCCCGTCCGTAAAATGCCTGCGCTTGAATCTAACTCCAGCACCGAGACCCCCCATGACCCGAATCGCCGCTCCCACCCTGCTGGCACTGACCGCCTGCCTGCTCGCCGCTCCGCTGCCGGCCCAAACCCCGGCGCCTGTCGAGTCGCCAGAACCAAATTCGACGACCGCGACAGCGACGACGCCATCCGTCCCCTCGCTCGCGCCCATGATCCGGCGCGTATCGCCCGCGGTCGTCAACATCGCCACTCGTGGCACGCTCCGCGAGCGCACGCCACGCAATCCGCTGCTCGAAGACCCGTTCTTTCGTCGCTTCTTCGACGTGCCGCCCGAAGGCGGGCAGCGCGAGCGACCGTTCCAGAGCGCCGGCTCTGGCGTGATCATCGACGCGCGCGCCGGGCACATCATCACCAACGCACACGTAGTCGAGAACGCCAGCGAGATCACCGTGACCTTGCAGGATGGGCGTGACCTCAAGGCCGACATTGTCGGCGCCGATGCGCCTTCGGACATCGCCGTGCTCAAGGTGCAGCCCGACCGGCTGACCGAGATCGCGCTCGGCGACTCGGACCGCCTCGAGGTCGGCGACTTCGTCGTCGCGATCGGCAATCCCTTCGGCCTGCAGCACACAGTGACCTCGGGGATCGTCAGCGCTCTGGGCCGCTCCGGCATCAGCCGCGACGGCTTCGAGGACTTTATCCAGACCGATGCGTCGATCAATCCCGGCAACTCGGGCGGAGCGCTCGTCAACCTGCGCGGCGAGCTCATCGGCATCAACAGCGCCATCCTCTCGCGTAGCGGCGGCAACATCGGCATCGGCTTCGCGATCCCCTCGAACCTGGCGCGCAGCGTGCTTGACCAGCTCATTCGCTACGGCTCGGTCAAGCGCGGCGTGCTCGGCGTAAACATCGCTCCCGTGACACCCGACGTCGCGCAGGCGCTCGGCCTGACCGCGGCGACCGGCGCGTTGGTGACCCAGGTCGTCGAGAAGTCGGCGGCGGAGAAAGCGGGCATTCGCGCCGGCGACGTCATCACCGCAGTGAACGGCCGCACGATCAGGTCTCACA
>CAZAWM010000291.1:0-3622 GCA_964488605.1 uncultured Steroidobacteraceae bacterium | reverse complement strand
GCGCATCCGGCCGTCCGTGCGGCGCTGCCAGCCATCGAGCGCGACATCGCCGCGGCGCGGATCGCGCCCTCGGTGGCGGCTCGCGCATTGCTGGAACTTTTCGAAAAGCCCTAGCGCGCGATCGAAAAATCCTGTTCTGACATAAGGCACACGACATGCACGACATCCTTCAGGAGCTCGACAGGAAGCGCGCGCAGGCTCGCCTCGGCGGCGGCGAGCGGCGTATCGCCGCGCAGCACGGCAAAGGTAAACTGACGGCGCGGGAACGCCTCGAACTGCTGCTCGACCCGGGCAGCTTCGAGGAGTGGGACATGTTCGTGGAACATCGCTGCCACGACTTCGGCATGGCCGAGCAGAAGATTCCCAGCGACGGCGTCGTCACGGGCTACGGGACTATCAACGGTCGGCTCGTCTTCGTCTTCAGCCAGGACTTTACCGTTTTCGGTGGTTCGCTGAGCGAGGCCCACGCGGAGAAGATCTGCAAACTGATGGATCAGGCTATGAAGGTCGGTGCGCCGATCATCGGCCTGAACGACTCGGGCGGCGCTCGCATCCAGGAGGGTGTGGCCTCGCTGGGCGGGTACGCCGAGGTGTTCCAGCGAAACGTGCTGGCCTCGGGGGTTGTGCCGCAGATCAGCCTGATCATGGGTCCTTGTGCGGGCGGCGCGGTCTACAGCCCCGCGATCACGGACTTCATCATCATGGTCAAGGATAGCTCGTACATGTTCGTGACCGGGCCGGAAGTCGTGAAGACCGTCACGCACGAGGAGGTCTCCGCCGAGGAACTCGGCGGCGCGATCACGCACACGACGCGCAGCGGCGTCGCGGATCTCGCCTTCGAGAACGACGTAGACGCACTGCTGATGGTCCGCCGGCTCTATAGCTATCTGCCGCTCAACAATCGCGTACCACCGCCCGTGCGGCGCAGCGGCGATCCGGTCGAGCGTGAAGACCATTCGCTCGACACGCTGGCCCCGGACAATCCGAACAAGCCTTACGACATCAAGGAGCTCGTCCATAAAGTCGTCGACGATGGCGATTTCTTCGAGCTTCAGCCCGATTACGCGCGCAATATCGTCATCGGCTTCGCGCGCATGGACGGCCACACCGTGGGCATCGTCGCCAACCAACCGCTGGTGCTCGCCGGCTGTCTCGACATCAAGGGCAGCATCAAGGCGGCGCGCTTCGTGCGTTTTTGCGACGCTTTCGGCGTTCCCGTCATCACCTTCGTCGACGTTCCCGGCTTCATGCCGGGGACGGCGCAAGAGTACGGCGGCATCATCAAGCACGGGGCAAAGCTGCTGTATGCCTATGCCGAGTGCACGGTGCCCAAGGTCACCGTGATCACGCGCAAGGCCTATGGCGGGGCGTACGACGTCATGTCCTCGAAGCACCTGCGCGGCGATGTGAACTTCGCGTGGCCGAACGCCGAGATCGCGGTCATGGGCGCGAAGGGCGCCGTAGAGATCATCTTCCGCGAGGACAAGAACGACCCTGCGAAGCTCGCCGCGCGTGAGGCAGAGTACAAGGCGCGTTTCGCCAATCCCTTCGTCGCCGGGGCGCGCGGATACATCGACGACGTGATTCAGCCACACGAGACGCGCAAGCGCATCTGCCGCTCTTTAACGATGCTGCGCGGCAAGAGGCTCGAGAACCCGTGGCGTAAGCACGGCAACATCCCTCTGTAAGGTCGAATCGTGTTCAAGAAGATTCTGATCGCAAATCGCGGCGAGATTGCCTGCCGCGTCATCAAGACCGCCCGCCGCCTCGGTATCGTCACGGTTGCCGTCTATTCCGAGGCCGATCGCGATGCCCGTCATGTCGAGCTTGCGGACGCAGCGGTGCACATCGGTCCCGCGCCCTCGCGTGAGTCCTATCTCGCGATGGACCGGATCATCGAGGCATGCAAGGCCACAGGCGCCGAGGCCGTGCATCCGGGCTACGGGTTCCTCTCGGAGAACGAGACTTTTGCGCGCCGCGTCGAGGAGGCAGGCATCGTCTTCATTGGGCCGAAGCCCGCCTCCATCGCGGCGATGGGCGACAAGATAGCCTCGAAGAAGTTGGCGGCCGCGGCCGGAGTCAGCACCATTCCCGGTCACGACTTGCCCATCGCCTCGGCTGATGAGGCTGTCGCCATCGCGCGGCAGATCGGCTACCCGGTGATGATCAAGGCCAGCGCGGGCGGCGGCGGAAAGGGTCTGCGCGTAGCCTGGAACGACAAGGAAGCCCATGCAGGCTTCAACTCCTGCCGTAACGAGGCGCGCAACAGCTTCGGCGACGATCGCGTGTTCATCGAGAAGTTCGTCGAGGAGCCGCGTCACATCGAGATCCAGGTCCTTGGCGATGGGCATGGTAACTGCGTGTACCTGTGGGAGCGCGAGTGCTCGATCCAACGTCGCCACCAGAAGGTCATCGAAGAAGCGCCTAGCCCGTTCCTGGACGAAACGACGCGCAAGGCGATGGGCGAACAGGCGGTCGCGCTCGCCCGCGCGGTGCAATACCAGTCAGCCGGCACGGTCGAGTTCGTCGTCGGCAGGGATCGCAGCTTTTACTTCCTGGAGATGAATACGCGCCTGCAGGTCGAGCATCCAGTCACGGAGTGCATTACGGGACTCGATCTGGTCGAGCAAATGATCCGGGTCGCTGCGGGAGAAAAGCTGTCCTTCGGGCAGGGTGAGATCCGGCGGCGCGGCTGGGCCATAGAGTGCCGTATCAACGCCGAGGATCCGCTGCGCAACTTTCTGCCTTCGACGGGCAGGCTCGTGCGGTTCGAGCCGCCGCCGCAGACGATGCATGCCGGAGAGAACGTGCCCGAAGAGGGGGGTATCCGCGTCGATACGGGCGTTGCCGAAGGTGGCGAGATCTCGATCTATTACGATTCGATGATCGCCAAGCTGATCGCCTACGGCAAGGATCGCAACGAGGCGATCGCGCGCATGCGCGATGCGCTCAACGGTTTCCTGATTCGGGGCATCTCGAGCAACACCGGCTTTCAGGCGGCCCTGCTTGCCCATCCGCGCTTCGTGGCCGGGCGCTTCAACACCGGTTTCATTGCCGAGGAGTACCCGAAGGGTTTCACACTCGAGTCGGTTTCGCATCCAGACCCGGAGTTCCTGTTGGCGCTGGCAGTCGCCGCGCACGTGCGGCTGCGTCAGCGCGCCGCATGCATCACCGGTCAGCTGCCGGGATACGAGGTGCGCCTGGCGGACGAGTACGTCGTCATGCGCAAGGGCGCCGAGGGCCGACACGAGTATACGCGTGTCGGCGTCGCGCACGACGGCGAGTGTCTAGTCGTGCGATTCGGCGGGAAGATCCGGCGCATCAGTCTGCGCGGAGCGATTCGCGACATCGTCGTGCGCGGCGAGATCGACGGGCGACCATTCTGCGCCCAGGTCGAACGCGTCGGCCTCGAATACCACGTCCTGCACGACGGCATGCAGGTGCATGTCCGCGTGCTGACACCGCGCGCCGCGGAGCTGCAGGCATTGATGCCGTACAAGGCGCCGCCCGACCTGTCGAAGTTCCTGCTCTCGCCGATGCCCGGTTTGCTGGTGGAGGTCGCGGTGCAGCCCGGGCAGCGGGTACTCGCTGGCGAGAAGCTCGCCGTCATCGAGGCGATGAA
>CAZAWM010000290.1:0-3637 GCA_964488605.1 uncultured Steroidobacteraceae bacterium | reverse complement strand
GGATCATGGAATTCCGCGCGCGCATGATTCATGCGCGGTTTCGGATCGAGCGTCCGAGGCGTGGTGGCACCCGGGTCAGCTGCCGGGTGCCGCTGACCTGACGCGCGACGCCGCGTGGCGAACGCCCGAGGAACGCTATTGTTTCGCGGACCGGCTCGGCGCAGTCGCCGTACCGAGCATCAGCTCGCGCACGTACTCGGGCGCGATGAGGTGGCAGTAGTGTGTGCCACGGAAGCGCGCCGGCGCGAGCTTCCAGCGCCAGTCGTCCCAGTTGACGAGCAGTGCCTTGGCGAGGACGTGAACCGTCCCGCCAGTACCGGCATACACATATGCGTACGGCTTCACCCAGCGCGAGCCCATGATCTCGTTGCGATCGCCGTCGAGCATGAAACGGTGTGGAGGAACCGCGGCCGTCGCGCGCGCTGCGGCATCGAGTCCGCGCCAGACCTCGAGAATCATCGCGCGGTTGATCTCGCGGCAGAGGTTCGGGTTCTCGATGGCTTTCGCGGCCACGGCGCCGTGCACGGCACGGATATGATCGGCCGACTTGAGTTTGCAGGAGATCCTCCGCGGCTGCGTGCGCGCGGCGTCCGCGTACTCGACGTACTGCTGCGTCTCGAGCGGATCGATGCCGGGTTTCGAATCCACGAAGGCCGCGAAGTCGGTATGTATGATATTGCGCACCGGTATCGAAACCCCGGCCGAGCGCCGCTGCACTTCGACGCAGAAGTCTGGGCTCGTGGCCGCGATCACTGCTGGCGACGGCAAGGCCGCTGGCGATGGGCTTGCGGAGCTCGCCAGCACGAGCAGGGCGGGCGCGAGGATCCTGATCGTCCGTCCTGAGGGCATCGATGCTTCCTCCCGGTCACATTCTAGGGCTAATCTCGCAAGGCACCATGACCCGCCATCGCGACAATCCGGCAGCCGAACTCGCCCGGCTCGCCCTCGATCTCGATCCGCAGTCGGTCGATGCGCTCTACGGCCTCGAGCCGGTCTTCGAACCCGGCGCGCGCGATGCGGCGCTCGGCGAGTTCGTCGAGCTGCAGTGTCCGTGGTGCGGCGAGGTCTATGGCAGCGCGATCGACCTCACCGACGCCTCACGCGTCTACATCGAGGACTGTCAGATCTGCTGCCAGGCCATCGAGGTGACGCTCGAGGTCAGCGACAGCGGCGCGCTGCTCGGCGCGTCGACTGCGCGGGTGGACTAGAATCGCGCGGTTGCGAACGGAAAGCCGCGCCGAGGGTCAGGGATGAACCAGGTCATCGCTCAGGAAGTTGCTTTCATCGCCGTCGCTTGCGCGGCGCTGGCCTGGGCTCAGTGGCGCCTGCCGAAACCGAGCGCGCCATTTCCCGGGCCACGGCCCGTGGGCCCCGTCTTCAAGGTCTGGCTCGTGGTCATCTGGACCGTGGGGCTGCTGCTGCCGATCGCGGCGTTGGTCGTCGACGGCTTCTGGGGCGGCAGCCATGCGGCGATGCTCGCGCTCGTGCCGTATCTTGCGCTGTTCGTCGCCCAGGTGGCGAGCGAGCTGTTCTGCTGGAAGCGCTGGCGGTCGCCGGTCTGGGTGCTCGTGCCGTGCCTGTACCTGCCCTGGCGGCTGTTTCAGGTCTACCGCGGCCACGGCTTCGATCCGCCCGCGCTGACCGGGCTGACACTCGACCTGCTGTTCGTGCTCTGGGTGATCAACATCGGCGTGCACTACACGAACATTCCGGCGACGTTGCGCTGGGACTATCACCCGCGCGACGCGAGCTTTCCGTCGCTGCACGATCCGCGCGTGTTCACGCGCGCGGCACAGGACGCGCGCGACCTCAGCCGTCGCTGAACTGGCGCAGGGCCGCCCGCGTCCGCAGCAAAGCCGTCAGCACGCAGAGCGCGGCCAGCGTCCAGGCGATGGGCGCAAACCAGGCCGGCCAGAGCGCCATGGCGAGGAAGGCCGCGATCGTCTCGGTCCCTTCGATCACGCCGCGCGAGTAGTAGAACGATTTACGCCCCTGGGCACGGGTCTCGAGGCCGCGCTTGGCCGCCAGCGTTGCGAAACCGAGGAAGCTCGCCGCGGTCAGCAGGAAGCTCGCGAGCACCGCGGCCGCCGGTAACGCGTTGGATGCGGGAGCGTGCCAAGCGAACGCGAGCGGCACGGCGGCGTAGAAGACGTAATCGCAGACGCTGTCGAGATAGCCGCCCGTGTCGCTGAGTCGGGTGGCGCGCGCGACGGCGCCGTCGAGGCCGTCGACGACGCGATTGAGCGCGATCAGTGCGACACCCCAGCCGAACCGCCCACTGGCGATCGCGGCGGCGGCCGCGAGGGCGAGCGCAAGACCCGTCAGGGTCAGCGCGTTGGCGGCGATGCCAAGCCGCGCGAGCAGACGGCCGGCCGCCTCGAGCGGCGGATCGATCAACGGGCGCAGCCGGCTGTCGAGCATACGCGCCTCGGTCCTCTTTATGGACGCGCCGGAGGGTACGGCGGACGCAAGGGATACTCGCGGCCGCCCGCGGCGGCAACATCGGCGGCATCGTGCGTCACGAGCAGCACGGGCAGGCCGCGCTCGCGGCAGCGTTCGAACACGAGCCGGCGGATCGCGTCCCGAAGCGGCGCGTCGAGCTTGCCGAACGGCTCGTCGAGCAGGATCGCGCGCGGTTCGGCCAGCAGCACCCGCAACAGCGCGACGCGCGCCCGCTCGCCGCCGGAGAGCGTGGCCGGGTCGCGCTCGGCGAAGCCGGCGAGCCCCACGGATTCGAGTGCCTCGGCGACGGCGCGCCGGCGCGCCGCGCGCGTGCCGCCGGCGCGCAGGCCGAAGGCGACGTTGGCGCCGACCGACAGATGCGGGAACAGCAGGTCGTCCTGGAACAGGATACCGAGGCGGCGCTGCTCGGTCGGCACGCCGAGCAGCGAGCGACCGTCGAGCCGCAGATCGCCGCTGGCCGCGAACTCGGGCGCGAGCACGCCACAGGCGAAGGCCAGCAGGCTCGACTTGCCGCTGCCGCTAGGACCCGTGATCGACAGCACCTCTCCGGGCGGGACGCTCACCGTCACCGGCGCAAATAGCGGCCGACCGCGCAGTGCGAGCTCGACGGCGACGAGTTCCAGTCCGCTCACGACGGCATGTCCCGGCGGTGGCGGTGCAGGGCGGCGGCAGCAGCGAGCGCCGCGCTGAGCGCTGCGAGCGGCAGCGTGGCCATGACGGAGGCCGCGACTGCCGCGGCGCGCAGATTACCGGCAGCGAGTGTTGCGGCAGCCTCGGTGGCGAGGGTTGCGAAACGGCCCGCGCCGGCGAACAGCGTCGGCAGGTAGAGCGCGACACTGACGGCGAAACCGACCGCGGCGGCGAGCAGCAGCGGGCGGCCGAGCAGTGGCAGCGTGACGGTCGCGAAGGTGCGCGACGGCGAGGCGCCGAGCGTCAGTGCGACATCCCGATAGCGCGGCTCGATCGCGGCACGCGCTGCGGCAACCAGACCGAAGACGTAGGGCAGCACGTAGACGAGATGGCTCCAGACCACGGCCGGCCAGCTCGCATCGAGACGCAGGCCGACCAACAGGACCTGTAGCCCGTAGAGGAAGCCGAGCTGCGGCACCAGCAGCGGCACGAACAGCAGCGCCGCAAGCACTGCGCGCGCGCGCGGTCGCGCGCGCAGCGATTC
>CAZAWM010000289.1:0-3672 GCA_964488605.1 uncultured Steroidobacteraceae bacterium | reverse complement strand
CGACCTTGACGATCACGCTGAAGATCATCGCCGGCACGGCGTAGGGCGCGAGGCGCAGCGCGAACTGTACGATGCCGGTCATCAGTTCCGCGACGAGCTCGAGGCCGCTCTGCAGCTGGGCGCGGCGCATCTCGGGAAGCCGCGTCGCCGCCGCGCCGACCAGGATCGCGAACAGGATCAGCGGCAGCACGTCGCCGAGCAGGTTGCGATCGCTACCGACGAAAGCGCCGAAGAGATTGCGTGGCATGAACATGTCAACGACAGTCTGCAGCGAGAACGCGGGTTGCTGCGCCTGTCGCTCGATGTGCTTCGCCGCCGCGCCACCGTACTCGGCAACCAGGCTCGTACGGGTCTCGGTCGGGATCGCGGCGCCGGGTCGCACGATGTTCATCATCAAGAGCCCGAGAGCGACCGCAATCGCCATGTTCGCGAAGAACAGCGAGAAAGTCCGCGCCGCCAGCGGGCCGAGCCGTGACGGTGCACCGAGCTGCGCGACGCCGGCTACCAGTGACGCGAACACCAGCGGAATCACCACGAAGAACAGCAAGCGCAGGAAGACCTGGCCGAGCGGATCGAACACGGCCGTCGCGACCGCACGCGCGGCCTCGAGCACGCGAGGTTCGAGGCTGCCGACCAGCAGCGCGATCGCGCCGGCCACGGCACCGACCCCGAGTCCGGCCAGGATCCGGTTCGCGAGCCTGTGGTCCGCTTCGCTCATCGCGGCGGCGCGGCCGCGGCCTCAGCCCGACCGCTGCGCAAGCGGGCTGTGCCGGAAGCCGTAGAGCAGATAAATCGCGAGGCCGCCCAGCGTCCAGTAGAGGAAGGTCAGCTGGGTCGCCGGCGGTAGGGAGAAGAACAGGAAGCCGCAGCCGAGCAGCGCCAGCGGCCCCACCAGCCAGATCGCCGGGGTGCGGAAGTGCCGCTCGCGGCCCGGGTCGCGCACGCGCAGCACCATGACGCCGATCGACACCGTCAGGAAGGCGAACAGCGTGCCGCTGTTCGAGATGTCGGCCAGGACGCCGACGGGAAAGAACGCCGCAAAGATCGTCACCGCAAGGCCGGTGATGATGGTCACGACGTAGGGCGTGCCAAAGCGCGGGTGGACCTTCGATAGCGACTCGTTGAACGGCAGCAGCCGGTCGCGCGCCATGACGAAGAAGATTCGGGTCTGTCCGAACAGCATCATCAGGATGACCGAGGGCAGCGCCAGGAACGCAGCGAGACCGATCAGCTGCGAGACCTTCTTCCACCCCAGTTCGTCGAGCACGAACGCGAGGGGCTCGCCAGTACACACGACCGCGCGCTGGTTCTCGATCTGCGCGCAGACCTCGGCGAGCGCCGGGCTGCCGGGCGGCACGGCCTGGCCGGCCGCATCGACAACCGGCTGGGCGCCAACCGATCCGACCACGCCGCCGGCGACGAGCAAGTAGAAGATCGTGCAGATCGCCAGGCTGCCGATCAGCCCGACCGGCACGTTACGCTGCGGGTTCCTGGTCTCCTCGGCGGCCGTCGATACGGCATCGAAACCGACGTAGGCGAAGAAGATCGAGGCTGCCGCTCCGGCGATGCCCATGCCGGTCGCATCCCAGAAGCCATTGGGCGCGAACGGCTGGAAGTTGTCGGCCTGCATGACGGGGATCGCCAGTACGATGAAGACGGTCAGCGCGGCGACCTTGATCGACACGAGCACGGCGTTCACCGTGGCGCTCTCGCGGGTGCCGATCACGAGCAGCGCCGTCACGAGCAGCGCGATCACCGCCGCGGGCACGTTCATCAGGCCACCCGCGAATGGGCCGCGCGACAGTGCATCGGGGATATCGATGGCGAAGCTGCGCTCCATGAGGCCCACGAAGTAGTTCGACCAGCCGACCGAGACCGCACTCGCGGCGACGGCGTACTCGAGGATCAGCGCCCAACCGACGACCCAGGCGACCACTTCGCCGAGCACCGCGTAGGAGTAGGTGTAGGCGGATCCCGACACCGGCACCATCGAGGCCAGTTCGGCATAGCAGAGCGCGGCAACAGCGCAGACGAAGCCGGCGATCACGAACGACACCATCATGCCTGGACCGGCCTTTTGCGCCGCCTCGGCGGTCAGCACGAAGATACCGGTACCGATAATAGCCCCCACGCCCATCATCATGAGCTGGAAGCCGCCCAGCGAGCGTCTGAGGCTTTTCTTCTCGGCGTTCGCGAGGATGTCGTCGAGCGACTTGATGCGCCAGTTCATGCTTTCCCCCTGGACAGGTGCGGCGATTCTAGGGGGGCGACCGCGCTGCCCGCCAGCGCTTTTAGTCGGACGGGGGCCCCGACCGGCGGGCGTCGAGCAGCCGGCGCAGTCGAATATTGAGCATCTCGACGCCGATCGAGAAGGCCATGGCGAAGTACAGGTAGCCCTTCGGGATCTCGAAATGCAGGCTCTCGGCGATCAGCGCCACGCCGACCAGGATCAGGAAGGCCAGCGCCAAAACCTTGATGGTCGGGTGGCGGTCGATGAAGGCGGAAATCGAGCCCGACAGCCACATCATGGCGAGGATGGCGATGACAATCGATGCGACCATGATGGGCAGCTGTTCGGGCTCGGCGAGCCCGACCGCGGTGAACACCGAGTCGAGCGAGAAGACGATGTCGATGATCGCGATCTGGATCACGATCGCCGTGAAGTTCGCGAATATGCGTGCCTCGCGCTGCCCGTCCGCGCCTTCGAGCGTGTGATGGATCTCGAGCGTGCTCTTGGCCAGCAGGAACAGGCCGCCAAGACCAAGGATCAGGTCGCGCCCCGACACGCCGAAGCCGCCGATATGGAACCAGGGCTCGACGAGCCTCGTCAGCCAGACGATCGAGAACAGCAGTGCGATTCGCGTCAGCATCGCCAGCGCGAGACCCGTGATGCGCGCGGTCTCGCGACGCTCGGGCGGCAGCCTCCCGACCAGGATCGAAATAAAGATCAGGTTGTCGATGCCGAGCACGATCTCGAGCGCGGCAAGCGTGACGAACGTGACCCAGGAGGACGGGTCTGTGAGCAGTTCGATCACGGCATGTCGTCGACGAGATCCTTGCGCTCGCGCGGGAACAGGTCTTCGGACCTGAGCCCAAGGTCGAGGGCGACAGTTGCCGCGACGTAGATCGACGAGTACGTACCGACGAGAATACCGACGATCAGCGCTGCCGAGAATCCGAGCAGCACCGGCCCCCCGAGCAGCAGCAGACAGACCACGACGATCAGCGTCGTGACGCTGGTCATGATCGTGCGCGAGAGTGTCTGATTGACCGAGCGGTCGATGACCTGATCGGCCGGCAGGCGCTTGTTGTTCTCGAAAGTCTCGCGGATACGGTCGAACACGACCACGGTGTCGTTGAGCGAATAGCCAATCACCGCGAGGATCGCGGCGATGACGGCGAGGTCGAAAGGCAGCCAGGTCCAAGAGAAGAAGCCGAGGACGATGATCGGATCGTGCAGTGCCGCAAGGATCGCGCCGACCGAGAGCTTGATCGTGTTGAAGCGGATGAAAACGTAGATGAAGATCAGGATCAGCGTCGCGAGCAGCGACTGCCAGCCGGCCGAAAACAGCTCCGCACCGACCTGGGGGCCGACGATATCGACCTTCGCGAGCTCGACCGCGGGATCGACGGCGCGCAGTGCGCCCTCGACGCGCTCGCGGATCGCCTGGG
>CAZAWM010000288.1:0-3726 GCA_964488605.1 uncultured Steroidobacteraceae bacterium | reverse complement strand
CGGACTGCGGAACTTGCATCTGCAAGTCCGGGCCGAGTTGTCTGATCCACACGCTCCGCCACTCCTTCGCCACCCACCTGCTCGAGTCGGGCACCGACCTCCGCTACATCCAGACCCTCCTGGGCTCGGATACTAGCCGGCTGCATCCGCGCTCGAGGTCGAAAGTTTGCCTTGGGCATGGTATTGGGCGGGAGGGGTAGGGCGGCTCTTCCTAAGCTTCATTTGGCGAAGCGCCGTTCGCACGCAAGGTTTGGGGTTTGCTCATTCCCGAACACCGGAAACGCGTTAGTTATACGCAATGCGACTGGCAGGTGGGTGCGTAGCCCGGAAATAGTGAGGATTGATGGACCGTCCCTTCGAAGAGTATCAGGGAAGCACCCTTTGGACTGAATTGAGCGAAGGTCTGGCTCACCTTGCGGCCCGCGGCGAGCTGGAATTCCGCGCCACGCCCGAGCACGTGGTAGGCCACCTGGCGGAGTGCCTGGCCGGCACCTCTCCGCAGGCAAGCATGCGAGACTGGGAATCAGAGGAGCCCTACTATTGCTACTCTGCGACCCTGCGGATCTTTGGGGATCGCGTGCCGTTTGAGGAGATCGAGAATCGCCTTGCCCTCTTACCCACCAGCTCCCATCGAGTCGGTGAACGTCCCGTCCCGACCTCTACCGTTGTGTTCAAGCAGGACATGTGGTCGTATCGCGCCCCGCTGGCTGAGGAGGAGGCGCTAGATCGGCACATTGCGGCGTTGCACGCAGTCTTGAAGCCCCATATAGCGTATCTGAAGTCCCTTCGAGACCGGTGGCAGGTGGACGTCTTCTGCGGATATCGCTCTAACTCCGCGACTGCGGGCTTCACCGTGGGACCCAAGGCCTTGCAGCTATTCCATGAACTTGATGTCCCGTTCGACGTATCCGTGGTCGTGGCGTAGTAGGCCATCGGGCGCGCACTGCGTATAACAATGCGGTTCGCGCTTCCGCGCGCTACGCGCGCTCCAGTGTACACGGCGCCCGGCCATGAACCGTCGCCGCTGTGCGCGGCTCGGCAGGCGGGCGTTCCGAGGACCAGTGGCGCCGTGTCGCGAACCTCCGAACGTTAGGCGATCATCGGCTTCATGAATCTGGGTATCTTCTCGCGCGACTTTATTTGGACGAGTCCGGAGTCGCGGGACCAGATCGGTCCCTGGGCCACCTTCCAACTGGATCCTGAGAGGTCCTCTTGATTTTGAATTCCGCGACTCCGTCACAGTTCGCTGTCGACTCCCTTCGTCACTTCGTGACGTCGGGCCGGAATCGACGCCTCGGCGTCGCGCGAGACGCGCGTCCAAGTCCATGGCCCTGCGTGTCTGTTTGGTCTACGTTCGTGGCGGCCGACGACGCCTAACAATGTGGTTCGCGCCTCCGCGCGCTTCGCGCGCTCCGGAGTGTGCGTTCTCTAAAGTATGTCGCAGTCTCTCTCTAAAGTTTGTCGCATTCGGGGGTAGGCGAGTGGCCGCTCATGCGGCCTCGGATTCGGGTGGTTCCTCCTTGGTCTTGAGGTGACGGGTTCGATACGAGCGACCGCGGAGCACGAAGTGAGTGCCTCGCTCGAGGACGCGGTCGAGGATCGCCTCGGCGAGGTCTCCATCGTGCAGCACCTGGCCGAACGCGGCCAGAGGCTTGTTGGTCGTGAAGATCATGGGCCGCTGCAGTAGGTAGCGGTCGTTGACGACGCGGTAGAGCACGTTCGCTGCATCGGGCGCGTAGCTGTGGTAGCCGAGCTCGTCGATGACGAGAACGGTGGGGTGGACGAACGGTTCGAGCGCCGACTCGAGGCGACCTTGAACGGCAGCATTCGAGAGCTCGCCGATGAGCTCGTCGGCGTTGACGAAGCGGGCCTCGTAGCCGTTCTGGATCGCGCGATAAGCGACCGCGACGGCGAGGTGCGTCTTCCCTCTTCCGGGTGGGCCGCTGAAGATCGCGCACCGGCCCTCGGACACGAGCTCAGGTCCGAGTAGAGTGCCGAGCATCTTCATGCGGATCGAAGTCTGGAAGGTGAAGTCGAATTCCTCGATGGTCCTGAGGAACGGGAAGCGGGCTTTATGGACGGAGCGCGTGACGCGGGTCTGAGCGCGGTGTGCGATCTCCTCAGCCATGAGGATCTCCAGGTAGGTGCTGTAGCTCATCTCCTCCTCCTCGGCTCGGACCGCGAGCTCGGCGTAGAGACGCCGAACCGTGGGCAGGTGGAGACGGCGCAACATCGCGTCGAGGTCGGCGTGGGGCATGTTCTTCATGAGGCCTGCTCCCGGGCCGCGAGCGCGACCACGTACTCGGCGCCGTAGAGCCTCTGAAAGAGAGCTCGCTGGAGGAGCCGCAGGAACGCCGCTTCGCCCAACTCCTCGAGCAGCATGAAGAGCCGTTCGACATCGCCCTTCCACGTATGGGGTCGAGCGTGGATGAGCTCGGTCAGGTAGCCTTCGCCCACGGGTCCGAGCTCGAGGATGCGCTCCCGCATGAAGTAGAGCCGCCGGCGCGCTCCGGCCACGGCCGCGAGTTGCTCGGCCCGCTGTCCGGCCAGGTAGCTCGTGCGGCCGACCGTCGGGAAGCGAGGATGCGCGGCCTCGAAGCGGCCGCCCGTCGTGACGATCCGCACGCGGTCGGTATAGAGGTGCAGCGTGGCGGGGATCCCGCACGCGCCCGCGGGCATCGCATAGCGGACGCCGCCGAACTCCACGAGCGCCGTCGGGCCGACCTGGACCGGGTAACGAAGCGCGTAGTCGGCTGGCGGGGTCGCCAGCGGCTTCATGTGGAAGTGCTACGATTTAATCTGACAGTTGGGTAAGATCCTCGTGTCCCCAACGCCCCCTTGCGGGGGGAGAGGAAGGCGAGGATGACAACCGAGCAGAAGATCATCAAGACGAAGGTAGGGCTGCTGGAGCTGGCGAAGCAGTTGGGAAACGTGTCTCAGGCCTGTAAGGTGCTGGGGTACAGCCGGGACAGCTTCTATCGGTTCAAGGAGTTGTACGAAGCGGGCGGGGAGGAGGCGCTTCGGGAGCTGAGCCGTCGTAAGCCGATTCTGAAGAACCGGATCGCGGCACAGATCGAGGAGGCGATCGTGGCGCTGGCGTGGCAGGAGCCGACCTGGGGGCAGGTGCGAGTGGCGAATGAGCTGGCGAAGCGGGGGATGTCGGTCTCGCCGGCGGGAGTGCGGTGTGTGTGGCTTCGTCATGATCTGGAGAACACGAAGAAGCGGCTGAAGGCGCTGGAGGCTCGCGTGGCGCAGGACGGCCTGATCCTGACCGAGGCGCAGGTCCAGGCGCTCGAGAAGGCCAAGAGCGAGAAGGAGGCGCACGGCGAGTTCGAGAGCGAGTGCCCGGGCTACTGCGGCGCCCAAGACACGTTCTACGTCGGCACGCTCAAGGGCGTCGGCCGGATCTACCAGCAGACGTTCATCGACACGTACGCGAAGGTGGGCTTCGCGAAGCTCTATGATCGCAAGACGCCGGTGACGGCCGCGGATCTACTGAACGACCGCGTGCTGCCGTTCTACGAGCAGCATGAGATCCCGCTGCTTCGGGTGCTCACCGATCGCGGCACAGAGTACTGCGGCAACCCGGAGCGGCACGAGTACGAGCTCTACCTGGCTGTGCTCGATATCGACCACACCCGCACGAGGACCAAGAGCCCGCAGACCAACGGCATCTGCGAGCGCTTCCACAAGACCGTGCTCAACGAGTTCTACCGGGTGGCCTTC
>CAZAWM010000287.1:1858-3727 GCA_964488605.1 uncultured Steroidobacteraceae bacterium | reverse complement strand
GAATCGCCAACCCCAACGACTTCGCCGCCGGCGCCACCTTCAGCGCGTATTCGTTGGCGTCCATGCCCTTCGGAAACTGCACGCGGAAGCACTCGATGCCTTCTGCCATCAACTGCTCGGCCACTTTTGCCGCGCCGCGCTCACCGGCATCGTCGCGGTCGTAGGCAATCAGCACGCGCTGCGTGCCGTAGCGCTTGAAGGCCGCAACGTGCTCCTCGGTGAAGCCCTCGACGCCGTAGCTCGACGTGACGTTGCGATAGTCCGCGCACCAGAACGTGAGCGCATCGATGAGCGCTTCGCACAGGATGATTTCCTTCGAGGCCGCGAGCGCGGCCACGTTGAACACGCCACGCCCTCTTCCTTCGCGCGCGGGCAGGTACAAGTGCTTCGGCGTACCGGCGCGCAGGTTGTCCAGCAGCTTCCTGCCGTAGACCTCGGTCACGTTGCCGTCTTCGTCGAAGACGGGAACGATCAGGCTGCCGTTGAAGTGCTCGTGGCCGCTTTCGCGATACAAGCCCAGCCGCTCCAATTGCGCGCGGATGGAAGCACCCGCTTTGCGCTGCTTGTCGGGCAGCCGCAGGCCGAGCGTGCGATCGGCCACACCCAGACGGAAGTGCGAGACCACCTCGAGATGATTCAACCCGCGCGCCGCCAGATACGCGGCTGCCTCCTCCGTCGCGAGCAGCCGCTCGTGGTAGTAGTCGATCGTTTGGTTGAGCAACCGCTGATCGTCGGCATCGAACGCGATCGGCGGCGGCAGTGCCCGCACGCTGGTGCGCTTGACACTCGCGGCGCCGTCAGCGGCTAAAGAAGGAAGTCCCTCGCGCAGCAGCTCGACGGCGTGGCGGAAGCTGACGCCGTTTTTCTTCATCACCCAATCGATCGGCCCGCCACCGGCACCGCAGCCGAAGCAGTGCCACAGATTCTTCGCCGGCGTGACCACCAGCGAGGCGGTGTCGTCGGCGTGAAACGGGCAGCGACCGAGTTGATCCTTGCCGGCCTTCTTCAACTCGATGCCGGCGGCTGCGACCAGGCGCTCGACGCTCACCTCTTCCTTCAGCCGCTGTAGTTCGCTCTCGGCAATCCGCGCCATGCCACCTCCCTCGTGTAAGCCCGCCCGATACGCTGGCTTGCTAAACAATTTGAAGGACGGCACACTATACGCCGTGTGTATATGTGTCAATCGGCAGTCTTGAATGCGCCAAGTCGCCTTCACACAATCAGCCCATCGCTTGGAGTGCGACACGATGGGCAAACGAATTCAGGTGGCCGAGACGGCAAGCTTTGGCGAACGCCTGGCCGCCTTGCGCAAGGCGGCCGGCTATACGCAGGTGGAGCTGGCGGCCGAACTCGGCATCTCGCAGCGGATGGTGGCCTACTACGAGAATCCGAGCTCGACCCCACCGGCCAACCTGCTGCCGAAGATCGCCGCCGTCCTGGGCGTGACGATCGACGAGCTGTTCGGCAAGACACCGAAGCGGCGGCTTGCCAAGCAAGAAGGCGACAGCCGGCTACGGCGGCGGCTGCTGGCGATCGAGAAGCTCGACGTGGCGGAGAAGCGGCAGGTGCTGCAGCTCATCGACGCGTTCATCGAGCGTGGACAGCTGAAACGCAAGGCGGAGAGCCGCTCGGCTTAGGCCGCCCAGGGAGCACTTGCCGATGAACAAGCAGAAACTCGCGCACAACCTGTACGCGCGCGTGCGGTTGTGGCCGACCGCACGCCGCCGGACCGTCGACGGGATAGAACTGCCGCGCATCGACGATGACTGGATCGTGATGCGGGTCGGGCAAGACGGCGTGGTGGAGCTTCACAACATCCGCACCGACCACGTCGCCAAACTCGGCACCGACCGCATCCATCACTTCGAC
>CAZAWM010000287.1:0-1848 GCA_964488605.1 uncultured Steroidobacteraceae bacterium | reverse complement strand
CACTTCGACCACGAACCGCATCGCGAGCGCGCCGGCCTGCGGCACGGCTGCCTGGAACTGCGCGTTCAGCTTGTGTTGTGCGGTCCGAGGATCCACTACTTGCCGCTGCAGAATTTCCGGCCGCGGCGCGTGCCCGGCACCATCACGCGGCGCACCGCTCGAACGGTTGCGCAAAGGAACCCCTGATGACGAGAGTCGAGATCACATTGCCGGATCAACTGGCGGCCGAGGCGCAGCGCGCGGGATTGCTCACGCCGGAGGCGATCGAGCGCATGGTGCGCGAGCAGTTGCGTGCCGAGCGCATCGACAAGCTGAAGCAGGCACGCCAGCAGCTCGCGGCCAATCCGCTGCCGCCGATGACGCCCGAAGAGATTCAAGCCGAGATCGACGCCTACCGAGCCGAACAGCGCCGTGCGGCTGGTGCTTGACACCAACACGGCCGTCTCGGGACTGCTGTGGCACGGCACACCGGGCGCGCTGATCGATGCGGCGGAAGCGGGCCGCGTTGATCTGGCGACCAGTGCGCCGCTGCTGGCGGAACTGAAGGACGTGTTGTTCCGGGCGAAGTTCGCCAAGCCACTCGCCGCGCGCGGCTTGTCAGCGCAGGATCTTTTTGACGGCTATGCGGCGCTCGCCACCTTGGTGACGCCGGCGGCGATCACGCCCACCATCACCCGCGATCCAGCTGACGATGCGGTGCTCGCGTGCGCTCTGGCGGCGCACGCTGATCTCATCGTCTCGGGCGACGCACACCTGCTCAACCTCAAGCACTACCACGGCATCGAGATCGTGACCGCAGCAGAAGGAGTACGACGCCTCAGTCCTTGACCGCAACAACAAGGAGAAGAAGCGATTCGAAACGGGATACGCATTGACCAAATTCTGAGTCGCGGAGCTTCTCGGCGCGGTCACCGCGGGTGGATTGCCTCGAAAAATGACCTCGGATGCTTCGCGAGCGCTGTTACGGACATCGGACGGGTGCCCCGTTAGTAGATCGAGGGCACCGACTAATGTGGCTCTGACACTAGGAACGGCCCTCGTTCATCGATATCAAGCAGACTCCCATCAAGACGATCGAGCAGCCAGTCCTGAATTACAACGAATCGCAGTTCAGGCGCGATCGCAAGCCAGCCCTCTTGAAGTTGACCTTGGTCATACAAACCAATGGTCAAACGGTCGACGCCACCTTCGGCATGTCCGAAGAGGATTCCAACAATCGGAGCTTGTAGCGCGGAGTGCGCGATGTAGTCCCGTATCCACTGTCGCGCGCGCTCTGTTAGTCGCAGATCAACCTCTTGCTGCCCAAACATTCAAGCACTCCACTCAGTAGCGGCCCGACCAGGAGAACACTGACTCGGGCAAACTCGCCGGACATAGGAACCGCGGATTGAGAGAGGGAAAGCCGGTGACGGTGACGTAGTACTTCAATCCCTTACGCGGACAGCGGTACTGGCACTCAAGTTCGTACGAGTAAGGAGCCGTCTGTGTATAAGTCGCAAGCCCTGTAAACGTGCATTCCTCATCGGGACATTGGCGCGGCTCCGAGCCAGCTCCAGGACGGGGAGTCGGAACTGGTGTCGGTTCCGGCTTGCGTCCCGGAAATGGAATGACGGGTCCGTTCGACGGCGGATAGGTTTCAGGTGAGTCAGGATCGAGCGGCAAAGGCGGTGCCGTCTCGCAGATAAGCACAAGTCCGACCCAGCGGCATTGCATCAGCCCAACCGGATCAACAAACGACAGCGGATTCCCACCGACATAGGCGTAAATGATTTGACCCGGCACGCATCGTCGTAGCGCAACCCGTTTTTGCTAGACGCGGCGCGGGCTTGCGGCCAGTTTCACCCCGGC
>CAZAWM010000286.1:3440-3730 GCA_964488605.1 uncultured Steroidobacteraceae bacterium | reverse complement strand
GCACTGGCCCCCGCGCCTCGGATGGCTTCGATCTCGCGCTGACCGAGCTCGTCGACGGCGAGCAATCGACGTTCGTCGTCGAGGTCGGCAGCCGCGCAGGCGCGCGGCTGCTCGCGCAGCTGCCGCAGCGCCAGGCGGGTGCGGAGGAGATCGCGGCAGCCGAGCGCGTGGTCGATGCCACGGCGCGCGCGATGCAGCGCTCGCTGCGTACCGAGGACGTGCACGAGCTGCTGCCCGGTCAGCCCGAGCATCCGCGCTGGGCCGCGGTGGCCGAGCGCTGCCTCGCCTGC
>CAZAWM010000286.1:0-3430 GCA_964488605.1 uncultured Steroidobacteraceae bacterium | reverse complement strand
TGCGGCAACTGTACGATGGTCTGTCCGACCTGTTTCTGCACGACCGTAACGGACGGGAGCTCGCTCGAAGGCAGCTCGTTCACGCGCTCGCGACGCTGGGACAGCTGCTTCAGCGCCGACTTCTCCTACCTGCACGGCGGCAGCGTGCGGCGCAGCACACGGGCCCGCTACCGGCAGTGGCTGACGCACAAGCTCGCGAGCTGGATCGATCAGTTCGGCAGCTCCGGCTGCGTCGGCTGCGGCCGCTGCATCAGCTGGTGTCCAGTCGGCATCGACCTGACCGAAGAGGTCGCGGCGCTGCGCGACGGCGTCCAGTCCGGAGGGTCGAGACCCACATGACCATCGAGAACCTCGAGCGGATCATCGGCAGTCATCCCTTCTTCGCGGGGCTCGGAACCGAGTTCTGCAGCCTGGTCTGCGGCTGCGCGCGCAACGTCGTGTACGACGCCGGCGACTATCTGCTGCGCGAGGGGCAGGACGCCAACGAGTTCTACCTCGTGCGCGCCGGCCGCGTCATCATCGAGCTCGCCGCTCCCGGACGCGGCGCCATCCCGCTGATGACGGTCGGCGACGGCGAGATCGTCGGTCTTTCGTGGCTGATTCCGCCCTACCGCTGGCGCCACGATGCACGCGCGCTGACGCCGGTGCGCGCGCTCGGCATCGATGCGCGCTGCCTGCGCGACAAGTGCGAGGCCGACCCGCGGCTCGGCTATGAACTGATGAAGCGCGTCGTGCCGGTGCTGCTCTCGCGGCTCGAGTCGGCGCGACTGCAGATGCTCGATGTGTACGGCGATGCCTGAACAGCCCGCGCCGCAGGACGGCGACGCGGCCGTGCCGCGGCTCGCGCGCGTGCTGCGCCGGCGCCGTGAGATCGACGGCGTCGTCACGCTCGAGCTGGCCCCGGCCGACGGCAGGCCGTGCGGGTTCGATCCGGGACAGTTCAGCATGCTGACAGCCTTCGGCGTCGGCGAGGCTGCCATCAGCCTGTCGGGCGACCCGGCGGACCCGGAGCGGCTCGTGCACACGATTCGTGCCGTCGGTGCGGTCTCGGGCGCGCTCGCGGCGCTGCGGCCCGGCGATCGGCTCGGGCTGCGCGGACCTTTCGGCCGCCCCTGGCCACTCGCCGCGGCGCAGGGCGGCGACGTCGTCATCGTCGCTGGCGGGCTCGGCCTCGCGCCGCTGCGTCCGCTGCTCTAACGGCTCTGCGCGACGCGCGGGCAGTATGGCGATGTCCATCTTTTCTACGGCGCCCGCACGCCGCAGGACCTGCTGTACCGCCGCGAGCTCGCCACCTGGCCACGCCGGTATGGAATCGACGTGCAGTGCACCGTCGACCATACAGCGGGTGGCTGGGATGGTCACGTCGGTGTCGTCACGACGCTGCTGACGCGCGCCGCGCTGCGCGACACCCGGACGGCGGCGTTCGTCTGCGGCCCCGAGATCATGATGCGCTTCGCGGTGTCGGCGCTGCGCCAGGCGGGTCTCGCCGACGAGGCGATCCACGTCTCGCTCGAGCGCAACATGAAGTGCGCCGTCGCCTGGTGCGGGCGCTGCCAGCTCGGCCCCATGCTGCTCTGTCGGGACGGTCCCGTATTCCGCTACGATCGGATCGGTCGCGCGCTCGCGACGCGGGAACTCTGACGTGATGCGCAAGGCCCGCAGGCCACGCCTCGCCGTCTGGAAGTTCGCTTCCTGCGACGGCTGCCAGCTCACGCTGCTCGACTGCGAGGACGAGCTGCTCGCCGTCGCCGCGGCCCTCGACATCGCCTACTTTCCCGAAGCGCAGGACTCGCGGATTGCCGGCCGCTACGACCTCTCGCTGGTCGAGGGCTCGATCACGACGCCGGAGGATGCCGAGCGGATCTGCGAGGTGCGGCGCCGCTCGCGCACGCTCGTGACCATCGGCGCCTGCGCCACCGCGGGCGGCATCCAGGCGCTGCGCAACTTCGCCGACGTCGGCGAATGGACGCGCATCGTCTATGCGCGGCCGGAGTACGTGCACACGCTGGCGACCTCGACCGCGATCGCCGCTCACGTGCCGGTCGACTTCGAGCTGCGCGGCTGTCCGATCGACAAGGGCCAGCTCCTCGAAGTGATCGGCGCGTTCCTCGCCGGCCGCCGGCCCGCGATCCCGACCGACAGCGTCTGCGGCGAATGCAAGCGCAACGGCACGGTCTGCGTGGCCGTCGCGCACGGCCGGCCATGCCTCGGGCCCGTCACGCAGGCGGGCTGCGGCGCGCTCTGCCCGCGCTACGGGCGCGGCTGCTACGGCTGCTTCGGCCCGCAGCAGACCGTCAACGCGGCGGCCATGAGCGCGCGGCTCGCGGAGCTCGGCATGGGCGACGCCGACCGGCAGCGCATCTACCGGACCTTCAATGCCGCGGCACCGGCGTTCCTGGCGGCGGGCGGGCGCGGCGATGACTGACGCCCGGGAAGCGCGGACCCGGACCGTCAGGGTCGGCTACCTCGCGCGCGTCGAGGGCGAGGCCGCGCTCGAGGTACGGATCCGCGGCGGCCGCGTCGAGTACGCGCGGCTCAGCATCTTCGAGCCGCCGCGCTATTTCGAGGCGCTGCTGCGCGGCCGTCGCTTCGACGAGGCGCCCGACATCACGGCGCGGATCTGCGGCATCTGCCCGGTCGCCTACCAGATGAGCGCCGTGCACGCGATCGAGCGCGCTTTCGGGATCCGTTGCGATGGCGCGATCCGCGATCTGCGGCGGCTGCTGTTCTGCGCGGAGTGGATCGAGAGCCACACGCTGCACATCCACATGCTGCATGCGCCGGATTTCCTCGGCTACGACGGCATCGCCTCGATGGCGCGCGGGCACGGCACGCACGTGCGGCGCTCGCTCGCCCTCAAGCAGACCGGCAACGCGCTGCTCGCGCTGCTCGGCGGCCGCGAGATCCATCCGATCAACGTACGGGTTGGTGGTTTCTACCGCGTGCCGACGCGCGCCGAGCTGCGCGCGATCAGGCCGGATCTCGAGCGCGCCCGTGATCAGGCGGCGGAAACGGTGCGCTGGGTAGCAGGCTTCGACTTTCCCGAAGCCCCACCGCGCGACACCGAGCTCGTCGCGCTGCGTCACCCCGACGAGTATCCGCTCAACGAGGGTCGCATCGTTTCGAGTCGCGGGCTCGACATCGACGTCGCGGACTTCGAGCACGCGTTCGAGGAATACCAGCTCGAGCGCTCGACCGCGCTCTATGCGCGGGTCCGCGGCCGCGGCGCCTACCTGGTCGGACCGCTCGCGCGCTACAGCCTGAACTTCGACCGTCTCTCGCCGCTCGCCCAGGCGGCGGCGCGCGAGGCCGGGCTCGGCCCGACCTGCCACGATCCCTACCGCAGCATCGTCGTGCGGGCCGTCGAGGTGCTCTATGCCTGCGACGAGGCGCTGCGAATCATCGACCGCTATGAACCGCCGGCCGCGCC
>CAZAWM010000285.1:0-3733 GCA_964488605.1 uncultured Steroidobacteraceae bacterium | reverse complement strand
GGCTGCCCGGCGGCGAGCCGCGCCCCATAGTCCTCGGGCACGGCAAGCACGAGCTTGTGCGCTCGCTCGAGGACGGCGGCGCGCGCGGCACGATCGTCAAACGCGACTTCCTCGATGCTGATGTCGTGCTCGCGCAGGAAAGCCATCAGGTTCGGTGCGCGTTCGGCATGCGCAACGGCCATCGCGATCGGCTCGTCGCTGATCGCCGCGTTGCGCGACAGCGAGAGCTGCAGCGTCAGCGCAAGCAGCAGCGGTCCGAACAGCGGCCCGAACACGAGTGCCGAGAAGATCGTGCGCCGGTCGCGTAGGTTCTCGAGGAACTCCTTGCGGAACACCGTCAGCAGGGTCTTCATGCGCGGCCGTCCTCGACCAGCACGACGAAGGATTCCTCGAGCGAAGCCCCGCCGGTGCGCTCGAGCAGGCTGGCGGCCGTGCCGGCGGCGACGACGCGGCCATGCGCGATCACGACTATCTCGTCGCAGAGGCCGGCGACCTCCTGCATCACGTGCGAGGAGAACAGCACGCAGTGGCCTGCGGCACGCAGCCGCCGCAGCAGCGCGCGGAGAGTGCGCACGGCCATGACGTCGAGACCATTCGTCGGCTCGTCGAGGATCACGTTGCGCGGTTCGTGCACGAGTGCGCGCGCGAGCGCGGTCTTTACGCGCTGGCCCTGCGAGTAACCCTTCGCGCGCCGGTCGGCGAACTCCTGCATCTCGAGCAGGGCGATCAGCTCGTCGGCGCGCCGCTCGCGCTCGGCGCGCGCCATTCCCTGCAGTTCGCCGAAGTACAGAATGTTCTCGCGCGCGGTCAGCAGCGGATAGATGCCCGCGTTATGCGACAGCACGCCGAGGCGACGGCGCGCGGCGTCGGGGCTCGTGCGGACATCGTGGCCGTCCACGAGCGCCGTCCCCGCATCGGGGCGCAGCAGCGTATAGAGCATGCGCAGCGTCGTCGACTTGCCGGCCCCGTTGGGGCCGACCAGGCCCGTGATCAGGCCGTCGCGTGCGATGAACGAGACGTCGGCGACCGCCTGCACCGGGCCGAAGCGCTTCGCGAGACCCTGCGCCTCGATCACGGCGGTGCTCCCGAGAGCGTCGTGAAGAACGGCGCCGGCCGCACGGACTCGAGACAGCGCGCATCGAGCCCGGCCGGATCGAGATCGCGCACGAATGCGGCGACGACGCGGTCCATGCAGGTGACGCCGATCTGTCCGTGGCCCTGGCCGGGCAGCGTCAGATGGCGGGCACGGCGCAGGCCCAGTCGCGCCCGCTCGGCATGGGATGGCGGCGTCACGGGGTCGTCGGTGCCCGACAGCAGGAGCGTCGGCACGTCGCTGCGCAGCGGGGCGCGAAAGTCCGCGTCGAGTACGCCGCGCGGCCAGAATGCGCACACGTCCTGCAGTGCATCGAGCTGCGTGGTGCCGAGGAAGGTGCGTGCCAGCCGTGCGCGGTCGATGGTGCCTGCGTCGACGAACGGCAGGTCCTCGGTGCAGACCACGCTGTGGTGCATGCCGGCCGCGATGCTGCCGGCGACGTCGCGCGCCGACAGCGCGAACAGGCCGGCGAGCGGCACGAGGTTGCTGCGCGTCGCCGCCTCGTGCAGGGCGAGCGGCAGCAGCGCGGCAGTCGTCGACGCGTAGCTCTGCAGCCGCAGCACGGTAGCGAGCTGATCGGCGCCGAAACGCACGGGCCGAGGCTCGCCGCGCGTCGGGTCGGGCAGCAGCAGTTCGACCGGGCGCGTGCGCAGCCGCGCGACCAGGGTTTCGTAGTGCGCCCGCGGGTCGCCGAAGCGGTCGGCGCAGGCCGCCTCGCGCAGGCAGCGCTCAAGGATGCGCTCGAGGGCGGCCTGTGCATCGAGCGCGATCCCGGGTCCGAGCGCGAGCCCCGGCGGCACCACGCCGTCGAGGATCGCGCTGCGGATCCGCTCCGGATGGCGACGCAGGTAATGCTGCGCGACCCGCGTGCCGTAAGAGACGCCATAGAGGTTCCAGCGCTCGACGCCGAGCGCGCGCCGGACCCGTTCGAGGTCGCGGACTGCGATACTGGTCGTGTACTGGCGCAGGTCAGCCCGCGCGCGCAGCACGTCGAAGCAGCGCCGCGTGGCCGCATGGAACGAGTCTCGGTCGCCGCTGAGCTCGAGCTCGGCGTCGTCTGCGCAGCGCAGCGCATCGGACCGACCCGTGCCACGCTGGTCGATGATGATCAGATCGCGCTCGCGGCGCAGACGCGCGAAAGCCGGCGCCACGCCCGGGTACATCGCGCTCGCGCCCATGCCCGGTCCGCCGGCGATCAGCAGCAGTGGATCGGGTGCCTTGCGACCGCTGACCGCCGGCACCCGCGCGACGAACAGCCCGATCTGGCGGCCCGCGGGCCGCGTCTCGTCCTCGGGCACGCGCAGGCTCGTGCACTGGGCCTCGATCGAGATCAGCCGCGAGGGGTGCTCGAGCCGGCAGGACCTCCAAACCAACGGAGCGTCGGTCGCGCCGGCCCCGGGCGGCAGGCTGGCGAGCCCCAACAGCAGCAGCCAACCGGGCAGTGAGGCAATGATCCGCAGCATGCGCAGATGGTACGCGACGCCGGTGTAGAATCCCCGCCCCCATGAGTCCGGATCGGCAGTTCGACATCATCGTGATCGGTGGCGGCCACGCCGGTACCGAGGCCGCACTCGCGGCCGCACGCATGGGCCGGCGCACGCTGCTGCTGACGCAGAGCATCGAGACGCTCGGCCAGATGAGCTGCAACCCGGCGATCGGCGGCATCGGCAAGGGGCACCTCGTGCGCGAGATCGACGCGCTCGGCGGCGCGATGGCGCGCGCGGCGGATGTCGCGGCGATCCAGTGCCGTACACTCAACGCGAGCAAGGGCCCGGCGGTGCGCGCGACACGGATGCAGGCCGACCGCCAGCTCTACAGGCGTGCGATTCGCCGCCTGCTCGAGAACCAGCCCAACCTCGCGATCTTCCAGCAGGAAGTCGCCGATCTCGCGATCGGATCCGACGGTCTGCGCGACCGGGTGCATGGCGCGGTGACGATCGCCGGCGTGCGCTTCGACGCGCGAGCCGTCGTGCTGACGGTCGGTACCTTCCTCGGCGGCCGTATCCACGTCGGGCTCGACAGTCATGCAGGCGGTCGCGCGGGCGATCCGCCGTCGAACCAGCTCGCGGCGAAGCTGCGCGCACGCCTGCCGCGGGTCGGTCGGCTCAAGACCGGTACGCCGCCGCGGATCGACGGCCGCACGATCGATTACGCGCGGCTCGCCGTGCAGCACAGCGATGCGCCGCTGCCGGTTTTCTCGTTCCTCGGGCGCGCGAGCGACCACCCGCGCCAGGTGCCCTGCCATATCACGAAGACCACGCCGCGCACGCACGAGATCATCCGCGCCGGCTGCGACCGCTCGCCGATGTTCACCGGCAGGATCGAGGGCATCGGCCCGCGCTACTGCCCGTCGGTCGAGGACAAGGTGCACCGTTTCGCCCACAAGGACTCTCACCAGATCTTTATCGAGCCAGAGGGGCTCGATACGCACGAGGTCTATCCGAACGGCATCTCGACCAGCCTACCCTACGACGTGCAGGTCGAGTTCGTGCGCAGCATTCCCGGTTTCGAGCAGGCGCACCTGACGCGGCCCGGCTATGCGATCGAATACGATTACTTCGACCCGCGCGACCTGCACGCCTCGCTCGAGACGCGCACGATCGCCGGGCTCTATTTCGCAGGCCAGATCAACGGCACGAC
>CAZAWM010000284.1:0-3734 GCA_964488605.1 uncultured Steroidobacteraceae bacterium | reverse complement strand
CCGATCACACAGTCGTGGCCGCGCTCGCGCTGTCGGCGCAGAACTCGGCGCAGTTCGGGCGCCTGCAGCTGTGGATTCTGCTCGTCAGCCTGGCCGGCGTGGTGCTGTTCGGCGTGCTGATCGCGCGCAAGATCGTCCAGCTTGTGCGTGCCTGGCGCGAGCATGCGCCCGGCTCGCGGCTGACGGCGCGCACGGTCGGCGTGTTCGGCACGCTGGTCGTGTTGCCGCTGATCACGATCTACGTGTTCGCGCTCGAGTTCCTCGACCGCGGCATCGACAGTTGGTTCCGGGTCGAGATCAAGCAGGGACTCAACGACGCGCTGGTGCTGTCGCGGGCTGCACTCGACCTGCGCATGCGCGAACACGCCGCGCGCACTGAGCTCTATGCGCAGCGGCTCGCCGCTGCGAGCGACCTCGAGGCAGTCCTGACCCTCGACGCGGAGCGGCGCGCGAGCGGCGCCCGCGACCTCGTACTCTACGGCGAGCACGAGCGCATCGTCGCGGCAAGCCTCGGCGGCGTGATCGAGGCGCTGCCGGAGCGGCCGCCCGCCGACCTCGTGCGCCAGGTCCGCGAAGGCCGGCCGTTCGTGATGCTAGAGCCGCTCGACGAGGGCGAGTACGTGATTCGCACCGCGGCGCCCGTCCCGCACGGCGGTGAGCGGCGCTACCTGGTCGCGACCTACGAGGTGCCGCGGCAGCTCGCGGCGCTCGCCGATGCCGTGCAGCGGTCGTATTCGCAGTACGGCGATCTCGCGGCGCTACGCGAGCCGCTCAAGTACAGCTTCCGCCTGACGCTGACGATGGTGCTGCTCGTCACAATGCTTGCGGCGATCTATGGCGCAATCTTCTTCGCCCAGCTTCTGTTCAAGCCGGTCCAGGATCTCATGCAGGGTACGCGCGCCGTCGCCAAGGGCGATTTCGGCACGCGACTGCCGCTGACCTCGCGCGACGAAATGGGCTTCCTCGTGCACTCTTTCAACGACATGACCAAGCGGCTGCGTCGCGCCCGCGAGGAGACCGAGCGGAGCAGGCAGGAAGCCGAGCGCGAGCGCGAGCGCCTCGCCGTGATCCTGGCGCGCCTGTCGACGGGCGTGCTCGTTGTCAATCGCGACCTGCGCCTGCGGATCGCCAACGACGCCGCCGGCGGCATCCTCGGGCTGGACCTCGCGAACAGGGTCGGGCAGTCGCTGGTCGAGCTCGCGGCGGACCGTGCGCCGCTGCGGCAGTTCGTCGAACCCGTTCGGGCGCGATTCGCCAGTGGTCGCGAGGAATGGCGCGAGCAGATTGAGCTGTCAGCCGATTCGGGTACGCGTGTGCTGATCTGCGCCTGCGTCGCGCTGCCCGACGACGGCAGTGGCGAGCGCAACTACGTGCTGGTGGTCGACGAGGTTACGCGGCTGCTACAGGCGCAGCGCGACGCGGCCTGGGGAGAGGTGGCTCGTCGCCTGGCGCACGAGATCAAGAACCCGCTGACGCCAATCCAGCTCGCAGCCGAGCGGGTACAGCGACGCATCGGCGGCAGCCTGTCGCCCGCCGACGCGCAGGTACTCGAACGCGCCACGGACACCATCGTGCACCAGGTCGAGCACATGAAGCGCATGGTTAACGCCTTCAGCGAGTATGCGCGCGCGCCCGACATGCACGTGGCCGGGTTCGATCTCAACCGGCTCGTGGCCGAGACGACCGAGCTGTTCCGGCCCGGCGAGGGTTCCGTCGAGATCGTCACCCGACTCGACCCCGGTATCGGCGTCATCGAAGCTGACCGTGGCCGGGTGCGCCAGATCCTCAATAACCTGCTGACCAATGCGATCGAGGCACTCGAGGGCATCTCCGGTGCCCGGATCGAGGTCTCGACCGAATCGGTAGCCCGCGAGGACGGTCCCGGTCGTGTCGTGATCACGGTCTGCGACAACGGCCCGGGCTTTGCGCGCGAGCTGTTACCCCGTATCTTCGATCCCTACGTGACCAGCAAGCCACGCGGCACGGGCCTTGGGCTCGCGATCGTCAAGAAGATCGTCGAGGAGCACGGTGGCAGCATCGAGGCCGACAACCGACCCGAGGGTGGCGGGCGAGTGCGTGTAATGTTGCCGGTCAAGCATGGCACGCGGCTGACGGTCCCGCACGATCGGCGGGTCGAGCCGCGTAAGGAGCGGGCATGAGCGCTGCGCGGATTCTCGTCGTCGACGACGAGTCGGACATAAGGAGCCTCCTGCGGGACATCCTTTCGGAGGAAGGGTACGACGTCGAGGTCGCGGCCAATGCGGCCGAGGCCCGTGCCCTGCGCACGCGTAGCGCGCCCGATCTCGTGCTGCTCGACATCTGGATGCCGGATACCGACGGCATCACGCTGCTGCGCGAGTGGTCCTCGACGATCGAGGACGGCTGCCCGGTGGTGATGATGTCGGGGCACGGCACCGTCGAGACCGCGGTCGAGGCGACGCGGCTTGGCGCTTTCGATTTCGTCGAGAAGCCGCTGTCGCTCGCCAAGCTGCTGCGCACGGTCGAGCGCGCGCTCGAGGCGGGTCGCCGCCGTCGCGCCGGCGGCAAGCTGTTCGCCGCCGGAGTCGTCGCTCCCGTGGGCAGGAGCCGCGCGATGCAGGTACTGCGTGCAGAGCTGCAGCAGCTCGCGCCTCTCGACACGCCCGTCATGCTGATCGGCGAGCCCGGCACGGGTCGCGAGACCTTCGCGCGCTTCCTGCACGACTCGTCACCGCGCGCATCACACCCTTTCGTGACGGTGGTCGGCAGCGCGCTGCGCGAGGCGGATGCCGAGCTGGCGCTGGTCGGGCGTGAGGGCCCAGGCGAGCCGCGTGGGCTGCTCGAGCAGGCGGACAGCGGTACCTTGTTCGTCAACGAGCTAGAGGAGCTGCCGGCGGCGGCGCAGCGAGTGCTGCTCGGCGCGCTCGAGCCCGGGCAGTTCACGCGCCTCGGCGGCACGGAGCCGATCGCCTTCACTGCCCGCATCGCCAGCTCCGCGCGCCCCGGTATTGAGAGCCGTGCCGGCACGGCGCCAGAGTCGTTGCGGCGCGAGATGTTCTCGCGGCTCAGCGGCTTGATCGTGCGCGTGCCCGCGCTGCGCGACTACGCCGAGGACGTACCCCAGCTGCTGCATTACTACGTCGACCAGCTCGTCGACGCCGGGGGTCTGCCGTTTCGTCGCTTCAGCGTTGCCTCGCAGAACCGGCTGCGCAACTACCCCTGGCCGGATAACGTGCGCGAGCTGCGCAATCTCGTGCAGCGGATGCTGATTCGCGGCGGCGCCGAGGAAATCCGTCTCGAGGAGGTCGAGGCGGAACTCGCGACCCAGGTCTCGAGCGCCGAACCGCTCGTCAAGCAGGATCTGCTCGCACTGTCGTTGCGCGAGGCCCGCGAGCATTTCGAGCGTGCCTACCTGCAGCAGCAGCTGCTGCTCTGTAACGGCAAGGTTGGGCAGCTCGCCAAGCGTGTGGGCATGGAGCGCACCCATCTGTACCGCAAGCTGCGATCGCTCGGGGTCGATTTCCGCAGCGTAGGCGACGACGAAGCCTGACGCCGGTCGACTCGAGTGAACTTGGGCAGCGCGCGACGGCCGAGCGCGAAGGTCCATGAACGGTGCCGAGCATCGCGCTGCGCCACGTGTTCGACTTGCGCGCGCTCGATGCGATCGAGCGGCTCGGCAACCGGCTGCCCGACCCGACGAAGCAGGGCCAGGAGTCAGTGGCCTGCGGACCCGCCGGGCTACCGTCAATGCAAAG
>CAZAWM010000283.1:0-3736 GCA_964488605.1 uncultured Steroidobacteraceae bacterium | reverse complement strand
ACGAGGGCTGCGGTCGCGTGCTTGTCAGCGTCGGCCAGGGCACCGAGGATCGGATAGATCGCATCGTCGCCGATGTCGCGCAGCCGCGCGACGGCCTTTTGCGTCGCCGGATTCGAGGCGTCCGCAGCCTCACGGATTTCGGTGATGATCCGGTCGGCTCGAAGGTTCGAAAAGAATCCCATCAGGCCTGGTCCGAAGGTCCTTCGATCGGCAAGCAAAGCATCCGAAGGTCAGTATGCCATAGGGTCGCTCGCAGCCAGCGTCGGGCTGCTAGAATCGCGGCCTTTTCCACAGTCCAGTCGATGCCCATGGCAGAGTCCGACTCGATCGCGTTCCGCGCGGCGCTCGAACAGTACCTCGAGCCCAATCTCCGCCAGACGCTCGGCGAGGCCCGCGCCGTAGTCGCCGTCGAGCCTGACGCCGGCGGCGGCCCCTGGCGCGTGCGGCTTCGTTTCGGTTTTCCGATAGGGGGGTATGCCGCCGAACTCGCGGCCCGGCTGACCGACGGGCTGCGCGCCCAAGGCATCGAACAACCTTTCGCGCTCGAACTGGAATCTCAGATTGCGACACACGCCGTTCAGCGGGGTCTGAGTGCGCTGCAAGGTATCCGAAACGTGATCGCGGTCGCCTCCGGCAAGGGCGGCGTCGGTAAGTCGACGGTCGCGGCTAATCTCGCGCTGGCCTGGGCTTCGCAGGGCGCCCGGGTCGGTCTGCTCGATGCGGACATCTATGGCCCGAGCCTGCCGATCATGCTGGGGCTGACCGGCGAGCGTCCGTCCTCGCCGGACGGCAAGCGCATCCGGCCGCTGCGCGCACACGGTATCGTCGCCATGTCGATCGGTTTCATGGTCGATGTCGAGCAGCCCATGGTCTGGCGCGGCCCCATGGTGACCTCGGCGCTGAACCAGCTCCTCGCAGACACCGACTGGGGCGAGCTCGACTACCTGGTCGTCGACATGCCTCCCGGCACCGGTGACATCCAGCTCACGCTCTCGCAACGGGTGCCGGTGGCCGGCGCGCTAATCGTCACGACACCGCAGGATCTCGCGCTCGCCGATGCCCGCAAGGGGCTCAGGATGTTCGAGAAGGTCAATGTGCCGGTACTCGGCATCGTCGAGAACATGAGCACGCATATCTGTTCCCGTTGCGGTCACGAGGAGCACATTTTCGGGGCCGGCGGCGGCGCGAGGATGGCCGAGCAGTACGGCGTGCAGCTGCTCGCCGAGCTGCCTCTCGACGCCCGGGTCCGCGCCGAGACCGATAGCGGTCGGCCGAGTGTCGTCGCGGAGCCAGGCTCGCCCCGCGCGCTCGCCTACCTGCGAATGGCGCGCCGTGCGGCCGGCGAGCTCGCGCGCCGCAAGCGCGACCGCAGCGCGCTGTTCCCGAAGATCGTCGTCGAGGAATCATGAGCATCAAGTCTGACCGGTGGATCCGTCGCATGGCCAGCGAGTGCGGCATGATCGAGCCGTTCGTGGCCGAGCAGGTTCGCGCCGTCGACGGCCGCAAGATCGTCTCCTACGGGACGTCGAGCTATGGCTACGACGTGCGCTGCGCCAACGAGTTCAAGATCTTTACCAACATTAACTCGACGATCGTCGATCCGAAGCGCTTCGACGAGAAGAGTTTCGTGGACGTGCAGGCCGACGTCTGCATCATCCCGCCTAACTCGTTCGCGCTGGCGCGCACGGTCGAGTACTTCCGCATACCCCGCAACACTCTCGTCGTCTGTCTCGGCAAGTCGACTTACGCGCGCTGCGGCATCATCGTCAACGTGACGCCGCTCGAGCCGGAGTGGGAAGGGCACGTCACGCTCGAGTTCTCGAACACCACGCCGCTGCCGGCGAAGATTTATGCGCAGGAAGGCGTCGCGCAGATGCTGTTCTTCGAGAGCGACGAGGTCTGCGAGACGTCCTATCGTGACCGCGGCGGCAAGTACCAGGGGCAGACCGGCGTCACCTTGCCAAAGACCTGAGCGTCATCACGATCTCGGTACGTCCGCCGCGGGTCCGCTCCGCGCGCACCGGCAGGTAACCGAGCGAAGGCGCATACCAGACCCGCGTCATGCGGTCCGATCCCGGTCGGCGGCTGCTCCAGATCACCGTCTCGAACTCGCCCGCCGCCGTGCCGACCCGGGCCGTGCCCTCGCTGCGATACTCGTAGTCCTTGATACGGTTCTTGTCGACGAGCCAGAAGCCGGCGGGTTCGCGGCCCGCGGCGAGCTCCACCATCAGTGCGATCTGCACGGACATCGGATCCTGCAGATCCGGCCGCAGCGCGAGATCGACGGGTTGGCGCTCGGCGATCCCCCGGACGCGTCCGGCGGCCCAGTCGAACTCGAGGCGCACGTCCCGGCTCGTATCGGCCGAACCGTCGTCGCCCTCGAAGCGCCGCGGATGGACCGCGCCATTGACCGTGAATTCGCTGATCTGGGTGATCTCGCCCGGAAAGACCAGGCGCGCGAGACCGCGGGCGTGGTTCCGCGAGCTGTAGCGCCAAAGTCCGGGTCCGAGCCGTTCGAGCTGCAGCGACGAGGTACCGGCGGCGATGCCCCGCCAAGTCACCGCGAATTCGGCCGTGAACGGCGACAGGGCGCCCGACGGATCCGACGGTGCAGGCACGGCGTCGGTGGGGCGCGCGGCCGCGAACGACCCGAGCAGCGACGCGCCGAGCGCGACGCAGCGAAGCATGGTGTGGCCCGCCGCGCGCGCCCGGCGACGCAACTGCGTGGGAGGCGGTTCAGCGCGAGGTATTGCCGTTGCAATCAAGGAAATCCTCCACGATCGGCGCCGTCAGCGGCTGACCGTCGAACCAGGGACCATCGCGGTAGACGAGTCGACCGCTTGCGATCCACTGCAGCACACGCGGGTAGATGATGTGTTCACACGCCTGAACGCGTGCTGAAAGCCGTGCTTCGTCGTCGCCGGGATGCACCGGTACGCGACCCTGCAAGACCACCGGACCGGCGTCGAGCTCGGACGTGACGTAGTGCACACTCGCTCCGTGCCAGCGGTCACCCGCCTCGAGCACGCGCCGATGCGTGTGCAGCCCCGTGTACCGCGGCAGCAGAGACGGATGGATGTTGAGCATCCTGCCCGCGTAGTGAACGACGAACCGGTCGCCCAGCACGCGCATGTAGCCGGCGAGCACGACGCAATCCGGCCGTGCCGCATCGATCGCCTCGCGCATCGCAGCCTCGTGCTCGGCGCGGGTGGCGAAGCCGGTGGCGTCGAGGCGCAGCGCGGGCAGGCCGCGCGCCTTGGCCGCCTCGAGCCCCGCAGCAGCACGGTCGCTGCCGACGAAGACGATTTTGGCATCGAGCCTGCCTTCGCGGCATGCGTCGTCGATCGCGATCAGGTTGCTGCCGCGCCCGGAGATCAGCACGGCGAGCCGCAACGGTTTCACCGGATCAGCGTGCCCCGATCGCCGCCGCGCACCTCGCCGATGACGAGAGCGTCCTGACCGGCGGCCGCGAGCGTGGCGCGGGCCGCATCGGCTACGGCGGCCGGTACGATCGCGACCATGCCAATGCCGCAGTTGAAGGTACGGTGCATTTGCGTGTCGTCGATGCCCGCCGTGCGCTGCAGCCATTCGAACAGCGGGTCACGCGGCCAGCTCGCCCGTTCGAGCATCACTTCGAGTCCGGCCGGCAGGACGCGCGGGATGTTGTCCGTGAGTCCGCCGCCGGTGATATGCGCGAAGGCGCTGACGGGGACGCTGGCCGCCAGCGCCAGCATAG
>CAZAWM010000282.1:0-3739 GCA_964488605.1 uncultured Steroidobacteraceae bacterium | reverse complement strand
ACCGCGGCGCTCGCGCTCGGTACCCTCGCTGGCTTCGCGCTGGCCTCCCACGTGCTGACACGCGGTGTCGATGCGCTGCGCCTCTCGGCGCTCGGCGCGCTGTGCGGACTGCCGGGCTTCGTGGCCGTGATCGCCGCCGCGCCGCTAGGCTCGCCACCGGTATTTGTGGCCGGAACCAGCTTGCTCGGCTTTGGGGCAGGCCTGTTCGGCCACGGCACCCTGACGGCAACCATGGCGCTCGCCCCGAAGGAACAGGTCGGTCTCGCGCTCGGTGCGTGGGGCGCCATCCAGGCGACCGCCGCTGGCCTCGGCATCGCCACCTCGGGCATTTTCCGCGACGTCTTCACGGCAGTCACGGCCGGCGGCGCTTTGCCGTGGGGGCTGACGGCCGCGGCCTCGGGCTACGCGTTCGTCTATCTGCTCGAGATCCTGCTGCTGCTGGCAACGCTCGCGGCGATGCTGCCGCTGCTGCGGCGGCCGGGCCCGCTGCCGGCAGGCGCCTGACGTGACGCTCCTGCCGATCCTCGAGGATCCCGACCCACGTCTGCGCACCGTCGCTGAACCGGTCGACGTGTTCGACGCCGCCTTGCACCGGCTCATCGATGACATGATCGAAACGATGCACTCCGGCCACGCCGTCGGCCTTGCTGCCACGCAAGTCGACGTGCACCGGCAGATCGTCGTCATCGACGTCTCCGGTGATGCCAGCGCCCCGCAGGTCTACATCAACCCGCGCAGCCTGTCGGAGGATACCCTCGCGATGGTCGAGGAGAGCTGCCTGTCGGTGCCGGGCGTAGTCGAGAGCGTGCGTCGTCACGCGCGCATGCGCGTTGCCGCCGTCGATCGCGACGGCCGCCCGTTCGAGCGGCAACTCGAGGGTGCCGCAGCCGTCGTGCTGCAGCACGAGATCGACCATCTGCGCGGCATACTGTTCACGGATCGGCTGTCCTTCCTTCGCAGGCTGAGCGCCCGACGCCAGAGGCGCCGGCACCTTGCTACGGCTGGCGCTACCTGACCGCTCGACGTTCTCGTGCCGGCCGGCCGCGATGGATCACGATGTCCCCGGGCAAGAGCGCGCCGGGCGTGATCGGTGGTGCCGCGGCGAGCTGCCGGTAGAGCGGTGCGAAGTCCGTGCCGACGCAGGCATCGATCAGTTCCCCGAAATCGCGAACGACGAAATAGCAGCGCTGCAGATCGTCGATCAGATAGCCGGTGCGCAGCACGCGCTGCAGATCGAAGCGGATACGATGCGGAACGTTGCTATCGATCGCGTACGGAGTCTCGGCGGCCGATGACAGGATGCCTGCGCCGTGCGCCCGCAGTCCCGTCGGCGTCTCGGTCAGACCGAATTCGATCGTGTACCAGTAGAGCCTCGCGAGCATCTCGAGTCCGCCGAGTTCCATCGCCCGCTCACCAGCCCGGCCGTAGAGTTCCATGAACCCGGCATAGACCGGATCGCAGAGGAGCGGCACGTGACCGAAGAGGTCGTGGAACAGGTCCGGTTCGACGAGGTAGTCGAACTCATCGCGGCTGCGGATCCAGACCGTGACTGGGAAGCGGCGTCGAGCGAGGTGAGCGAAGAACGCGCGTTCGGGGATCAGGCCCGGCACCCCGACGAGCTGCCAGCCGGTCAGGCGCCGCAGCCGGTCGGACATCAGCGCGAGACGGGGAATCCGCTCGTCGAGGCCAAGTGTCGTGACGCCCGCCAGAAACTCCGGTACGGCGTAACGCGCGGCGAGCGCGCGCTGGCGCGCGAGCAGTTCGGCCCAGATCCGATGCTCGTTGAAGCTGTAATCGCCGTAACGCTGCTCGACCGTGTAGTCGGATCGCGCAGCGTCGTAGCGACCGCGTAGCGTATGGTTTCGCGCTGTCGGCGCCTGCGGAGTCTCCATGACCATGAGGCTAGCCCCGGGGGCGGCGCAGCATCCGCTCCTAGGCTCGCCCGGGACGGCCGCCCGCACGGAAATCCGGCGAATCGGACCGCCATCGCGCGCGTTTGCTGCAGACTCGGCCGCACCGCGTCCCCGGCGACGCTCACGGCCGTGAGAGAATCAGCGGTGCAGCCGATCAACGCCTGGACCCTTGCCGAAGTCATGCAGACCCGTCGTCGCCGTAGCGCGCTGTACGTGCCCGCCTGCCACGAGCGAGCCGTCGACAAGGCACGTACCCTTGCCTGCGACGTCGTGATCCTCGATCTCGAGGACGCAGTCGCACCGACGATGAAGACCACCGCTCGCGCCTGCGCGGCAGCCGCCATCACATCCGGTGGATTCGGCGACCGCGAACTCGTCGTGCGCGTCAACGGGCCCGATACGCCGTGGGGTGCCGACGACCTCGACGTCATCGCCGCCGTGCGGCCGCACGCGGTGCTCGTGCCGAAGATCGCCGCCCGCGAGGACCTGCGCCCTTACGAAGCGGCGCTCGCGCGACAGCCCGGTGTCGCGCTCTGGGCCATGATCGAGACGGCGCGGTCGCTATTTCGGCTCGACGAGATCGCCGGCGCGGCCGCCGACGGGCCGCTCTCCTGTCTCGTCGTCGGCAGCAACGACCTCGCGAGGGAGACCGGATTCGAGCTCGACGTCGATCGTCAGCCGTTACAGGCTGCGCTATCGCTGGTCGTGCTGGCCGCCCGTGCCCACGGTCTTGCAGCGCTCGATGGCGTCTTCAACTCGCTCGATGACGAGACGGGTTTCGTCAGGCAGTGCCGTCAAGGCCGTACGTTCGGATTCGACGGCAAGACGCTGATCCATCCGGCCCAGATTGCCGCCTGCAACGAGGCTTTCACTCCCGACACGGCCGCCATTGAAGCGGCGCGGCGCGTCATCGCCGCATTCGCGCTGCCAGAGAATGTCGGCAAGGGCGCGATCCGCGTCGACGGCCGTATGGTCGAGCGCCTGCACCTCGTGCAGGCGCGACGGACGCTCGCGATGGCAGGCGAACCGCTGGAGCCGCTCTGAGCCGAGGATGAGGCAGCCTCGATCCGCTACAGCGGCTCGGAACGCGGCGTCTTCGTCGCGCCCGACGTCCGCACGGCACGACGAGAGTGGAAACGGCGTCACTCCCTGCGCATGCGCCGTTACGCCCGACACTGCACGATCGCTCTGGTCTGCATGCCTTCTGGGTCACCGTTCTCTGGTGACCAGCCACCTCTTGCAACGCTTGTTGGCGATGGGATACTCAGTGCACCCGTAGGGCAGGAAGTGGAGACGCAGATGCGCAAGCGTTCGGCAATCTTGCTGTGTGGTCTCGCGCTGGCGATTGCGCTGCCGCCACTCCGTGCGGCACAGGCCGGCGAGGCTCTCGCTGCGAAAGCCGGCTGCGGCATGTGTCACGCGATCGCAAGGAGGGGCATCGGACCGAGCTACCGGGACATCGCGGCCCGTCACAACGGTGACGCCGGGGCCCGCGAGCTGCTCATCGAGCGCGTGCGCAAGGGCAGCAGCGGAAGCTGGGGCAGGATACCAATGGCGCCTATCGGCCCGGCACGCATCAACGATGCCGATCTCGCGGCCGTCGTCGACTGGATACTCAAGCAGTAGCGGGTTGCGATGCGCCGCGCGCTCCCACTTCGCCTAGCTCGATCGCGATGCTCGCCCTGGCGAGCAACGTGAAGATCAGGCCGCACAGCGCCCAGATCCCGACAGTCACCCCCCACTCCACCAGCGTCGGCGTGTACTCGAACACCTCGCCGAGCTGGGTCGGGATGAAGCCCGGCACGACCAGACCGATGCCCTTCTCG
>CAZAWM010000281.1:0-3746 GCA_964488605.1 uncultured Steroidobacteraceae bacterium | reverse complement strand
CTTCCGGCAATTGTCAAATCTTTGCCGATGGTGGCACAGGCACCCCTGGGATCTGCGTGACCCGACTCCCAAAAAGGAAAGCCCCTCCGGAGAGGGGCTTTCGGTGCTTTCGACACACCGCGGTTTGGAGGCGCGGTGATCTGCGACAAGGATCAGGTGTCGTCGCGGCAGGACTGCGGCAGGTACTTCGGGTCGATGTCGGTCGCGCCGGCGTCGGACGCGCCCGAGGCCGGATCGGTCAGTGTCGAGCCGGCGGCGGTGAAGTAACCGCACAGCCAGACGACGTCGTTGTTGTTGCTGATGCGCGGCTGCAGCGAAAGGACGTTCCCATTGATGTTATCGTTGACGTCATTGCCGAACGTGATGTTGATCGTGCCGTTCGACACCACAATCTGCGACACGTACTTGCCGGAGGGCGGATTGGCGGTGCTGCCGCCGGCTGCATCGAGGTCAGCCGGCCACCCGCCGGTCTGCGCATACGCCTCGGCAACGCCGGCCTTGACGGCGCTGGCGAGGTTCAGACCTTCCGTGACCTGCGAGCGGATCGTATAGTCCTGATAGGCCGGGATCGCGATCGCGGCGAGGATGCCGATGATCGCGACCACGATCATCAGTTCGATGAGCGTGAAACCTTTCTGAATCGTCTTCATTGCGTTAAGACTCCGTTTGAGTGAACCGTAAGGTGCTGCGCATGACGGCGACCGTCTGGCGCTTGGCCCTGAGAAAGCAACCCCCGTGCCAACGGCAGCGTATCCGTAAGTAACTGATTGAAGTAGGGTCCTGACGTGACGCCTGTCGCTGCCCGCGGTCAGGCTCTGCCGCGGCGCGACGGCTCGCGTCAGAAACTGACGCGCCGCGTCACTCGATGCCGAGCTTCTTGATCCGGTAGCGCAGCGCGCGGAAGGTCATGCCGAGCAGTTTCGCGGCGGCGGTCTTGTTGTAGCGCGTCTGCTCGAGCGCGCGGACGATCGCGGCGCGCTCGATCTGCTCGAGCTGCTCGCCGAGCGCGTCGGGGGCCCGCCGCTGCGCCGGCTCAGTCAAGCCGGCCGCGTCTGGCGGCGCTGCGGCGGGCGCGAGCGCCGCGCCCGGTGACGCTGCGGAAAGGGGTGTGGTCACGGCCGGCACGGCGGCAGGCCGCGCGGTCGAACGCAGCTGGATGTCGGCCGCGGTGATGCGACCGCCCGTCGAGAGGGTCAGCGCTCGTTCGAGCACGTTCTCGAGTTCGCGGACGTTGCCCGGGAAGGCATAGGCGCGCAGCCGCGCGAGCGCCTCGGGATCGAGTTCGGGCACCTCAAGCTGCATGCGGCGGCCGAGCCGTGCGAGGATGGCTTCGGCGAGCTCGGGGATGTCCTCGGCCCGCTCGCGCAGCGGCGGCACGCGCAGTTCGATCACGTTGACGCGGTAAAAAAGGTCCTCGCGGAAACGGCCCTGCGCGACGAGCTCGGCGAGGTTCTTGTGCGTGGCGGAGAGGATGCGCACGTCGACCGGCGTCTCGCGCGCCTCGCCGACCGGGCGCACGGTCTTCTCCTGGATCAGCCGCAGCAGCTTGACCTGCATGTGCAGCGGCAGGTCCGCGACCTCGTCGAGGAACAGCGTGCCGCCCTCGGCGCTCTGGACGAGACCGAGCTTGTCGGCGACCGCGCCCGTGAACGCACCGCGGCGATGGCCGAAGAACTCGCTCTCCATGAGCTCGCCGGGAATCGCACCGCAGTTGACCGGCACGAACGGTCCGCGGGCGCGAGGCCCCGATTCGTGAATCAGCCGCGCGACGAGCTCCTTGCCGACGCCGGACTCGCCCGAGATGTACACCGGCGCCTGGCTGCGCGCGACGCGGGCGATCAGGGCGCGCAGCTCGCGCATCGGCGCCGACTCGCCTATCAGGCGCGGGCCGCGCAGGGTCAGGCCGCCGTCGGCCCGCTCCCCGAGCCGGATCGCGGTCAAGACAAGCTTGCGCAGCACGCCGAGATCGAGCGGCTTGGCGACGAAATCGAAGGCGCCGAGCTTCAAGGCACGCACGGCCGACTCGACGTTGCCGTGGGCCGTGATTACCGCCACGGGCACGTCAGGACGGTGCTGCTGGATCCACTCGACGAGCTCGAGTCCGTTGCCGTCCGGCAGGCGCATGTCGGTCAGGCACAGGTCGAAGTGCTCGGCGGCGAGCCGGGCCCGAGCACCCGCGACGTCGGCCGCGGCGCGGGTCTCGAGATTCATGCGGTTGAGCGTCAGGCTCACGAGTTCGACGAGATCGGGTTCGTCGTCGACCACGAGCACGATCGGCTTGCCCATCGGTTCACTGTAGCGCCATTCGGCGCCCGCATTAAGTACACAGGTCGCGGTTTCGGCGCCGGTCACTCCCAGCGGTTCGGGTCCGAGAACACGAGGCGGAACACGGCGCCGCCGCCGTGGCGCGCTTCGTGGAGCAGCGTCGCACCGTTGGCCTGGGCGAGCTCGCGGGCGAGGAACAGGCCGAGGCCCGAGCCGCGCTGCTGACCCGAGAAGAACGGCTCGAAGATCCGCTCGGCGTGCTCGGGCGGGATCCCCGGACCGCGATCGGCGACCTCGAGGTAAGGGCGCATCGAGGGCTTGAGCCGCCCGAAGCTCAGCTCGATCGGGCTGTCCGGCGCCGTGGGCTGGCTGCCATGCCGCAGCGCGTTCTCGCAGAGGTTCCACAGCACCTGGCGCAGCTGCGAGGCATCGACGCGGATCTCGAGCTCGGCGTCGCCGGCGACGACCGGCAGGCGCGTCGGCGGAAGCTGCATGGTCGCGCAGAACTCCTCGCGGAAGCCGTCCAGCCATAAGCCGAGGCGCAGCCGCTCGGGGCGGCGCGTGTCGCGGCGCGACATCGAGAGCACGTTGTCGATAATGGTGCTAACGCGCTCGGCATTCTTGGTGATGATGTCGGTGAGCCGGCGGTCGTCGGCACCGAGGGCCGGCGACTCGGCGAGTAGCTGTGCCGCGTGGCTCATCGCGCCGACGGGGTTTCTGATCTCATGGGCGATACTGGCCGAGAGCCGGCCGAGCGAGGCGAGCTTCGACTGCTGGACGCGCGCGGCGAAGTCGCTCGTGTCCTCGAGGAACACCAGCACGGGAGCCGGTTCGACGCCGCCGAGCGGCGCGAAGTGCGGCGCGATCTCGCGCGCGCCATCGGCGGCGATGAAGGTCCCGGGTGGTTCGGTGGCGCTGTCGCGCTGCTGGCGCCACTTCGTCAGCAGGTACAGCAGGCGCGGCGAGGCCTCGCCGAGCAGCGCGCCGGGAAAGGCAGCCCGATCGCCAAGGATCTGCGCCGCCGATTCGTTGATGAGCCGGATCCGGTCTTCGGGATCGACGACGAGGATGCTCTCGCGCAGGTGCTGAACGATGAACTGCGACAACTGCGCGAGATTGGCCAGATCGATCTCCTGGCGGCGCAGCAGTGCCTCGCTCTCGCGCAGCCGGTTGGCGACCGGCCAGACGCTGAAGGCGACGAGGAAGAGGGTTCCGCCGAGCACCCCGGCGCTCGAGTAGTCGGCCGGCGGCGCGCCCTGAAACAGGTCGCTCGCGACCTGCTGAACCAGCACGGCTAGACTCGTGAACGCGGCGATGAAGGCCGCGGTGCGCGCCTCGGCGAGCAGCGCCGTGGCGGCGACCGGCAGGGCGAACAGGATGCCGAGGCCGCTCGCGACGCCGCCGCTGACGTACATCAGTGCCGCGATGCCGAGCGCATCGACGAGGCCGTGCGCGATCGCCGTCGCGCGCAGCGGCGTGCT
>CAZAWM010000280.1:0-3761 GCA_964488605.1 uncultured Steroidobacteraceae bacterium | reverse complement strand
GGCGACCTCATCACGCTGTTGCTCGCTTTCTTCGTGGTGATGTACGCGATCTCGTCGGTGAACGAGGGCAAGTATCGGGTGCTGTCGGACTCACTGTCGGCCGCCTTCCGCGGCACACCGCACAGGATCGAGCCGGTCCAGGCTGGCGATCCGGCGATGGGCGCCGCCTCGACGGTCGGGATCGGGCGGGTGAGCCAGGCCGGATTCGACGCGAGCGCGCGGAGCATGCTCGAGCGGGTGCCCGTGCCAGGCGTGAACGGCGTGAGTGCGGATAATGACGCGGCGTCGCTCGCGAGCGTCACGGCCGAGCGGCAGCGTCGACTCGACGCCATTGCAGCTGCGGTCGAGACGACGATGCAGGAACTGATCCTCTCCGATCAGCTCGAGGTCAGGCGCACCGACGCATGGGTTGAAGTCGAGATTCGCACCGACTTGCTGTTCGCAAGCGGTTCAGCGGAACTTGGACGTGCAGCGATCGTGGCCATTGAAAGGCTCGCGGACCTGCTGCGAACCAGCCCGAATCCGATTCGCGTGGAGGGCCACACCGACGATAGGCCGATCAGCACGGCTGCGTTCCCGAGCAACTGGGAACTGTCGGCCGCTCGCGCCGCTAGTGTCGTGCGCGTGCTCGCGGCGCGCGGCGTGGATCCAGCGCGGCTCGCCGTGCTCGGGCTCGGCGAGTTCCGGCCTGTGCAGCCGAATACCACCGCCGAGGGCCGACGAGCCAATCGTCGTGTACTGCTCGTGATTCTCGGCGACGAGGCGGCGTCCGCCAGTGCGCCGGGCCCGGTCAACGCCGCGTCTCCCGCAACGGCGGTCGCGAGTGTCCCGGTAGTCGCAGCCGCGGGAAACTGAGGCGCGATCATGAGCGTGGACTTGAGCCAGTTCCATGACGCGTTCTTCGAGGAAAGCTTCGAGATGCTCGAATCGATGGAACAGGCGCTGCTCAGACTAGGCTCCGGCGCGGACGACCCGGAGCTCATCAATACCGTCTTCCGTGTTGCACACTCGATCAAGGGCGGCGCAGCCACTTTCGGCTTCGAGACGGTCGCCTCCCTGACTCACAGTCTCGAGAGTCTACTGGATAGCCTACGATCGCAGCGCATGGCCGCGAGCCAGCCGGTCGCGGACCTGTTGCTGAAATCGGTCGACGTGCTGCGAGTAATGTTGAGCGACACGCAGATCGGGAGGCTGACGGATGCGCAGCGGGTGGCGGATCTGCAGTTCGACATCGAACTGCTCGTGGCGCGGTCCGCCGTTACGGTTGACAAGGGGTCGGTCCAGGTCGCGAATCCGGCACAGGCGATTGCGACGGAGCGTCATGCTCGACCATCGAGCGAGATGCGCGTCTGGCACATAGGCTTCAGACCGCTGCCGGCCTTGCTGCGGCGGGGCAGCGATCCGCTGCGACTGTTCGCGGAGCTGGCCCGGCTCGGAGATCTTGAGCCGAGTGTGGACACCAGTGCCGTGCCGGCACTCGACGAGCTCGACCCAGAACGCTGTTACCTCGGCTGGTCACTGCGTCTCGTCACGTGTGCTCCGCGCGAGGCGATTCTGCAGGTGTTCGAATGGGCTGAGGCCGACTGCGAGCTCAGCGTCGCAGCTGCAGCGCCAGTCGATGCAGCCGTCGCCAAGTCGACTACCGATCGTGCTGATGCATCGGAGGGGACGTCGGTCCGGCCGATTGGATCGCATCCTGCCGTCGCTTCGGTATGCGACGCGACGCGGGAGCCGGCTAGCGTACGGGTCAGCGCGAGCAAAATCGACGAGCTGATCAACGAGGTCGGCGAGCTCGTGATCACGCAGTCCATGCTGGCGCAGCTCGCTGCCGCGATCCCGGGTCCAGTCGGCGATCGGCTGCGCCTCGGTTTGGCGCAACTCGAGCGGCACGTGCGCGGCTTGCAGGATGCGGTGATGCGCACGCGGATGGTGCCGGTATCGGCCGTACTAAACCGTCTGCCGCGGATGGTACGCGACCTCGCACAGAAGCTCGGTAAGCATGTCCAGTTGCAGATGAGCGGCTCCGGGACTGAGATCGACAAGACGCTGCTGGAGAAGCTCGGCGACCCCCTCGTGCATCTGGTCCGCAACGCGATCGACCATGGTCTCGAAACACCCGAGGCGCGGCAAGCTGCGGGCAAGTGCGCCGCGGGTACGGTGCGGATTGATGCAATCCAGCGTGGCGGCGAGGTCATTGTGACGGTCAGCGACGACGGCGCCGGCATCGATACGGCGCGCATACTGGCCAAAGCACGCCGTATCGGGCTCGTCTCGACGGAGGCGACGCCGAGCGACGCCGAACTGCTCGAACTGATCTTCGCGCCAGGGTTCTCAACCGCAGAGGCGGCCACGGAGGTGTCCGGTCGTGGCGTAGGTATGGACGTCGTGCGCAACAACATCGAATCGATTGGCGGTCGTGTCGAGATCGCAAGTGTCTCCGGGCAGGGCACATGCGTTTCGATCCATCTGCCACTGACGCTGGCGATCGTCGATGCACAGATGATTCGGGTCGGCGTCGAGACCTACATCGTTCCAGTGCCGGCGATTGTCGAGACCGTGCGGGTCAGACCGGGGCTGCTTGAGCGACTGGGCGGACAGGGCGAGGTGCTGTGCTTTCGTGGCCAATACCTGCCGGTACTGAGCCTGGCCGAACTTCTCGGCGCGCGCGGTGCGCGCGCGCCCGGCGCCGGCATCGAGCGCGATCTCGTCATGGTCATCGAGGCCGAGGGTCGTCGCGCCGGCTTACGGATCGACGATCTGCTCGGGCAGCAGCAGGTGGTGGTCAAGAGTCTGCAGCACAACTTTCGTTCCGTCGACGGTATCGCCGGTGCGACCATCCTTGGCGACGGCTCGATCGCCTTGATCCTCGACGTCGCTCACTTCGCCAGGCGCACGCAGGTGCGAACCGCCGCATGAGCCGGTCCTCTGCATTTCGATTCGCTTTGCTGCGGCGCAGCCCGCAGCCTTGGCAGCAGGCCGTCCTCATCGTCGGGGCGGCCGCCAGCGCGGGTATGTTACTCGGCGAAGACCCGCCCTGGTTCTTGGCCGCGGTCGCCGGCGCGGCCTGTTGTGTGTCCGCCGTGCTCGCGTGGCTGCAGCGGCGCGCCAGGACTGCGACTGTTCAACGCCGGTTGCGCGCGCGACGCGTCATGTTGCAACGCCTTCGCAACCGGCGCGCCAGCGAGGGCGCCGACCGGTCGCAAACGGCAAGGTTGGGCGCGGCAGTGGCGTGTGTGGAACAGGCGGTCGTCGTTCTAGATCCGCTGCTGCGAGTCGCGCACACCAGCCGCGGCGCGCTGCGGCGGTTCCCGGGGCTGGAGCCTGGCCAGCCGCTGCCCGGATGCCAAGCTCAGGAGGCTCCGAGCGGGAACGCGCAGCCGGCAATGGATAAGGCGCGCAGCGCGCTCTCGACCGCGCTGGCGACAGCCGGTAACGCCGACACCGCCTTGCTGTCGCCGCTGACGGGTACCGATGGCGCACCGCTTGGTTACCTGGTGGAGTGGTCGGTGGCGCACGAGCGGCATCTGGTGTCCGAACTTGAGCGTGAACGCGACGCGCTGCGCGAGCAGTCCCGCGAAGCCCGCGAAGCGATCGCCAGGGCGGGCGCCGCGAACACGGAGTGGGTCGCGGCCGCCCAGCTCACGGCCGACGTGCTGCAGCAGGTCCTTGGGAGTCTCGAGCTCGAGCATCGCGCCTCCTTGGCGAGTCACCAGCAGGGTACGGGGTCCAGGAAGTTGTCACCGACCTGCAGCCGCCGGACG
>CAZAWM010000279.1:0-3787 GCA_964488605.1 uncultured Steroidobacteraceae bacterium | reverse complement strand
GAACGCGACGTGGAATTTCAGCGGCAACGTCCGCATCAGCGTCGACGGTGGAACGTTGCGTTCTGACCAGGCCGTGGTCGACTTCGCCCGCAACCGCATCACCCGCGCGACGATCACCGGCTCGCCGGCCGAGTTCGAGCAAAGGCGCGCCGACAGCGCCGACATCGCCCGCGGCCGGGCCGCCCGTATCGAATACGACGTGCCTGCAGGCACCGTCGTCCTGTCGGGCGAGGCATGGCTGACCGACGGTCGCAACGAGATCAGCGGCAGCGAACTCGTCTACAGCGTGCGCGAGCAGCGCGTTCAGGCGCAGGCCCAGCCCGGCGATGCCGGCCGCGTGCGAATCACGATCCGGCCGCAACGCGACGAGCCCGCGCCATGACGTCGCTGCGCGCCGAGCACCTTGCGAAAGCCTACAGGGCACGCAGGGTCGTCACCGACCTGTCCCTGCGTGTCGACGAGGGCGAGGTCGTCGGGCTGCTGGGTCCCAACGGCGCGGGCAAGACCACCGCCTTCTACATGATCGTCGGCCTGATCCCTGCGGACGCCGGCCGGATCTACATCGACGATCGCGACCTGACCGGGGAACCGATCCATCGCCGCGCACGACTCGGGATCGGCTATCTGCCGCAGGAAGCTTCGGTGTTCCGGCGCCTGTCGGTGGCCGACAACATCATGGCCATCCTCGAGACGCGTCGCGATCTGGACACCGCTGCGCGCGAGGGTCGCCTCGAGCAGATCCTCGAAGAGTTGCGGATCGGCCACGTGCGGACGAGCCTAGGCATGGCGCTGTCGGGCGGCGAGCGACGCCGCGTCGAGATCGCACGGGCGCTGGCCGCCGAGCCGCGCTTCCTGCTGCTCGACGAGCCTTTCGCCGGCGTCGACCCGCTGTCCGTGGCCGACATCCAGCGCATCGTGCGCGAGCTGGCCGCCAAGGGCATCGGCGTACTGATCACCGACCATAACGTCCGCGAAACGCTCGGTGTCTGCGGTCGCTCTTACATCATCGGCAACGGAACCGTGATCGCTGCCGGATCTGCGGAAGAAATCCTTGCCAACCAGCAAGTGCGTGAGGTGTACTTGGGCGAGTCGTTCCGACTGTAGACGCAATGCTGAAGCCTTCACTGCAGCTCAGGCTGGGGCAGCAACTGACGATGACCCCGCAGCTGCAGCAGGCCATCCGCCTGCTGCAGCTGCCAGCGCTCGAACTGCAGGCCCACATCCGTGAGCTGCTCGAGAGCAACGTGATGCTCGAGCCGGTCGAGGAGACGGACGCGACCGGAAGCTTCGAAGCGCTGTCGCCGCTGCAGGAGTCGGTCCGCGAGCCCGAGCCCGCCGGCCCGGCTGCCGACGCGGACGCGGCTCCCGACGCGGTAGAAGTCGAGGTCATCGAGGACGGCTGGGGTGAATCGACACCGGGCGCCGCGGAAACCCCGTATGGACTTCCCGACGACGATCGCTCCCCGGACATCGCCGACGAGTCCGGCCGTTCCCTGCACGAATACCTGCTCGAGCAACTCGAACTCGCCGGACTGTCCGAGAACGACCTCGCGATCGCGACTGCGATCGTCGATGCGATCAATGACGACGGCTACCTCACGGACAGTCTCGCCGACATCGCCGCCACGCTGCGCCCCGAAATCGTTTGCGACGAGGACGAGATCGAGCGCGTCCTCATGCTCGTCCAGATGCTCGACCCGGTTGGAGTCGGCGCGCGTTCGGTCAGCGAGTGCATCCTGCTGCAGCTCGACCAGCTAGACGCGCGGACGCCGGACCTCGAGCTCGCACGGCGCATCGCCGCCGACCACCTCGATCTCGTCGCTGGCCGGGACATCGGGCAACTGCGTCGGGCACTGGGCGCCGACGACGAGTCGATCGACCACGCACTCGCGCTGGTACGCGCCTGCCACCCGCGGCCCGGCAGTGTGGTGAGCGGCGCTTCCGCCGAATACGTCGTGCCGGACGTGTTCGTCCGGCGCACCGAGCGAGGGTGGTCGGTCGAGATCAATCCCGCGACAGTACCTCGCGTGCGCCTCAACGAGAGCTACGCCAGCCTGATCGGCCGCGGTGCCGGCCATGCGAGCATGCGCTCGCAGCTTCAGGAGGCACGTTGGCTGCTCAAGAGCCTCGAAATCCGCAACGACACCCTGACCCGCGTCGCACGCGCTATCGTCGAGCGACAGTCGCAGTTTCTCGAGCACGGCGAAGAACACATGCGACCGATGATCCTGCGGGACATCGCCGAGGCCATCGGCATGCACGAGTCGACGATCTCACGGATCACCTCGGGCAAGTACATGCACACGCCGCGTGGCGTGTTCGAGCTGCGCTACTTCTTCTCGAGCCAGGTCGAGGGAGAGGATGGCCGCGGAACTTCGTCGACGGCGATCCGGGCTAAGATACGCAAGCTCATCAAGGAAGAGAATCCGGCCGATCCCTTGTCCGATGCGCGCATCGCCGAGATCCTCTCCCGGGAGGGCATCCCGGTCGCACGCCGCACGGTAGCCAAGTATCGCGAGGCCCTGGGCCTCGCCTCCTCCGCTGAGCGCAAGCGCGCGGCGGCACGAGCCTGAGCGGCCGGGTTCGGCCCATCAACACCATGTCAGAGAACGTCAGGAGTCAAATCATGCAGCTGCACGTCACCGGACACCACGTTGAAGTCACCCCCGCCCTGCGCAGCTACATAGAAAAGAAGCTCGAGCGCATCGTCCGGCATTTCGACCACGTGATCGACGTTCACTGCATCCTGACCGTCGAAAAGCTCTTGCAGAAGGCGGAAGCGACCCTCAAGGTCCCGGGCAACGACATCCACGCCGACGCGACTGACGGCGACATGTATGCCGCAATCGACGCGCTGACCGACAAGCTCGACCGGCTCGTCAAGAAGCGCAAGGAGAAGATCAACGACCACCACGCCGTCGAAGGCCGCAACGCGCGGCACTGACGGCCCGCGCAGGCGCATCGGCGCCGGGAACTGGGAAGACGCAGCATGGACGCGATGCGACTGATCCTCGTCAGCGGCCTGTCCGGCGCCGGCAAGACCGTGGCGCTGAACATGCTCGAGGACGTCGGCTTCTACTGCGTCGACAACCTGCCGGCGGCCATGCTCCATCCGTTCGTCGGCCACGCGCTGCGTGCCGAATCCGAGGTGTTCGCGCGGATCGCCATCGGGATAGATGCGCGGAACTCCGTCGCCGAGATCGAGTCGCTGCCGCGGAGCGTCGAGGAGCTCAAGCGCAGCGGACTGCGTTGCGAACTGCTGATGCTGCTCGCCAGCGTCGACGAACTGCTGCGCCGCTACGCGGAGACGAAGCGCCGCCATCCGCTCAGCGAGCACGGACGCGACCTGCGCCAGGCGATCGAGCTCGAGCGCCGCCGCCTCGAGCCGATCATCGACACGGCCGACGTCATCATCGATACCTCGCGCCTTGGCGTGCCCGGGTTGCGCGAGGTCATCCTGCAGCGGGTCGAGCGGCGTGCACGGGACGAGCTCTCCATCACCTTCGAGTCCTTCGGTTACAAGCATGGACTGCCGGCCGACGCCGACTTCGTGTTCGACGCCCGCACGCTGCCGAACCCCTACTGGGATCCGAAGCTCCGGCCCCTGACGGGGCTCGACGAGCCGGTCATCCGCTACCTCGACGCCCAGCCGGCCGTACAGCGGCTTTTCGAGGACATCGCGAGTTTCGTCGAGGCCAGGATTGCTGAGCATCGCGCCAGCAACCGCCGCTACCTGACCATCGCGATCGGTTGCACGGGCGGCCAGCACCGCTCCGTCTACCTGGTC
>CAZAWM010000278.1:0-3817 GCA_964488605.1 uncultured Steroidobacteraceae bacterium | reverse complement strand
CCTCCCTCCAATACACCGACAGCCTGACGCCTACGCTGCTGCTGGACGTCAAGAATCCGCGCGTCACGCTCGTCGAGGGCTTCGGTCTGTATTTCCGACCGAAATTCGCCGGCGGCAATACTGCGCTCGGCTGCGCGCGGTTCAAGGAAGCCGCCGCGGCGTTCGACGCGGGAGCGGGCCAGAGCGGTCCAGCGGGTATCGCCTGGGGTCCGGCCGAGGCGCACTATTGGGTCGGCCGCTGCGCCGAGCAGGCGGGCGATCTGGCCAGCGCGCGTCGCAGTTACGAGCGTGCGCTGCAGCTCGCCCCGCAGTTCGTTGCCGCGAAACGTCGGCTCAGGAGCTGAGAGCGAGTCGGCCGCCGCGCCCGGTTCAGAACACGCCGGCCGCGAGGCCCGCGGCGAGCGTCGCGCCGAGTTCGCGGGCCCGGTCGAGGTCCGCCTCACCGGGTTCGCCGACCACGACGAGTGGCGGGAAGACGAACTTCCAGCGATAGCCTTTGGCGATACGCTCGACGGCGAGCACCGTCCCCTGGCCATCGTTGCCAGCGCTGACGAGCAGCGCAACGGGCAGTCCCTCGGTGCGGCCCTCGGCGGGATAGAACGTCCGGTCGAAGAAATCCTTGAGGGCGCCGGACATGTAGCCGAAGTGCTCGGGCGTGCACATGATCAGCGCTTCACACCAGAGCAGGTCGGCGGCATCGGCCTCGAGCGCCGGCTTGAGTCGCAGTTCCGGAGGTTCTCCGACAGACGCGATACCGTCGACCACGGCCGCGCGCAAGCGCTCGGTACGACCGCCGGCGTGCCCGCCCCAGATTAGCAGCAGTCGACGCGTGCGCATGGCGCGAGCTTAGCCTCCCGGCAGCGGTTCCGCTCGGGCGGCAAGCGCCGGCTCTTCGGCGACGCGCCCACCGCGCTCGCCGTAGCCTGGCTCCTGCATGCAGAGGATGTCGCCCGCCACTTCGTAGATCATCTTGCCTTCGCTCGTCCGGTCACAAGACTCGTCACAGCACTACAGGGCGACGGCTCCCCGACGCACAGTCCGAAGAACTGGACGCCGATCGCCGGCAAGGGTGCAGTGGCGCGCGTGCCATTCCATACTCGCCACACCATGCCGCGGCGGATCACAGCAATGCACCTCACGACCCGGGTCGCCGTGCTGCTGTGTGCGGCCCAGGCAGCGCTCGTGCCGGTGGGGCGCACCCAGGTCGAGATCCCGGACGAGCCGGCGGCTCCGGCGACCGCGTATCGCGTCAAGTCGGTCGAGATCGTCCGTTCCGATACGGCGCCGAGAATCGACGGACGGCTCGATGAGCCGCAATGGCGCACGGCAACGCGAATCGAGGATCTCGAGCAGTTCTCGCCCGGCAATGGCGCACCGCCGACCGAACCCACGACCTTCCTGCTCGCGATCGACGACGAGAACCTCTACGTCGCGGCAGACTTCCGCGACTCGAATTCTGCCGGCATCAAGCGCTCGCAGCTCGTGCAGGGGCAGCCAGTGTTCAACGACGACTACGTCCAGCTGTTCGTCGATCCCAATAACTCGAAACGCACCGGCTACATCTTTTACGTCAACCCCAACGGCGTGCAGCGGGACGGACTGTTGCTCGGCGGGCTGACGTACAACATGGACTGGGATGGCATCTGGTACGCGGCGGCCGAGGTCACCGACAACGGCTGGACGGCCGAGATCGCCATTCCATTCAAGACGCTGTCGTTCGATCCGCGCAACGACGTCTGGGGCCTCAATCTGCTGCGCTCGATTAGACGCAAGCGCGAAGAACTCGCCTGGTCCCAGCGCGACCGGCGCATCACGCTCGACGTCGCCGGCGAGGTCCGCGGCATGCGCGGTTTGCGTCAGGGGAGCGGTCTCGATGTCGTGCCTTCGGTCGCTTTCACGGAGCGCAACCAGCTCGCCGTCGGTCAGACGAGCTTCGTTCCCAAGCCCTCGCTCGATGTCTTCTATCGAATCACCCCCGCGCTGACGGCGGCGCTGACGATCAACACGGACTTCTCCGCCACCGAGGTCGACGACCGCCAGGTCAATCTCACGCGCTTCTCGCTGTTCTTCCCGGAGAAACGCGACTTCTTCCTCGAGGGCGCCGAGTTGTTCGAATTCGGCGGACTTGCCCAGAACGGGCGGCCGTTTTTCTCGCGCACGATCGGCCTGTCGGCGAGCGGCCAACCGATCGATCTCGAGGCCGGGTTGAAACTCATCGGCAGCGTCGGGCGCTACTCGGTCGGTGCACTCGCCGTGCGGCAGGAGGCAAACGGCCTCGTGCCGGCGCGCGATCTGTTCGTCGGGCGCGCCTTCGTCAGCCTGTTCGAGCAGTCGACGCTCGGCATGATTGCGACCGCGGGCGATCCGATTGCCGGTCGCGACAGCAGCCTGGTCGGCGTCGACCTCAACTTGCGCGATCAGCGCCTGCTCGACGGTCAGCTCGTCGAGGCGCGGCTCTGGGCGCAGCAGTCGCAGACCGAGGGCGTCGATGGCGAGGACGGCGCCTGGGGCGCGCAGCTCTCGTATCCGAACGATCGCGTCGAAGCGGCCGTCGGCTATACGCGGATCGAGCCGCAGTTTCGCCCCGCGCTCGGATTCGTCAATCGAACCGGCATCCGGCAGCTCGACGCGACCGCCAAGTACCGGCACCGGTTCGCGAACGGCGGGCGCTGGTTCCGCAGCTGGCTTGGCGGCGCAGCCCTGACGAGCGTCGACAGCGAAACCGGCTCGCTCGAGTCGCGCGTCCTGGTCTTGACGCCTTTCACGCTCGATACACAGCCAGGCGATCAGATAGCGCTCGATCTGGCGCGCTACACCGAGGTCCTGTCGCGGCCGTTCTCGCTGCCGGGTGGCCTCGGCGTGCAGCCCGGTCGCTACGACTGGAATCGCGTTCGCCTGTACGGCAACACGGCGGGATTCCGCAGACTGGCATTGACGTTCGATCTCGAGTCGGGCGACTTCTACGATGGCCGGCGCGCCGACCGGAGACTCGGCCTGCAGTGGCGGCCGAGCGAGCACCTGTTTCTCGCGGCACAGCTCCAGACCAACGAGCTCGAGCTTCCCGGTCGGTCGTTCACGGCGAGGATCTACTCGTTGACCGGCAACATTGCGTTCAACGTCCGTTGGGCGTGGCTCAATGTCGTGCAGTACGACAATGTCTCGGGTCGGCTGGGTGTCAACAGTCGGTTGCGCTGGCTGCCGAAGCAGGGCCAATCCGCATATTTCGTGGTCAACTACGACTGGCGCGGAGACGCCTTCGGCGGCTTCGCGCCATTCCTCGCCGAGACCACGATGAAATTCAGCTACACCTTCCGCTTCTGATCGTCATGAATCCCGCCCTGAATGACTTGATTGCCGCGCTGGCCGCGCGTTTCGGACCGCGCTGCAGCGTCGTCGATGCGGTACGCCGTCAGCACGGTCGCGGCGAAGCGCTCGACGTCGGGCAGCCGCCCGACGTCGTGGTCTGGCCGGAGAATACAGCGGAGATCGTCGGGATCGTCCGGCTCTGCGCGGCCGCGCGTGTGCCGATCGTGCCGCACGGAGCCGGTACCTCGCTCGAGGGTCTCGTGCGCGCGCCGCGCGGCGGCGTCTGCGTCGATCTGACACGCATGACCCGCATCGTCGCCGTCCGCGCCGAGGACGCCGACTGCACCGTCGAGCCCGGCGTGACGCGCGAGCAGCTCAACGCCTATCTGCGCGACACGGGCTTGTTCTTTCCCGTCGATCCCGGGGCCAACGCGACGCTCGGCGGCATGGTGGCGACGCGCGCCTCGGGCACGACCACGCTGCGCTATGGCTCGATGTGGCAGAACGTGCT
>CAZAWM010000277.1:0-3861 GCA_964488605.1 uncultured Steroidobacteraceae bacterium | reverse complement strand
AGGGTCAGCGCCGCTATCTCGAGTCGCTGAACGCCTATGCGCGGCAGTTCGTGCAGCCGGCCTCACGGCCCGACGTGGACGCCGTCGCCGGCATTCCGCCGAGCGTCGCGATCGAGCAGCGCACGAGCCGCGGCGGCCGCAAGAGCACTGTGGCAACGATGACCGAGATCCACCACTTCCTGCGGCTGCTGTTCGTCAAGCTCGGTACGCAGCACTGTCCGCGATGTCAGGTGGCGATCGAGCCGCGCAGCGAGGAGGCGATCGTCGAGGCGATCCTGAAGCGCCGTCGCGGGCGCAGCGTTCAGCTGCTCGCCCCGCTCGTCGTCGCGCGCAAGGGACTGTACACGGAGCTCGCGCGTTGGGCGCGAACCAAGGGCTACGAGCAGCTGCGAGTCGACGGCAGGGTGACACCGACCCGGCCCTGGCCGCGGCTCGACCGCTATCGCGAGCACACGATCGAGCTGCCAGTCGCGACGCTGAACGCCGACGCGAAACACGAACAGGCGTTGCGCGAGGCGGTAGCAGCGGCTCTGGAGCACGGCAAGGGAATTGTGCACGTGCTGGCATCGGGCGCGGTGACTGCGGACATCTACTCTTCGCGTCGCGCCTGCCCCGTCTGCGGCCAGGGCTTCGCCGAGCTCGATCCACGCCTGTTCTCGTTCAATTCGCGCCAGGGCTGGTGCCCGGGCTGCCTTGGCGCCGGCGTCGAAGTCGAGTCGATCGACACCGATCAGAATCCTGAGGACGCCGCCTGGAACGCACGGATCGCCGAGGACGCGTCGGTCTGTGGTCTGTGCGCCGGTCGCAGACTCAATCCCGTAGCGCTGAACGTCAGGCTCGGCGGCCGGTCGATCGCGGACCTCTGCTGCGAGACCGTCGCGGCTGTCGGCCCACTGCTCGATTCGCTGCGGCTCGATGAGCGCCAGGCTACGATCGCTCGCGACGTACTGGCCGAACTGCGAGCACGACTTGAGTTTCTCGAACGCGTTGGTCTCGGTTACCTGTCTCTCGACCGCTCCGCGCCGACGCTCTCGGGCGGTGAGACGCAGCGCATACGGCTCGCGGCCCAGCTTGGTTCGAGTCTTCAGGGGGTCTGCTACGTGCTGGACGAGCCGACAATCGGCCTGCACCCGCGGGATAACCGCGTCCTGCTCGATGCGCTGGCGACGCTCGCGGCACGTCGCAATACGCTGATCGTCGTCGAGCACGACGAGGAGACGATACGACGCGCCGATCACGTGATCGATCTCGGACCGGGCGCAGGCATGGAGGGCGGTCGCGTGGTCGCCGCGGGCCGCGTCGCCGATCTGGTCGCGAATCCCGACTCGATCACCGGGCGGTATCTGCGCGAGCCGCTCCGTCACCCCGCGAGTCCGCGTCGCCGCGTCGACTCCACCACCCCTGCACTGGTCGTTCACGGCGCGAAGCTGCACAACCTGCGCGACGTGACGGTGCGCGTACCGCTGGGCAGGCTGGTCGTCGTCACGGGCGTCAGCGGTTCTGGCAAGTCGACGCTCGCGCGCGACGTGCTGCACGACAGCCTCCGTGCGCTGCTCGCCGGACGCGGATTGCCGGTCGGTTGCGAGCGCATCGAGGGTGTCGAGCAGCTTGGCCGCGTCCTCGAGGTCGATCAGGCACCGATCGGCAAGACGCCACGTTCCTGTCCCGCCACCTATGTCGGGGCCTGGGACCACGTGCGCCGCCTGTTCGCCTGTGCGCCCGAGGCGCAATTGCGCGGCTATCGTCTCGGAAGATTCTCTTTCAACACGGCCGGCGGACGCTGCAGAGCCTGCGAGGGTCAAGGACTGCGGACGATCGGGATGAGCTTCCTGCCCGACGTCGAGGTGGTCTGCGATGCCTGTGGCGGCCGCCGCTTCGACCCGGAGACGCTGGCCGTGGCCTGGAACGGCCGAAGCATCGGCGACGTCGTCAACATGAGCATTCGCGAGGCCGCGGACTTCTTCGGCACGCATCCGGCGTTACGGCACGTTTTCGCGCTGCTAGACGAGGTAGGCCTTGGTTACCTGACACTCGGGCAGCAGAGCCCTACGCTCTCGGGAGGCGAGGCACAGCGACTCAAGCTCGTCAGCGAGCTCGCGAAGGTCGGACCCGAGACGGGCCGGCGACTGGCGGCGCGCCGGTCACGCACGCTCTACGTGCTCGACGAACCGACCGTCGGTCTGCACATGGCGGACGTCGAGAAACTGCTCGGCGTGCTACAGCGGCTCGTCGATGCGGGCAACAGCGTCGTGCTGATCGAGCACAATCTCGATCTGATCGCCGCGGCAGACTGGATCATCGACATGGGACCCGAGGCCGGCGCCGGTGGCGGGCGAGTGATTGCCGAAGGAACGCCGCAGGAGCTGGCAGCGTCCGCTCGCCAGCGACGGCGACGCCAGCGACGCAACGGGTCGACCTCGCACACGGGCGAGGCGCTGGCCGCGTTTCTCGCCGGGCGAGCCGCGTAGTAGATTGAAGGCATGTCGCACGGTCTCGTCTGCTGGAAGTGCGGCGCGTCCCTGGCGGACTACACTCTGCCGCTGCGCCGACTCGAAGAGTGTCGCCAGTGTCGCGCGCAGCTGCACGTCTGCCGTATGTGCGTCGAGTACGACACGCACTATGCCAAGCACTGCCGTGAACCGACGGCCGAGGAAGTGCGCGTGAAGGATCAGGCCAACTTCTGCGACTTCTTCAAGCCCAGGCCCGACGCCCACGATGTCCGAGGGCAGGAAGCGGCGGCGCGTGCCCGCGCCGAGCTCGAGCGGCTCTTCGGCAAGTAGCAAGGCCGCGCGGCAGCAGTTCGTTCATTTTCGCAGCTTCTCGGTCAGCCGATCGAGCAGCTTCGAGAACGTGGTATTGCGCGCCGAGGCGCGCGCGCCACGACGCGTACCGCCGGTGCTGCTGCCGAGGTCGAGACGCACACCCTTGCCATCATCGATCGAGAGCTGGCTCGCGCCAAGGATCTCCAGCGTCTCTTCGAGGGTCTGCGGCGTGCCGCGCGGCCGACCGGACCGGCGCACCGGAGTCGCGAGGCTGGTCGGCGCCGGCGCCGCCGTCTGTGCGTCGCGCTCCGGAGCCGTCGGCGACACGGACTCTGCGACTGGCGCGCGATCGCGGGCACTCAGCGCCGCGTCCACCGCCTCGTCGATCAGCTCGATCTCGTCCTCGGCTGCGGGCGTCGAGGCCGCCGGCCCACGCCGCGGCAGCTCGATCGCGCCGACCTGCATCGCGTCGGTACGTTCCTTGGCACTGACGGGCACGACCGCAACGGTCGCAAACTCCGAGCGTACGTAGAGTGCGACCTGACGGGCGGCAACCGCGTCGCTGAAGAACCCGAGCCGTAGACCGTACCAGCGCCTGCCCTCGCGGTTGCCCTCGACCTTGTAGAGCGTGTACGCGTTGAAGATGGCGAGACCCGGGATTCGCTCGAGATCGATCGGCGTGACCGACCAGGCGAGCTGCACTGCAAAGTGTACGGCTGCGTCACGAAGAATCTGCGAGCGGATGTCGCGCCACGTCTGCGTATCATCCGGGTTCAGCATCCGGATATCGGATGCCCCGACGCGCGCTCCGGGCGTGGGCTGGCCAGTCGCGCTGGCGCGCCGGGCCTCGAGGATGCGCAACACCTGGCTGTCGCTGAGTTCGTCTGCCCTGCCGCCGGCAGCTCCTGGCACCACTGCACCCCCAGTGTCGACGGGAGCCGACCGGCCGCCGGCCGGATGCTGGACCTGCGGCTCGGTGACGGACGGCGGCGCAGGGGTGCGCGCCGCTGGCGCAGCGGACGTCGGTGCGACAGTGGTCGATGGCGCATCGAGCGAGGCGATCACTTGCTGCTGCGTGGCTGCGGAGGTCGGCACCCGA
>CAZAWM010000276.1:0-3862 GCA_964488605.1 uncultured Steroidobacteraceae bacterium | reverse complement strand
CCCGACGGCCCCGGAATCCCGTCGCAGGTCGAAACCTCGCCGTTTCGAGCAGCGGACCGCGGCGCCGCGCGACGATGCGGCGCTCGCCGACTCGTGCCGACTCGATCCAGGTGGATGGCGTCTCGCGACCCCAGCGAGCCTGCAGGTTCCGAGCGGCCTGCTCCGGTTCGATGCGCAGTGTCCGCTCGGTCACGGCAAACGGTACGCCGTTGACCTCGACGAGCGAGACAGCGTCGTCGCTCCGGGCCGGCAGCGACGCGAGCACGAGCGCTGCAGCCGTCGCAGCGCCAGCGGCAGTCCGCCACGCGCTCAGCATCGCGGTCTCCAGCCCGAGAGCGCTCGCATCGGCGTTGTCGGACGCGCTCCGGCCGTCAGACGATCCTCGGGCACGATCTCGGGATCGATGCGGCGCGCGCAGGTATGGATCAGCGCAGGCTCGAGCGCACGGACCGCGCCCTGGACCGCATCGAGGGCATCGAGCAACCATTCGACCGGCGTAGTCGGCAGCAGCGTCTGCGTGCGTCGCTCCACGTCCCGGGGTCCGTATGCTGACCAGTCGTCGGTGAGCAGAGTCAGCGACTCGCGCCAACGTTGGGCGCCGCGGCGCCAGAAAGAGTGCGCGGGCGGCTCAACCGACACCTCGGCCCGAATCCAGCCGTCGCGCCGCAGATCGACTCGACCCGGAGACAGTGCCGACACCGGCATCAGCAGCGTAAAGGCCGCCGCCTCGATCTCGCCTGCGAGCGCCGGCGTCGCACTGCGCACGACCTGTACTTCGAGCGGCCCGCGCGTCCCGGCCGAGGCCGAGGCGGCGCCGCGCCCAGGCGCCAGCGACTCGCCGAACGCAGCGACGCGGACCTGCGATTGCAGCGCTGCACGCTGCGACTCGCCCTCGATCCAACGCTGCATGAACCACCAGAGCGGCAGCAACAGCAGGCAGCCGATCAGGCACTCCGCCAGCGCCTGGCCGGAAAGCAGACCTATCGGGACCGGTCGCGTGCCGCTCAAGGCGTGATCCCCGCGAGCGGATCCGGCGTGCCGTCGACCGCCCAGGCGAGCGCCCGGTCCGTCGCCGGGAGCCGCGTCAGACGCGCACGCCAGTACGGATTGAACAGGCTCGCCGACTCGTATCGGCCGTCGCGACGCTGCTCATAACGTTCAAAAAACACTTCGGCGGCAGCGGTCGCGAAGGCGCCGCCCCCGGGTAGCGCGGCGATGGTGTCGATCTCATCGCCGTCGAACCGCGGCAAGCTTGTGATGCCGAGTAGGCGCGCGGCCAACGGCAGCGACTCGCGAGGCTCGACGACGCGCAGGGCCCAGAGGCGCCGCGGCCGGTCCGTGGCCGCTTGCATACTCAGTTCGTGGATGGCCGCGACTCCCCGATAACTCGAGGCAGACCGCAATGCGTCTTGCGCGAGCGTCGTGGCCCGCGGATTGATGCGCGCCGACCCGCCATGGGTGCCACGCAGCGCAGTGTTCGCGCCATTGGCCGCCGCACCCCAGCCAAGTGGCACTCGCTCGCGCCAGCGGCCAAACACGACGCCGCGGCGCGCGTGCAGCGAGAGCGTATCGAGCCCTCGCCACTGTCCGTCGCCGAGCAGCTCGGTCCCGCCGCGGCGCTCGAACCGCACCAGCGCGCCGGCGAGCGGCGGCGACAGCCGCCGATTACGTTCGCGCACGAACTGATCGCGGGCGGCATTGATCACGGCCCGATGCCTGTCGCGACGCGCGCCCGCCAGCCTTTCGGTGAACGCCGGACTGCCGGCGAGGCTGCGCGCGACCAGCAGCTCGCCACCGCGCGACAATCGGGCCTCCGGGCGGTTCGCCGCGAGCGAGCGGCGCAGCGCATCGGCGGCCGCGAGCCCGCTCGACTCGACCAGCACGGTCTCGGCCGCGGACAGGGCCGGGATGGCCAGTGCGAAGGCCGCCTCCGCGCCCTCCAGCGAGGGCTGCAGGACGGTGTCGAAGCCGGTCCAGAAGCGTCGTAGCGCCTCCGTGACGGGCGCGAGATACGGCACCCAGGCGGTCAGAATGCCGACGTTGCCGAGCAAGCGTCGCATGTAGGCCGACCACGACCGGAGGCTCACCGACTGCGCGATCGCAGCCTCGTTCGCGACGATAGCCCGATTCATCGACGCGGCGAAGTTCAGACCGCGCGCCTCAACGACCGCCGCGGTCAGCGCGGCTGCGTCAGCCGCGTTCGCGAGTTGCATGCGGCGGATGGCGAGCTGCCCGGTGTCGAACAGCGTCACGAGTGCGACGGACAGGGTCGCAAGCAGCAGCAACAGGACCAGCAACCCCTGCCCCGCTTGCCTGCTCAGCCGCGACCCTGCGCTCATGGCTACTGCTCGAAGTTCGCGAGCGTACGCGTCTCGGCAGCTTCGTTGGCGCGGCCGCGCGCCTCGCCGACGAGTCCGCGCCCGTCGCCGTCCTCGTCTCCGGCCAGCGCGGCTGCAGCGACCGACGTCTGTCCCCGGACGATGTCCCCGAACGCGGTGTACACCGCGATCGCGGCGATCGCGATCAGCGCGACGATAATGATGTATTCAGTCATGCCCTGACCGGCCAGGCGATGCATGATCGGCGTTCTCATGGATGGCTCCTTGCGGTATCCGGCCCACTGCCGGGAAGCCATTGCAGCCGATTGCAGATCGCCGGGCACGCGCCGAATCTGGCGCGCCCGCGCAGATTCAGAACGATTCGTTGCGCACGGTCAGAGCCGTATCGTCGAGTCTGCTCAGCAGACGGAAGACCACCGCCACGCGCGGCAGCAGCGTATCCGTCACAGGGCGTTTCCGAGTGCGTGGCCCTCGGAGGTGGCGGCGAGCACCGTGCGCGGAATCAGGCTGTCGCCGACTCTGCTGACGGACAAGCCATGGGCGCGCAGCGGCCGCCAGAGTGCAAGCGACGGCCGTCGCGGCGTGCTGTAGGAGACCAGCGCGACTTCGGGCACTACCAGCACGTCACCATTGTAGACGTTGCGCAAGCCCACTTCGCCACGCTCCCAGACTGACGCCGGGTCGAGCTCCACGAACGGTACGACACGAATTCGCTTCTGATTAAAACGTCGCTCGATGCCAAGACGGGTCACGAGCGGAACATCGTGGGCAATCGAGGCGCGCGGAGTCGCGAGCACGACCGAATCGAACCAGCGGAGCAGCCACTCAGCCGTCGCATAGGTGCCTTCGGTGTGGTCCATGTCGAAGACCACCGCCGTGCCACCCTGACGCTCCGCGAGCCTCGCCAGCATCGGCACGAGCTCGCGCAGTGACAGGATCGCGCCGTCTTGCTGCAGAGACGTGGGCAGAGATTCCGGCCAGCTCATCTGCGAGCCGGTCGCGAGTACGACGTGATCCGGATCGAGTGCGATCACGTCTTCGACGGTCGCCTGCACGCCGAGCTCGAAGCGCACTCCGGCTCGTTTTGCCGCGAGCTGCTGGTAATCGTAGATGCTCGAGAGGTGTTCGCCGCCGGGAAGCAGCGCATGCAGACGTGTCTTGCCACCCGGCTCGCCGCCACAGCCGAACACGGTCACCTCGTGGCCGCGCGCCGCCGCAACCCAGGCGGCCTCCATGCCAGCCACTCCCGCTCCGACCACCACGATGCGCCGGCGGGCCGCCGCGCGCGCGGGCCACCAGTCGACTTCGTCGGGCTGCGCGACCCGCGGATTGTTGTCGCAGGCGAGCGGCTTGCCCTCCATGATCGTGCCCCAGCAGGTATTGCACGTGACGCAATAACGGATCTCGGCCTCGCGACCCGCTCGCGCCTTGAGCGGCCAGGCCGGATCGGTGACCAGCGGCCGACCGAGGCCGACGAGGTCCGCCTCGTCGCGTGCCAGAATGCCCTCCGCCTCCGCCGGATC
>CAZAWM010000275.1:0-3863 GCA_964488605.1 uncultured Steroidobacteraceae bacterium | reverse complement strand
TGACGCCTATCCGGCCACGGCGAACGCGGCCGGTGCGGATCAGCTGATCCTTGACGTCGTTCGCAAGGTCGATCGGAATCGCGAACGAAAGGCCCATGTACCCGCCCGTGCGGCTGTAGATCTGCGAGTTGATGCCGACGACCTCGCCCGCGAGATTGAACAAAGGTCCGCCGGAGTTACCGGGGTTGACCGCGACGTCCGTCTGGATGAACGGCACGTAGTTGCTGTCCTCGCCCGGCAGCGAGCGCGACTTGGCGCTGACGATGCCGGCGGTGACGCTGTTGTCGAAGCCGAAAGGTGAACCGATCGCGATGACCCACTCCCCCGGTCGCAGCCGCGCCGGATCACCGATACGCACCGTTGGCAGCCCCTTGGCGTCGATCTTCAGCACGGCGACGTCGGTGCGCTTGTCGACGCCGATGACCTTCGCGGTGAATTCGCGCCGGTCGGTCAGCTTGACCGTCACCTCCGAGGCTTCGTCGACGACGTGCGCGTTGGTCAGGATGTAGCCGTCCTCGCTGACGATGAACCCCGAGCCTTCGCCCCGCATGGGCAGCGGATTGCCGCGCGGCCCCTGGAAACGGCGAAAGAACTCGTAGAACGGGTCCTGCGGTGACAACCCGGGTATGTCCACGCCGCGCCGGCCGCGTTGCACCACGGCGACGTTCACGACGGCCGGGCCGTAGCGGTCGACGAGCGAGGCGAAGTCGGGCAGTCCCTGCAACATGGGGCTCGTAGCCGCCGGTGCCTGTGCCGCAGCCGACGAAGTCGGCCGCGAGTCGAGGGCGGCCGTGGCACTGGAAGCCGCCGTCGAGGCCTGCGGCGAGCAGGCGGTGAACAGCAGCACGGCAACTGCGGCGCCAGCGGCGCGGCGGATCGTGGGACGGGTCGACATGGCGATGGTCTCGGCGACGGTTTTGCGAAAAGTCGCGGGAAAGCTCTGCGAGGCGGACATGGTCAGTGCTCCTAGACTGTATGCGCCGCGGAAAGTTCGCCCGGCGGGCTGTTGCCCGCTCGCCCGAGACGGCGGCGAAGCCACGCCGCGAGGCCTGCCAGCATGCCGCAGAGCAGGACCACAGGGTAGTTGCCGACGTACAGGTACGGCGTCGCACCCGAACGGGGCAGCACGGTGCCACGCAAGACAGCCGGTTCGTACTCAGGCGCCACCGCCGCGAGCCGTCCGTCCGGCCGGATCAGCGCCGACACCCCATCGTTGGCGGCGCGGATCAGCCAGCGGCGCGCCTCGATGGCCCGCAGACGTGAAATCTGCAAATGCTGATAGCGCGCACTCGAGCGGCCGAACCACGCGTCGTTGGTCACGTTGACGAGCGCCGTCGAGCTTCGGATCGCCTGAAGCTGCGTGGTCGGATAGGCGTCCTCGTAGCAGACTGATGCGGATAGCAGCAGGCTAGCCGCCGCCAGCGGCGGCTGAGCGCGCGCTCCACGCGTGAAATCCGAGTAAGGTAGGCTCATCAGGCGCAGCCAGCGACGCACGAAGCCGGGCACCGGGAAGAACTCCGAGAACGGCACGAGGTGATGTTTATCGTACCAGCCGATCTGCGCGCCGAGCGCCAGCACGGAATTGAAATAATCGGTCTCGCCCGTGCTGCCCGGCTCCGCGCGCAGAATGCCGAGCAGCAGATCCGAGCCGCTGCCGCCCGCTTCGGCCGCGAGCCGGCGAAGCCAGGGCAAGAGGTTGTTGGCGAGATCCGGCAGCGCTGCCTCGGGCATCACGACGAGCGGGGTACCGAGGGCCTCGCGCGCGAGCCGCGCGTAAAGCTCGAGCGTCTGCTGACGGTTCTGTTCGAGCCATTTGAGATCCTGCGGGACGGCACCCTGCAGCACCGCGACCTCGACCGGCGCTCCGGTGGTGCGCGTCCACTCGATCCGCTCGAGTGCGGCGCCGGCCGGCCAGGGTAGCAGCAGCACCGCCGCCGCCCACAGACGCTGCCGCGATGAGCCGCGCCACAGCAGCACGCAGGCGCCCGCCATGCTGAGCAGGAGCCACGATAGCAGATGCGTCCCGCCCAGCGGCGCGAAGCCCGACAGCGGCGTGTCGGTCTGCGAATAGCCGAAAGCGAGCCAGCCGAAGCCCGACAGAAACCAGCTTCGCCACCACTCAACCAGCACCCAGGCCGCGGGCATGGCAAGCAGGACCCCGAGCGGTCCGCGCGTCGGCAACCAGCGCGCGATCGCCCAGCCGAGCAGCGCGTGATAGAGGGCCATGACGCCGACCAGACCGAGCATCAGCAGCAAGGCGAGCCATAACGGCGCCTGGCCGAAGATGCGAACGCTGACGTACAGCCACCAGGTACCGGCGGCGAACGCGGCGACGGCGAAGCAGAAACCGAGCCATGCCGCCCGGCGCGGCGCCGCGTCGCTCCACATCGCCATGAGTACCGCTGGCGCAAGGATAGCGAGTGGCCACAGGCCGTAGGGCGCAAACGCCGCGGCGAGCGCGAGGCCGGCGCCGAGTGCGAGCACGGTCTGGCCGCGACGGCCCGCGGGCATCAGTGGCCCAACTCGCGCTCTTCCGGCGATGCGACGTCAGTCGGCGGAATGACTCGCAGCGCGTCGACGCGACGTCGATCGGCGCGCAGCACGCGAAACTCGTACTCGCCGAGCTGGATCGACTCGCCGCGTCGCGGCAGTCGTCCCACCTGCTTCATGACGAGGCCGGCGATGGTGTCGAACTCGTCGTCCGCGAGCGAGGTGCCGAAGTAATCGTTGAACTCCGCGATCGGCGTGGCGCCGCGCACCAGGAACTGACGCGGGCCTTCCTTGCGTATGTTGATCTCCTCGTCGATATCGAACTCGTCGTCGATCTCGCCGACGATCTGTTCGATCGCGTCCTCGATCGTCACCAGCCCTGCGACGCCGCCATACTCGTCGACAACGATTGCCATGTGATTGCGATTGCGGCGGAATTCCTTCAGAAGGATGTTGACGCGCTTCGATTCCGGGACGAATACCGCGGGTCGCATGCACTCGCGCATGTCGAAACGCTCGGCGACACCCTCGGAGTAGAACCGTAGCACGTCCTTGGCGAGAAGGATGCCGACGACGTCGTCGCGATCGGCGTCCATCACCGGAAAGCGTGAGTGACCGGACTCCACGACAACGGGCAACAGTCGTTCCAGCGTATCGTCTCGGCGGACGAAGACCATCTGCGCGCGTGGCACCATGATGTCGCGGACCTGGATGTCGGCCACCCCGAGCACCCCCTCGAGCATCTCGAGCGCTTCGGCATCGATGAGTCCGCGCTCGCACGCGTCGCGCAGCTGCGCGATCAGATCCTCCCGATCCTGAGGTTCTCCAGACAGCGCACGCGAGAGCCGCCGCAGCCAGCCACGAGAGCCCTTTTCCGCGCCGTTCATGCTTCTGCGTCGGGAACGGTTCCGTGGGAATACGGATTGCCAATGCCGAGCCGGGCGAGCAGCGCGATCTCGCGACGCTCCATGCGCCGGGCATCGTTTTCGCGCTGGTGGTCGTGACCGAGCAGGTGCAGGCAGCCGTGCACGACCAGGTGAGCCCAGTGATGCCGGAGCGGCTTGCGCTGCGCGCGCGCCTCGGCGCGCACGACGGCCGGGCAAATGGCGATGTCACCGAGTACGGTCGTCGCGAAGGTCCGCAGCGGCAGGAACGATAGCACGTTGGTGGCGTAGTCGCGTCCGCGCCAGCGTGCGTTGAGCCGGCGGCTCTCTGGCCGGCTGACGATTCGCAGTCCGAGCCGCCGACCCGCGCCGCGTGCGCCGACGGCGAGCCGCGCCCAGCGCCGCAACGATGCCGCCGTGGGCACGCCTGGCCGACCGCCACCCTGGATGTCGACGACGAGCGGGGCGCGCCGACGCCGCGGGCCGCCC
>CAZAWM010000274.1:1366-3903 GCA_964488605.1 uncultured Steroidobacteraceae bacterium | reverse complement strand
CGGCCTGGCAACGGAGGCCGAGCGCGACAGCCGCGAGCGCTCCTCACGCAGCCAGGCTTCCAGCGCCTCCACAAGCGGCCGGCTCTGCTCCTGCCGGACGCGCAGACGCTCCTCGGCGGCCAGGCCATTGATGGCGCGCTCGATGTCGAACAGGGCGTCGATGCGCTTGACCGCCTCCAGCGCAACCGGCGAGATCGCCGGCGCCGTCTTGCCGCGCCGGGCATTGGCGGCGATATCGGCCAGCTCGAAGAACTGACGCCGGGCATGGCTCCAGCACAGTGCCGGCGTGATCGCATCCGGCAAGCGCGACGGATCGTAGAGCGCATTGTAGCCGCTGTAGGCATCGGCCTGCAGGATGCCGGTGAAGCCGCGAAGATGGCGCTCGGGATGCTCCTGCCTGCGATCGCGCGAGGCGTAGTAGAGGGCGGCCGGCGGCGCGCGGCCGCCGAACGGCCGGTCGTCGCGAACATAGGTCCAGATGTGGCCGGTGACGGTCTTGACCTTGGCCAGGATCGGCACGGTGGTGTCGTCCCCGTGCAGGCGCTCGGCGCCCAGCACGTGGGCCTCGATCAACGCGTGCAGCGGCTGAAGGGCCGACGTGCATGCACCAACCTGGTCGGCCAGCGTCGACACGCTCAGATCGATGCCCTCGCGGGCGTAGCGCTCGCTCTGCCGGTTCAGCGGCTGGTGCTGGCCGAACTTCTCGAACAGGATCATGGCCAGCAGGTTGGGGCCGGCGAAGCCCCGTGGCGTCACATGGAAGGGCGCCGGCGGCTGCGTGATCTTCTCGCAGTCCCGGCACGAGAACTTCTCGCGCACCGTCTGCACCACCTTCCATTGGCGCGGCATCACTTCCAGCGTCTCGGTGATGTCCTCGCCCAGCTTCGACAGCTTCGTCGATCCGCAGCACGGACACTTGTCCGGGGCGGCGATGACGACGCGCTGGCGCGGCAGGTGCTCGGGGAACGGCTTGCGCGACGGGTGCTTGCGCGTAAACGAGCTGACGCGTTGCGTCCGCGCTGCCGCCTTCTGCGCTGCCAGCTCGTCCTCGGTCGCTGCGGCCTCGAGGTCCTCCAGCTGCAGCTCCATCTGCTCCAGGAGGCGCGCCTTGCGCTCCGAGCGGGTGCCGTAGAGTGAGCGGCGCAGCTTCTCGATCTCGAGCTTCAGATGCGCGATCAGCGCATCGCGGCTCGAAAGGTCGGCCTTGGCGGTCGCCGCTTCCCCCTGTGCCGATGCCGCAGCGGCCTCGGCCTGCACACGCGCGGCACGCTCGGCGAGGATCATCGCGTGGGCGGCGGCGAGATCGGATGGCAGCGATTGAGGTGTGGTCGTCACGCGGCGAAGGAATCATATTCGCCGCCAACCGCAAAGAGCAAACCTCACCCGACCGAGGTCGGACGCCAGGTTTCCTGCGGATGTCGCCAATCGATCCCGGACAGAAGATAGCCGAGCTGTGCCGGCGAGATCGTCACCGCGCCGTCGGCCTCGCTCGGCCACAGGAAGCGGCCGCGCTCCAGCCGCTTCGTGAACAGGCACGCGCCCTGGCCGTCATGCCAGATCACCTTCAAGAGATTGCCTAGCCCCACGACATTCCACATACCGATCGCAATTTGTGGTGATCGAGTACCGCTGGCATCCGCTGCACGGCAAGCGATTGCGGTTGGTCCAACGCGGCGACTATCGCGGCCGCGACAGTATCCGTGTCGAGACGCGCACGGGCCCATCGAGCGAGCTGCCAGCATGGATGTGCTCTGCTTCGGCTTGCGCGTCAATGACGGTTGGTACGCCTGTCGTTACGATCGAGGCGCTGGTGGAGTTGGCGGCAGTGCTCAAATCGCTACTGCCGAATCGAACGCGACGAAGTCCCGTGAGCTTCCGCCCGAAGAAGGAGGCTCTCGATGCGACGACACTCAAGCCCACCACCGCTAGCACAACTCGCGCTCGATCTGAGGCGCGAGACGAGCGAGCCGCCCATTCCACAAGCGTCGACGGCACTACTCCAGGCGCTGGCCGATCTCCTGTTGGCCGCCCTCGGCGTGAAGGTCGAGGCCAAGGATCAGGCCGAGGGAGAGGGCGATGAATCCGAAGATCACCGCTGACCATCTCGGCCGAGGTGCCGTCGTCTACGTGCGCCAATCGACGGCGACACAAGTGTTGGAACACACCGAAAGTCAACGTCGCCAGTATGCCCTCGCCGAGGCGGCACGATCAGCCGGGTTCGCCAGGGTCGAAACGATCGATGACGATCTCGGCCGCTCCGGATCCGGCTTGATGGACCGCCCGGGCTTCCAGAAGCTCGTCGCCCTCGTCTGCTCCGGCTCTATCGGCGCAGTCTACTGCATCGAGGCGTCTCGGCTCGCGCGCAATGGACGTGACTGGCACCACCTCATCGATCTGTGTGCGCTGGTCGGCGCGTTGGTCATCGATGGTGACGGCACTTACGATCCGCGCCTCATCAACGATCGCTTGCTGCTCGGCCTCAAGGGCACAATGTCGGAGTACGAGCTGAGCTTGCTGCGACAGCGTGGGCTCGCCGC
>CAZAWM010000274.1:0-1266 GCA_964488605.1 uncultured Steroidobacteraceae bacterium | reverse complement strand
CTCCTGAAGGGCAATCATACTGGCTACATCAGCTGGGAGGAGTTCGAGGAGAACCAGAGGATGATGGTCGAGAACGCGCACATGAAGAAGCGTGCGGCACGCAAATCGGCCCGCGGCGGACGAGCGTTGCTCACGGGTCTTGCGCGTTGCGGGCGATGTGGTCGGATGATGCGGGTCTTCTACGGGTCGCGCGTGCAATACTCCCATCGCTATCAATGCCGCGGCGACGACAGCCATATCGGCTCGGTTCTGTGCATCGGCATCGGCGGGGTACGCGTTGATCGCGCTGTAGCTGTCAAAATACTGGAAGCCGTCTCCGACAGCGCGATCGATGCGGCGATCCTCGCCGCCGATCAGATCGCCCGCAACGGTGATGAGATCCGCAAGGCGCTTGGCCGCGAGATCGAGGAAGCCCGCTACGAGGCGTGGCTGGCGTCCCGTCGCTACGAGGCCGTCGATCCTGCGAAGCGGCACGTCATTCGTGAGCTCGAGGCGCGATGGAACACGGCTTTGGAGCGCGTGTCGCATCTCGAGCAACGAATGACGGCGCACGACGCGCAGGCCGCCGCCCGACCGAAGATCGATCGCGAAATGCTGATGCGTCTTGCCCACGACCTACCGGCAGCGTGGAATGCGCCAACCACAGATACCCGCACCCGGCAGAGGCTGACCCGTCTCTTGATCGTGGAAGTGATCATCAACCTCGACGATGCCAGCAACGAGACCGTGCTGACGATCCATTGGGTCGGCGGGCGGCACACCGAGCTGCGTATCGGACGCGTGCGCTGTGGCCGCTATCCGGAGGATCGCAAGCCGAACGCGGTCGACGTGATCCGCAAGCTCGGTGGCCATTGGCCGGACCGCGAGCTTGCCGTTACCATGAACCGGATGCGCTGCAAGGCCGAGAATGGCGACACCTGGACGACCGTGCGCGTCCGCGAGCTGCGAGAGCGGCTCGGCATCGCACCATTCGACCCGGAGGCCCAGGCGACACCAACAATCAGCCTGGACCAGACGGCACAACGTCTCGGCATCAGCATGCAATCCGTCCATCGGTTGATCCGCGAGGGTGTACTGCCCGCAACTCAGCTTATGCCGTTGGCGCCGTGGAAAGTGCCGGTCGCCGCACTCGAAACCGACGCCGTGGCGACAGGCGTACGAGCGGTGAAGAGCCGTCGGCCCAAAAACTACGTTGATATGCAAGCACAAAAAATACCAAGGCTGCCAGGACTCTGACCGAAGGATGCATTATGTCGCGCGATTCCC
>CAZAWM010000273.1:0-3918 GCA_964488605.1 uncultured Steroidobacteraceae bacterium | reverse complement strand
AGGAGGCGCTGCTGTCGCTGCTGCAGATGGCCAAGACCAGCGCCGCGCTGGCGCGGCTCGCGCAGGCGCGCCTGCCTTATATCTCGGTGCTCACGGATCCGACCACCGGTGGCGTCTCCGCGAGCCTGGCCATGCTCGGCGACCTGAACATCGCAGAACCCAAGGCGCTGATCGGTTTCGCCGGTCCGCGCGTGATCCAGCAGACCGTACGCGAGACGCTACCCGAGGGCTTCCAGCGCAGCGAGTTCCTGCTCGAGCACGGCGCCATCGACATGATCGTGGACCGGCGCGACATGCGCGAGCGTCTCTCGCAGCTGCTGCGCCTCCTGATGCGTATGCCAGCCGCGGTACCAGTGACCGCACCGGCGACGGCCGGCGAGGCGCAGTCCGCGACGGCGTCCGCCACGGCCGGCGAGGCGGTTTCGCGCGACCGCTGACAGGCTCCGGAACGTCCGCCGATGCCACGCACGCTCGCCGAGTGGCTTGCGCTGCAGCAGCGCGGGCATCCGCGCGGCATCGATCTCGGACTCGAGCGGATCCGTCCGGTCGCTGAGCGGCTCGGCCTGCTGCCCGCGCCGTTTCGCAGCATCCTGGTCGGTGGCACCAACGGCAAGGGTTCGACGGTCGCGCATCTCGACGCGATGACGCGCGAGGCCGGGCTGCGCGTCGGCACGTTCACCTCGCCGCACCTGGTGCGCTACAGCGAGCGCGTGCGCATCGACGGGCGCGAGGCGCAGGAAGCGGAGCTGGTCGCCGCCTTCGAGCGTATCGAGGCGGCCCGCGGCGCCACGAACCTGACGTTCTTCGAGTACAACACCCTCGCGGCCTTCGAACTGTTCGTGCGGGCGCGGGTCGACGTCGCGGTGGTTGAGGTCGGTCTTGGCGGGCGACTCGACGCGACCAACATCCTCGATGCCGACGTCGCCGTGCTCTGCTCCGTCGGACTCGATCATTGCGAGTGGCTCGGCGATACAGTCGAGAAAATCGGCGGGGAGAAAGCGGGCATCTTTCGCCGCGGTCAGCCCGTGGTACTCGGCAGCGAGCAGATGCCGCAGTCCGTGCACGGGGCGATCGCGGAGCTGGCGGCAGACGCGCGGTGGCCTGGCCGCGACTTCCACGTCGAGCGCCGCGCAGGGCCCGATGCGTCTTCCGGCGTCTGGTCTTTCCGCGGCCGGCGCTGGCGATTCGAAGCGCTGCCGCCGCCGGCACTGGCCGGCGAAATCCAGTACGCGAATGCCGCCGCGGCGATCGCTGCGCTCGAGGCGCTGCCCGGCGTCGCGCAACTCGCGCCGGGTCTCGATGCCGCGACGGTCGGTCGCGCGCTCAGCCAGGTACGCCTACCCGGTCGCTTCCAGATCGTGCCAGGCGAGGTAGAGTGGATACTCGACGTGGCGCACAATCCGCCCGCCGCCAAGGTGCTCGCTGCGGCGCTGTCCGCGCGCCCGGTGCGCGGCCGCACGCTCGGTGTCTGTGCGATGCTCGGCGACAAGGACGCCGGCGCGGTCGGTGCGGCGCTCGCGCCCGTCATCGATGCCTGGGTGCTCGGAGGCATCGCCGAGCCGCGGGGACTCGAGGCGGCGGCGCTCGCCGCAAGGCTGCCGCTGCAATGCCGCATCGCCGCGCAGGAGCCGGACGTCCGTGCCGCCTGTGCCGCGGCGCGCGACCGCGCCGCGCCGGGCGACCGTATCGTCGTGTTCGGCTCGTTCCATACGGTCGGGCCGGCGCTCGAGTGGCTTGGCCTATACTGAAAGCGCTAGCGCCGTGGACACCGAACTCAAGCATCGCCTGACGGGCGCCGTGATTCTCGTCGCGCTGGTCGTCTTGCTCGTGCCCGAGATGCTCTCGGGTCCGCGCGCTCCGTCCAGCGCCCCGGCTGGTCCGACGCCCGATCCGCCGACGTCGGGCATGGCGCCGGCTGCACCGGTGCGCTCGGTCGACATCGATCTCGGCGAGTCTTTACCGACCGCGCCGTCACCGGCGCCCGCGAGTGCGCCCGCCCCGCCGCGCATTGCGCCTGCGACGGCGCCGGGGCGCCCGGCTGTCGCGTCGGCGCCCGGGTCGCCGACGCCGCGCCTGCCGCTCGAGGGGCACTTCGTCGTGCAGGCCGGCAGCTTCGCCGCGCCTGACAGCGCCGAGGCGCTCGCAGCGCGCTTGCGCCGTGACGGTTTCGACGTGCAGATCTCGACGGTGCAGTCGGCAGGACGTACGTGGCACCGCGTCCGCGTCGGCTCGGCAACCGATCGCGTGGCTGCCGAGGCGCTGCTGATGCGTTTGCGTGCGGCCGGTCACAGTGGCGTCGTCGTCGTCGTTCAGTGACAATGCAGCCCTGTGACATCGAGTACAATGCGCGCGCCGCCCGAGCCCCGTGCCCGGTCCCGCTAAGTCGCGCATGACGCCCGTCGACTACACGCTGCTTGCCATCGTTGCCGCGTCGGCCGTGATCGGTGCTTTCCGAGGATTCCTGCGCGAGATCATCTCGCTCGTGACCTGGGTCGTCGCGCTCTGGGCCGGCTGGCACTACGCCGAGCTCGTCGCCCCGCACCTCGTGGGTGTGCTGGCCGAGGAACCGGTGCGCACCTGGGTGGCGCGCACGGTCGTCGTGCTCGGCGTGCTGCTCGTCGGGACGCTGATCGGCGTCGCCGCCAACTACTTCGTGCGGATGACGCTGTTTAGCGGTCTCGACCGCTTCCTCGGATTCGTCTTCGGACTGCTGCGCGGCGGCATCGTGCTTGGCGTATTCGCGATCCTCGGCGAGGTCCTCGAGATCGATCGGGCGCCGTGGTGGCGGTCGTCGACGCTGATGCCCTACGCCGAGGTGTCGGCCGACCTGATCCGCAAACTCGTCGGCGATCGGCCCATCGAGATGCTTGCCTTGCAGACAGTCGACTGAGCGACGGAGGGACCGCTTCCATGTGTGGCATCGTCGGCATCGTCGGAACCGGGCCCGTTAATCAGCGCCTCTATGACGCGCTGACCATGTTGCAGCACCGCGGCCAGGATGCCGCAGGCATCGTCACGGTCGCCGACGGGCGGCTTTGCATGCGCAAGGGCCAGGGACTCGTGCGCGACGTGTTCTCCGAGCGTGACATGCTGGACCTGCGCGGCAACGTCGGTATCGGTCATGTCCGTTATCCCACCGCCGGTTGCGATGGCGCCGCCGAGGCTCAGCCTTTCTACGTCAACGCTCCCTACGGCATTTGTCTCGCGCACAATGGCAACCTGACCAACGCCGCGGAGCTTGCCGCGGTCCTGGCGCGCGAGGACCGCCGCTACCTGTCGACCTCGTCGGATTCCGAGGTACTGCTCAACGTCTTTGCCTCGGAGCTGCAGCGCGTCGGCACTCCGCGCGTCACGCCGGCAGACATCTTCGCGGCCCTGACGGCCGTGTACCGCCGTTGCCGCGGCGGCTATGCGGTCGTTGCCATGGTCATCGGTCATGGCATCGTCGGCTTCCGCGATCCCAACGGTATCCGGCCGCTGGTGCTCGGCAGCCGAGAGACGGCGCGCGGCGCCGAATACATGTTTGCCTCGGAGAGCGTCGCGCTCGACATGCTCGGGTTCCGCCTGCTGCGCGACATCGCGCCCGGCGAGGCCGTGTTCATCGACGAGCAGGGGCGGTTGCATTCGCAGCAGCTCGTTGCCACCGTACGCCATACGCCCTGCATCTTCGAGTTCGTCTACTTCGCGCGGCCCGACTCGATCATCGACAATATCTCGGTGCAGCGCGCGCGCATGCGCATGGGCGACAAGCTCGCCGAGAAGCTGCGTCGCGAACGACCCGATCACGACATCGACGTCGTGATCCCGATTCCCGACACGAGCCGCACCGCCGCGCTGCAGCTCGCTCAGGGTCTCGGCATCAAGTACCGCGAGGGTTTCATCAAGAACCGCTACATCGGCCGCACCTTCATCATGCCT
>CAZAWM010000272.1:560-3953 GCA_964488605.1 uncultured Steroidobacteraceae bacterium | reverse complement strand
GTACATCGGCGGAATCTGGCTGCCGCGGCCTGCAAAACCGGCCAGCACCGCGTCGACGGTGTCCTGCGTCAATTCAGGCACGGCGGCTCGCTCGACCACCTGGCCCTCGACATCGCCGGTCGCAGTGCGTGCCCCCAGCGCGATCGTGAACGCGTAGTGCTTGGCACCCTCCAGGATCTGTCCTGCGACCTTGGTCGCCTCACCGAGGCAGACCGGCAGCATGCCCGTCGCGAGCGGATCGAGACTGCCGACGTGACCAGCGCGGGAAGCGCCGAACAGCCGCCTGACACGCTGCGTGGCCGCATGAGAGGAGAGCCCGAGCGGTTTGTCGAGCAGAATGATTCCGTCCGCCGCGAGCGCTGCGCGCATCGCCGGTTAGTCGGGATGGCGGACTACGGGAGACGCGGGCCCGTCGAGATGATCGTCTCCCGGCTCGCCGCGGGCGGCCGCTCGGTCGTGGTCGGCGCGCACCGCCTCCCGGATCAGCGAGTCCAGCGCCGCGCCGCGCTCTATCGAGTCGTCGAACTCGAATTCGAGCCGGGGCGCATGCCGCAACCCGAGACGTCGGCCGACCTCGCCGCGCAGGAAGCCGGCCGCCCGTGCGAGACCCTCACGGATCTCCTCGACCGTGTGCGCGCCGCCAAACGGCACGAAGTAGACACGCGCCAGACTCATGTCGGGCGCCATGTCGACGGCCGTGATCGTCAGGCTGCCGACGCGGGGATCGCGGACCTCGCGCGAGACCAGTTCCGCGACCACCCGCTGCAGCTGTGACTCGACGCGTTGCTGTCTCGCACTCTTGCTGGCCCGGGATTGGCTCATCACTGTATCGTCCGGGCCACCTCGACGCGCGCGTAGCACTCGATCTGGTCACCGACACGCACGTCCTGATAGTTCTTGACGCCGATACCGCATTCGGTGCCCGCCCGAACCTCGCTCACGTCGTCCTTGAATCGACGCAGCGACTCGAGCGCACCCTCGAAGATCACCACGTTGTCGCGCAGCACACGGATCGGATTGTTGCGCTTGACTACGCCCTCGACGACGAGACAGCCGGCGACCACACCGAACTTGCTCGAGCGGAATACTTCGCGCACCTGCGCGGCGCCGACGATCTGTTCCTTGATTTCCGGCGCGAGCAGACCGCTCATGCGCTGCTTCACGTCGTCGATGGCCTCGTAGATGATCGAGAAGTAGCGGATTTCGACGCCCGTCTCCTTGACGGCGTCGCGCGCTGCCGAATCGGCCCGAACGTTGAAGCCGATGATTAGCGCCTTCGAGGCCGCGGCGAGCTGCACGTCGGACGCCGTGATACCGCCTACGCCGCTCGCGATCACCTTGACCTGTACTTCCTCGGTCGAGAGCTTCGACAGCGCGTCACGCAGAGCCTCGGCGCTACCCTGCACGTCGGCCTTGATCAGCACGGCGATGACTCCGGCCTTCTCCTCGCCCATCTGCGAGAACACGTCCCCGACCGCTGCGGCCTGCTTTGCGAGTTTGACGTCGCGGAACTTGCCCTGTCGGTACAGCGCCACCTCGCGCGCCTTACGCTCGCTCTCCGCCACGACGATCTCGTCACCCGCATTAGGCGCGCCCGAGAGACCGAGCACGACCACCGGCATCGAGGGTTTCGCTTCGCCGACCGCCTTGCCGTTCTCGTCGAACATAGCGCGCACGCGACCGAACTCCTGGCCGGCGATGATAGGGTCGCCGAGCTTGAGAGTGCCTCTCTTGACCAGCACCGTTGCCACCGCGCCTCGCCCCTTCTCGATCGACGACTCGATGATGAGACCCGCGGCGCGACCGCTCTCGGGCGCCCGCAGCTCGAGGATCTCGGCCTGCAGCAGGATGGAGTCGAGCAGCTTGTCGATTCCCGCCCCGGTCTTCGCGGAGACGGGAACGAAAATCGTGTCGCCGCCCCATTCCTCGGAGATGACGTCGTACTTCGACAGTTCGGTGCGGACCCGATCCGGGTCGGCCTCGGGCTTGTCCATCTTGTTCACCGCGACGACGATCGGCACGCCAGCCGCCTTCGCATGCTGCACGGCCTCAATGGTCTGCGGCATCACACCGTCGTCCGCGGCGACCACGAGCACGACGACGTCGGTTGCCTTGGCGCCGCGCGCGCGCATCGCCGTGAAGGCCGCGTGGCCCGGCGTGTCGAGGAAAGTCACGACACCGCGTGGCGTCTTCACGTGGTACGCGCCGATGTGCTGGGTGATACCGCCAGCCTCGCCGGCCGCGACCTTCGTCTTGCGTATGTAGTCGAGCAGCGAGGTCTTGCCGTGATCGACGTGCCCCATGACGGTGACGACGGGTGGCCGAGGTCGCAGGTCCTCAGGACGCACCTCGCCCTCTGCGAGCGCAGCCTCGACCGCGTTCTCCTTGACCACCTTGGGCGTGTGCCCCATTTCCTCGACGACGAGCACGGCCGTATCCTGGTCGATCGGCTGGTTGATGGTTGCCATCACCCCCATGCCGAACATGACCTTGATGACTTCTGTAGCCTTGACGGCCATCTTCCCCGCGAGCTCCTGCGGAGTGATCGTCTCGCCGATCACCACTTCGCGCTTGATCGGCGCGACCGGCAGTTCGAAGCCGTGTTTCGCCTCGAGTTCCACGGGCACTTTGCGATCGGCCACGCGCTTCTTTTTCTTGAGGCGTGAGCTGACGTCGCCGGTGACATGGAGTTCCGCGCGGCCATACTTCGTACGCCGCTTGTCCGTTTCCAGGTCGGCGACCGGCGACTCGCTAAACCGCGTCCGCGGTTCTGTCGAGCGCGCTGGCTCGCTCTCGGCGGCCTTGCGCCGAGCGCTCTCGCGCTCGGCTTCCTCGCGCGCCTGCTGCTCGGCTATCCGCCGCGCCTCCTCGGCGGCGCGGCGTGCCTGCGCCTCCTCCTCAATGCGCCGACGGTTCTCGGCCTCGATGCGCTCCGCTTCGCGGCGCTCGGCTTCGGCGCGTTCGCGCTCGGCCCGCGCCGATTCCTCCTGTTCACGCTTGCGGGCGTCGAGCTCTTCCTGTTGCGACTTGACTTTCTCCTCGAGCACCTCGCGCTTGACGTAGGTACGCTTGACGCGCACCTCCACGTTCACCGTCCGCGACCGCCCCGCGCCGCCGGGCAGCTTGAGCTCACTCTGGGTCTTGCGTTGCAACGTGATCTTGCGCGGCGCACTGCTCGCGGCAGTGGCCTCCTCGACCTGGCCATGACTGCGACGCAGATGGGTCAGTAGTTCGAGCTTGGCTTCGTCGCTCACGCGGTCGTGAGGGCCGGCGACCTTGATGCCGGCCTGATCGAGCTGCGCGAGCAGCTTGTCGACCGGGACCTTCAGGACCTCGGCAAACTGCGCAACGGTTACATCGGCCATCAGCTGCGACCCTCCGCGAACCAGAGTT
>CAZAWM010000272.1:0-550 GCA_964488605.1 uncultured Steroidobacteraceae bacterium | reverse complement strand
TACCCGCCTGCTCCGGCGTCAGCCCCTGGATGTCCATCAGGTCGTCGACTGCCTGGTCGGCGAGATCCTCACGGGTGCGCACGCCGCGACGCGCGAGCGCGAGCGCAAGATCCGGCTGCATGCCTTCGAGCAGCAACAAGTCGTCGGCGGGCAACTGGACCTCGAGACTCTCCTCGCTGGCGATCGCCTGCGTGAGCAGCACGTCTCGGGCACGGTTACGCAGTTCCTTGACCATCTCCTCGTCGAACTCACTGATCGAGCTGAGTTCGGATTGCGGCACGTAGGCAATTTCCTCGACGGTCGAAAAGCCCTCCTGCACGAGAATCGTCGCTACATCCTCGTCGACGTCGAGGGACTTCATGAAGTTCTCGATCAGCGCGCGAGCCTCGGACTCGCTCTTCGCCTCGGCATCGGACTCCGACATTACGTTGAGGTCCCAGCCCGTGAGCTGGCTGGCCAGGCGGATGTTCTGACCGCCGCGGCCAATCGCCTGCGACAGTTTCTCCTCGGCCACGGCGATGTCCATGCTATGGGCATCTTCGTCGACGAC
>CAZAWM010000271.1:0-3975 GCA_964488605.1 uncultured Steroidobacteraceae bacterium | reverse complement strand
CTGGTGCAGGTGGCTCTTGACGCTCTGCCATCGCACTACGCCGACGCGCTGGAATGGAAGTACATCGATGGCTACAGCGTCGCGGAGATTGCCGAGCGGCTCCGGCAATCACCGGTCCAGACACAATCGGTGCTGGCACGCGCACGGAGTGCTTTTCGCGAGGCTTTTCAGGAACTGCGGACAGTACGCAATGCCTAGCATCGAACCGAATCAAGCAGACCAGGGGATTTTGGAGCTGCTGCGGCGTGCCGGGCACCGTCCGCAACCGCCGCCGGACATCGCGCATCGTGTCTACGCGCGTACCCTAATGGACTGGCAACAGCTGTGCGCACGGCGCGTGCAGCGTCGACGCGGGTTGCTGGCCGCGAGCATCGCGGCCGTGGCGGTGGTAGGCGTTGTGATCTATCGGGTGGCGGCGCCCATCTCGGTGGGTGCGGTCGAATTCGCACGCGGCACAGCCATGCTTGAGCGTGAATCGGGCGACATGGCCCTGCGCGACGGAGCGGCACTACACGTCGGCGACGTTCTCTCGGTGGGTGGTGACGGTCTGGTGGTGCTGCGTCGCGCGGATGGCTCGCGAATGGCGTTGGCCGCCGCGACGAAGGCCGTCTGGCGCGGCCGCGACGTGCTGGGACTTGCACGAGGCCGCCTCTACCACGACACTGACGCCGCCGATTCGGCACGACCGCTGGCGATCGACACGACGTTTGGTCGGGTGCAGCATCTCGGAACCCGCTACCTGGTGAGCGTCGACTACGCGCACTTGAGTGTGCTGGTACGCAGCGGGACAGTCCGATTCGATCTGGCGGATGTGCACCACGCCGTCGAGCGCGGTCAGCGCATGATGGTCGATGCCGCCGGTCGGCTCAGTGTGGCGCCGGCCGACAATACCGGAGCCGACTGGGCGTGGATCGATGCGCTCGATGCCAAGCTCGTCGTCGACGGCCAATCGCTTCACGCGGTGCTGCAGCAAATCGCCGAACGGGCGGGCTTGCAATTGATCTTCGCGCAGCCTGCCGCGGCTGAGCGGGCCCGGTCCGTGATCCTGCGCGGCCCGCCGATCGAGCTATCACCGGTTGCCGCGGCCCAGGCGGTTTTGGCGACGACGACCCTGCGTTTGCGCCTCGACCAGAACAGGATGATCATCAGCGTAGACCACTGACAAGAGCAGAGCTTCCGGGCGGCATGGTGCTGTGCAGCGCTGTATATCGGATCCGCCATGCGGCCGCGCTGTCGCTGTTGCTGGCGTGCGCGTCCATGGCGGTCGCAGTGGCCGCGGAACGACCGCTGCGCGGCCTGCCTTTGGCGGCTGCGCTGCAGGAGCTGCGGCACAACGGTCTGCGACTCCTGTACAGCTCGGAGCTGGTGCCGGCGGAGCTTACGGTTGTCGCGGAACCATCCAGTGCGTCGAGGATCGACAGAGTCCGCGAGATTCTGGCTCCGCATCGCCTCGAGCTGCGCGCAATCGATACCGACACGTACGTGGTCGCCAGGGCGGGCGTGACAGATCACGGCTTGTTGCGGGTGATCGTTTTCGACGCGGTATCTCGCGTGACGTTGATGGGTGCGCGCGTGACGCTGCATCCGATCGGACGATCGATGCTGACCAATGAGAGTGGCGAGGCGATCTTCGAGTCGGTGCCGCTGATCGACTGCGAGATCGAAGTACGGGCAACCGATTATGACGGCACCCTCGGCGCCACGCTTGCCGGGTGCCGCAGCATGGAGGCCATTGGCATGCCACTGCAGCCGCTGTCACTCGCGGAAATTCAGATCTCGACCAGTCGATATTCCTTCCTGTCCGGGGAATTCAGGCCGAGCTTCAGCGTCGGCAGCGCGGACTTGCAGGCGACGCCCGCATTGGCTGCCGATCCTCTGCGAGTCGTCGGGACCTTGCCCGGTATCGCACTCGACGGACTGTCTGCGCGACCCATTATCCGCGGCAGCGAACCCTCGGACGTGCTGACACTGCTCGATGGTTTCCCCTTGCGGCAGGTCTTTCACGTCGCGAGCTACCGCAGTCCGTTCAGCCTGCTGTCTCCGGATCTGCTCAAAGGCATGCACGTCTATACCGGTGGATTTCCGTTGCGCTACGGCAATCGTTCCGCCGGCGTCCTGGAATTCGAGTCGATCGACGCGCCGGATGAGCGGAGCGGCGGTCTCGGCATCGGCCTGGTCGACGTTCGTGGTCATTGGACGCAACGGTCGGCGAGTGGCCACAGCGCCTGGTTGTTCGCTGCGCGTCATGGCTTGCTGCGCGATGTCCTGGCGCGCGCGAACGTCGAAGAAGGACAGCCGAACTTTCGGGATGGGCTGGTCTCCTGGCGCACGAACCCCAACGACCGGTGGTCGATTCGAGTGCAGTCGCTCGCGGCCGGAGATGAACTCGAAATTCAGGAGGAAGATCGCGAGTTCGCCCGACTCGAAGGCCGCGCGCGCTACATTTGGGCCAGCGCCGAGTACCGGCCGACCGACGCCGCGGCGGTCGAGATCTGGCTAGGGCATTCCCGGATCGGTTCCCACCGCACGGGCAGCGTCATCAGCGCGGATCTCGCCACCGGAGATCTGTCCGACCAGCGCGCCGTCAGCGTCGAGGACATGCGCGTGGTGGCGCAGCACGAACTCGGCACTGCCGACCGGATTGAAGGCGGGTTTGAATGGAGTCGTTCGCAGGGCGGATTCGACTACCGGTCGACGGTCTCGCGGTCGCCACAGATCGCCGCGCTGTTCGGTCAGCCTGTGAGCGAAGCGCGGTCGTTCCAGGCGAACATGCGCCGCCAACGTACCGCAGCATTCGCCGCGTGGCGGCGCAGCTGGTCGAGTCGGGACACCGCAGAAATAGGCCTGCGTGCGCAACACATTGCAGGCGACGCCACCTCGACGCAATGGACGCTGGACCCGCGCGTCAGCTATCAGCACGCGTGGAACGAGCGGCTGACCTTGCGGCTGCACTGGGGTCGATTCCACCAGGCGCTGGAGATGCACGAACTGGCGCTAGAGGACGGGGTGTCGTCGTTCTCGCGGGCTGAGCGAGTCGACCACTGGATCGCGGGTCTCGACTGGCGGGCAACTCCAGGCGTGACGCTGCGGCTTGAGGCCTATCACAAACGGGAGACCCGCCCGGCGGTTCGATTCGAGAACCTGTTTAACACGTACGCGATCATTCCGGAACTTGCCGTAGATCGGTATCGCCTGGCGCCCGGCGGGGTGCGCATGCAGGGACTGGAATGCTCCGTGCGTAGCGAGGGCCGGCTGTGGAACGGGTGGTTCAGCGCGGTGGCCGCGCGCGCACGCGACCATATCGATGGGCTGTCTCAGCCCCGCGCCTGGGACCAGCGCTGGTCCGTAGGCGGCGGACTCGGCTGGCAGCGTGGGCGCTGGCAGATCACGGGTCAGGTGATGCTCCACGATGGGTGGCCGACCACGTCGCTCGAGCCAGCCGGCGATGCGTATCAGCTCGGCGAGGCGTATCGCAGGAGGCTACCGATGTACGCGACCGTCGATGTGCGCGCCGAGTATCGCCGACCTCTGCGTCTCGGCCAGTTGCAGATCGCGTTCGCTCTCAACAATGCGACTGATCGGGTCAATACGTGCTGCACCGAGATTGATGCGGAACGCGACGAGGACGACAGCCTCACCTTGGACATCGGCGCCTTGCGCTGGCTGCCGTTACTGCCGCAATTCGACGTCAGTTGGAATTTCTAGTCGCGCGCCGCCGCTCGTCCAGCCATTCGCGCGCCGCTTCGGCCATCACGGGGTCGGAGTCAAGGCTCGCTGCGGTCAACAGCGCATGCGCCGTGGCGTTGTCCATCTGGCCAAGGGCATCGAGGGCCTCGAAGCGCAAACGCCTCTGCGCGTGCTGCAGCAACGGGCTGAGCGCCGCTGCGGCCGAATCGTCAGCGATCCTGGCCAGCCCGCGTATCGCCGCCGACTGCACGCTCGTGGTGGCTGCGGCCGACCCGAACGATCCGCCGC
>CAZAWM010000270.1:0-3985 GCA_964488605.1 uncultured Steroidobacteraceae bacterium | reverse complement strand
TTCGGCCGGCATCTGATCGTCGGCGGGGTTCGCAGCGACCGCGGCCTCGGTCGCGGTCATCGCTGCCGCAGCCGACTCGACTACCGGGTCTTCGCCGGCGCCCGCGGTGCGAGCGGCGGAGGCTTCGGCACCGGCGCCGACGGTCGCGCAACCGGTCAGCGAGAGAGCCGCCAGCGTGGCCGCGCAGAGTGCCCGCGCTGTCGAGCTAAGTGACTGATTCAAAAGCATCCTCCACTCCTCGATGCGGGTGGGGCCGTGAGCCCTGGCTGTTATACTCGCACGGCCCCGGGAAGCGCATCGTCAAATCGCTGCTTTGTGCGGTGGTTCACGGGGCCGCCTGCGACCTGCGCCGGCGGGCCTCGTGCGCGAGGTCATCCGCGCCAATTCTCAACGAAAAGAGAACATTGGCAACAAGTTTGAGTCGAACACAGCAATGATTGCAGGAATTTCCGCATGGCCCGCCTGACCATCCTCGAGTACCCCGACCCGCGGCTGCGGACGCGCGCCGAGCCGGTCCGCAGTTTCGATGCCGAGCTCGATCGGCTCATCGACGACATGTTCGAGACGATGTACGCGGCTCCGGGGATCGGCCTCGCGGCGACGCAGGTCGACGTACACCGTCAGCTCATCGTCATCGACGTCTCCAAGGAGCAGAACGAACCCTGGGTTTTCGTCAACCCGGAGATCGTTGCGCGGGACGGCCTCGAGGTCATGGAGGAGGGCTGCCTGTCGGTGCCGGGCATCTTCGAGGAGGTCGAGCGTGCCGACCGCGTGCGTGTCCGCGCCCAGGACCGGCATGGCGTCGTGTTCGAGCGCGACCTCGAGGGAATTGGCGCCGTCTGTCTGCAGCACGAGATGGATCATCTCAAGGGCAAGCTGTTCGTCGACTACCTGTCCGAACTCAAGCGCGAGCGCATCCGCAAGAAGCTCGAAAAGGATCGCAGGGAACGCGCCACGCGCGCGCGCAACGCCGGACCGCCCGGCGCCGCCGCGCTGTAGGGCGCGGCTCGCGCCGCAACGTTTTCATGGCGCTGCGCGTTGCCTTTGCCGGCACGCCCGAGTTTGCGGTGCCGCCGCTCGCGGCCCTCGCCGCAAGTCCGCACACCGTCGTCGGCGTGCTGACGCAGCCCGACCGGCCCGCGGGGCGCGGCCGCGAGCTGTGCGCCAGCCCGGTCAAGCGCTATGCGCAGCAGCGCGGCTGGCCGCTCGACCAGCCGCAGACGCTGCGCAGCGATGAGGGCCGCGCGCGCCTCGCATCGTGGCGTCCCGATGTGCTGGTGGTCGTGGCCTATGGGCTGATCCTGCCGCAGGCGGCCCTCGATCTCCCGCGACTCGGTTGCCTCAACATCCACGCCTCGCTGTTGCCGCGCTGGCGTGGTGCGGCGCCGGTCCAGCGCGCCATCCTTGCGGGAGATCGCGAGACCGGCGTCTCGATCATGCGCATGGAGGCAGGCCTCGACACGGGGCCCGTGCTGCTCGAGCGGCGCACACCGATCCTCGCCGACGACACCTCGGGCAGCCTGCACGAGCGACTCGCGCAACTCGGCGCGACGGCACTGCTCGAGGCGCTCGAGCAGATCGAGACGGGTCGCGCGGTCGAGACGCCGCAGCCGCAGGAGGGCATGAGCTACGCGCGCAAGATCGACAAGCGCGAGGCACGCATCGACTGGCGGCGCTCGGCCGACGAAATCGACCGGCAGGTGCGCGCGTTCCACCCGTGGCCGGTCGCGGAGATCCGCATCGGCGACGAGACCGTTCGTGTGCACCGCGCCGCACCGGTCGCGGCGGTGGCGGCGGCAGGGTCCGCCGCGGCGGAACCCGGCCGGGTGCTCGCGCTCGACGAACGAGGGCTGATCGTCGCCTGTGGCGACGGTGCGATCGCCCTGCAGTCGCTGCAGCGTCCCGGACGGCGGCCGGTCAGCGCGCGCGAGTTCGCGGCGGCGGTGCCGGTCGTCGGCGAACGGCTGACATGAATACCGCGCCGGCCAGGCGCCGCGACTCGCTCGCGCCCGGCGCGGCGACGCTCGCCGCTGCCGCCGGCGTCGTCGAGGCCGTTGCGCATCGCGGCCGGTCCGCCGACCAGGTCTTCGAGTCGATCGAGACGCGCGCCGACCGCGCCGCCGTGCGCGCGATCGCGCTCGGTTCGCTGCGCTGGTACCTGCGTCTGACCCCGGCCATTGAGAAGCTGCTGGCACGCCCGTCGACACGGATGGCACCTGCGCTGCATGCACTGCTGATCTGCGCAGCGCACCAGATCGAGTACTCGCGCACGGCGCCCGAGGTCAGCGCGCATCTTGCCGTCGATGCGGCGCGTGCGGTGGGGCAGCGGCGCGCGGCCGGCTTCGTCAATGCCGTGCTGCGACGCTTCGTGACCGAACGCGCGGCACTTTTTGCCGCGGTGGATCGCGATCCGGCCGCGGCAAGCGCTCATCCGGGCTGGTTCGTCGCCGCAGTGCATGCGGCTTGGGGGGACCGGGCGGCCGCGCTGCTGGCCGCCAACAACGTCCATCCGCCGATGACCTTGCGCGTCGACCTGACGCGTGGCAGCGTCGAAGAGTACTTGCGGGAACTGGCGGCCGCGGGCCGCGTGGGGCGGGCGCTCGACTGGGCGCCAGCGGCCGTGGTGCTCGAGCACCCGGCGCCGGTACAGGCGCTGCCGGGATTCAGCGAGGGCCGGGTATCGGTCCAGGACAGCGGGGCGCAGTGCGCCGCGCGGTTGCTCGCACCGCAGCCCGGCGACCGGGTCCTCGATGCCTGCGCCGCGCCGGGCGGCAAGACCGGTCATCTGCTCGAGGTGCAGCCGGCGCTCGCCGACCTGCTTGCGGTCGACGTCGACGGCGCAAGGCTGCGCCAGGTCGAGGACACGCTGGCACGGCTCGGTCGCCGCCGACGTGTGCGGCTGCGGCGTCTCGACCTGCTCTCGCCCGAGGCACTGGCCAACGAGCCGCAGTTCGACCGGATTCTGCTCGATGCGCCTTGCTCGTCGACGGGAGTGATCCGTCGCCATCCCGACATCAAACTGCTGCGCCGCCGCGGCGATCTCGCCCAGTTCGTGGCCCGACAGAGTGCACTGCTCAAGCGTCTTTTCGCGCACCTGGCACCCGATGGCCTGCTCGTCTACGCCACCTGTTCCGTGCTGCCCGCCGAGAATGAGGCCGTCGTCGCCGAGTTCCTCACCAGCGAGCCAAGGGCCGCATCAGAACCATGGCCGCAGGCGCTGCCGCGGCCTCCCGGCGCGATTGCCACGGGGCATGGCACGCAGCTGCTGCCGGGTGCCGAGGCGGGCACCGATGGCTTTTACTATGCTCTGCTCCGGCACGGTCGGATGAACGGATGACGAGGCGGGCACATCGGCATGCGAGGCGCGCGGCGTCGTGCGGGGTGACGCTGCTGGCGCTGTCGTGCCTGCTGCCGGCCCGAATCGGCACGGCGCGGGCCGATGCGCTCGACGGCGAGCTCGCCGTGCAGTCCGCGTTCGTCAGTGTCGAGGACGGGGTTTACTATCTGCAGGCGCGCGTTCAGTACCCGGTCAACGACCAGATCCGGGCCGCCCTGCGCGACGGCGTCACGCTGACGTTCGATCTCGAGGCAAGGGTGGAGCGCGAACGGCGTTTCTGGACCGACGCCGAGATCGTCTCGCTGCGCCTGCGTCGCGAGCTCGGCTATCACACCGTCAGCGACCGCTATGTCGTGCGTGAGGCGGCTCGTGCGGAGCAGGACTCCTATCCGACACTCGAGGCCGCGCTCGCGGCGCTGGGCCGGATCGACCGGTGGCCCATTCTGGTCGAATCGCAGGTCAACCGGGGTCGCGACTACGTGGTCAGCGTCAGGGTGGCCGTGCGTCGTGGTCGCATGCCCGACGCGCTGCGCGTGCTGCTGTTCTGGACCGACGACTGGCAGCGCGAAACCGGGTGGTATTCATGGTCGCTACCGAAGTAAAGGCCGGTCGCAACGCGCTGCCCATCGCGGTAGCGATCGCCGCGGT
>CAZAWM010000269.1:0-3994 GCA_964488605.1 uncultured Steroidobacteraceae bacterium | reverse complement strand
CGCTCAGCGCAACAGCTTGCGCACGGCGTCGATCCCGACCGAGAGCGTCGCGAAATCGATCTGCCCGGCCGCGCGCAGGTCGGTCAACGTGCGAGCCCATGCGTCGAGGTCCGTGCTCGCCGCGTTCATCCAGGCGTCTATCCGCGCGAGACCGCGCTGCCGGCCGCCGTGCCGCAGCGCCGTCTCCGTCAGCGCGCGCTGCAGGCCCAGCGCGGCCTCGCGCAGGCCGCCGCGTGCAGTCGCCTGCCACGCACCTTCGGTGGCAAGCTCGTCAATGCGTCTGCGGAGCCAGTCGAGACCGAGGCGTTCGCCGAGCGCAAAGTAAGCGGCGGCCGCATCGGTGACCGGCAACCGGAAGCCGGCGGCAATCTCGACGATGTCGAGCGCGGAGTCGAGCGCGTCGACACAGGCGACGAAGCCGGCGAGTTCGCCCGGCACCCCGGCCGAGGTGAGGCGCGCTCGCTCGGTTTCGATTCGCGCCTGCTCGTCCAGGGAGACGAGCGCGGCGCAGCGCGTGACGAGTCGCGCGAGCGCGGGTGCGAGGCGCCGCACCGCCGGTTCGACCGCAAGCGAGCGGTCGCGCTGGCGCAGTAGCCAGTAGGTCGAGTGGCGCAGCAGCCTCCCCAAGGCTGCCATCATCTCGTACTGAACGGCCGCTGCGACACGGTTGTCGAGCGCCTCGATAGCGGCCCAGCGGGCACGCATCCCAAAGGCCTCGCGAGCGATCGTGTAGGCCCTGGCAATCTGTGCCGCGTCGGCACCCGTCTCTGCAGTCACCCGCAGCACGAAACTCGGTCCCATGCGGTTGACGAGGCTGTTGGTCGTTGCCGTGGCGATGATCTCGCGTCGCAGCGGGTGCCTGCGGATCGCGCGTCCGAAACGCCGGCGGACCGGCTCGGGGAAGTAGCGCTGCAGCTCGTTCGAGAGGTAGGGGTCCTCGGGAATGTCGGATTCCAGCAGACGCGGATAGAGACTCATCTTCCCGTAGGCCAGCAGTACGGCCAGCTCCGGTCGCGTCAGTCCACGACCCTGCCGGCGCCGTTCCTCGATCGCCTCGTCGTCGGGCAGGTGCTCGAGGGTGCGGTTGAGCTCGCCGGCGCGCTCGAGAGCGCGGATCAGCTGCTGCAGCTCGCCGAGTCGTTGCGGTGCGTCGCGTTCGAGCAGCGACAGCGCCTGACTCTGCAGGTAGTTGTTGCGCAGCACCAGCTCGGCGACGGCTCCGGTCATACGGGCGAGCAGCCGGTCGCGGTCGCGCCGCCGCAGCCGCCCGTCGCGTTCGAGGCCTCCGAGCAGGATCTTCAGGTTGACCTCGACGTCCGAGGTGTTGACGCCGGCGGAGTTGTCGATGAAGTCGGTATTGATGCGTCCGCCGGCGAGGGCGTACTCGACGCGACCGCGCTGCGTGAAGCCGAGGTTGCCGCCCTCGCCGACGACCCTTGCGCGCAGTTCGGCGCCGTTGACGCGCACGGCGTCGTTGGCGCGGTCGCCGACGTCCGCATGCGTCTCGTTGCGCGCCTTGATGTACGTGCCGATACCGCCGTTCCAGAGCAGGTCGACGCGCATCCGCAGGATGGCGCGGATGACGTCCTGTGGCATCACCGTCGCCTGCGGCAGATCCAGCAACCGCTGCGCCTCGCTCGACAGCGCGATCGACTTCGCGCTCCTTGGGTAGACGCCGCCGCCCGGCGAGATCAGCTTCGTATCGTAGTCCTCCCAGCTGGAACGCGGCAGTTCGAAGAGTCGACGCCGCTCGGCGAAGCTGCGGACGGGATCCGGCGCGGGGTCGAGGAAGACATGCTGATGGTTGAATGCCGCAACGAGCCGGATGTGCGGCGACAGCAGCATGCCGTTGCCGAAGACGTCGCCGGACATGTCGCCGATACCCGCCACCGTGAAATCCTGCGACTGGATGTCGATGCCCAGCTCGCGGAAATGACGCTTGACGCACTCCCAGGCACCGCGCGCCGTGATCCCCATCTTCTTGTGGTCGTAGCCGGCCGATCCGCCCGATGCGAAGCCATCGCCGAGCCAGAATCCGCGCGCCACGGCGATCGCATTCGCCGTGTCGGAGAAGCTCGCGGTACCCTTGTCCGCAGCGACGACGAGGTATGGGTCGTCGCCGTCGCGGCGGACGACTCCGGGTGCCGGGATGACCCTACCGCGCTCGAGGTTGTCCGTGACGTCGAGCAGTGCGCCGATATAGGCCCGGTAGGCCGCGATGCCCTCGCGCTGGATCTCGTCGCGGCTCCCGCCTGTCGGCAGACGCCTGGGGAAGAACCCACCCTTGGCGCCGACCGGCACGATCAGCGTGTTCTTGACGTTCTGCGCCTTCATCAGACCGAGGATCTCGGTGCGGTAGTCCTCGCGGCGGTCCGACCATCTGATGCCGCCGCGCGCGACCGCGCCCATCCGCAGATGCACGCCCTCGACGCGCGGCGAGTACACGAAGATCTCGAAGCGCGGCCGGGGTAGCGGCAGCTCGGGGATCCGCGTCGGATCGATCTTGATGGCAAGAGCGCGTGTGGAGTCACCCGCCGGCACGTCGTCTGCGGCATCGCGCCGGTAGTAGTTGGTCCGCAGCAGCGCGCTGATCAGCGCGAGGAATGCGCGCAGGATACGGTCCTCGTCCGCGCCGCGGACTGCGTCGAGCCGCCGCCGGATGCGATCGACGAGACGCTGGCAACGCTCCGTGCGTCGCGCCGCGGCCCACGGAGCGAACTGCTGCTCGAACAGCGCGAACAGGTCCGCCGCGACATACGCGTGAGCTGCGAGCGTCGTTTCCATGTAGCTCTGGCTGAACGGCAGTCCCGTCTGCACGAGATAACGTGCGCAGGCGCGCAATACGACGATCTGCTGGATGTCGAGCCGCGTCGACAGCAGCAGCCGGTTGAAGCCATCGTTGTCGACCTCGCCAGACCAGACCGCGAGGAAACCAGCGACAAATCGCTCCTCGACACGGTCGATGGCGACGGGCACGCCGCCATGGCGCTCGAACTCGAGGTCCTGGATGCTCGCGTTGCCGCGATCGCCGAGCCGGACCTCGTAGGGACGCTCGGCGATCATGCGCAGACCGAAATGGTCCATGACCGGCAGCAGGTCCGAGAGCGGAATCGCCTCGCCTAGCTTGAAGATCTTGAGGAATACGCGCGACAGCGGGCGTCCGGCCGGTCGGTGCAGGTTCAGGCGCAGGCCGCCCGTCGCGTCGCCGAGCCGCTCGAGATCCTCGATGTCGGCGAGCGCGTCGCGGGGCCCGACCTGCTCCTGATAGGCGAGCGGGAAGGCCTCGGCGTAGCGCGCGGCCAGCGTCGCCGCGGTGTCATGCGGCTGCGCCGCGAACAGCGCGCCGCGCAGTCGATCGGCCCAGGTCTCGGTCGCAGCGGCGATCTCGCGCTCGACGGCGGCGATGTCGACGGTGCGGACCAGCGCATCGCGGCGCGCCTTCTTGCGTGAGGGGGCGAGCACATCGCCGGGAAAACGCACGACCACATGGAGCCGAGCATGGTTCGACTCGGAGATCTGCACCTGCGACTCGACGCCTGCTCCGCCGAAACGCTGGTTCAGGATCCGCTCGATGCGCTGGCGTACCTCGGTGGTGTAGCGGTCGCGCGGCACGTACACCATGCAGGATACGAAACGGCCGAAAGGGTCGCGGCGAACGAGCAGGCGGGTACGGCGCCGCTCGTAGAGATTGACAACGTCACGGACAATCCCGATCAGCTCCTTGACGCTGGCCTGGAAAAGCTCGTCGCGCGGATAGGTTTCGAGTGCCGCGAGCACCGCCTTGCCGTCATGACTGGTCGGATCGAGGCCGAAATGTGCGACGACCTGTGCCACCTTGAGGCGCAGCAGCGGGATGTCGCGCGGGCTCGTGAAGTAGGCGGTCGAGGTCCACAGCCCAAGGAAACGGTGCTCGCCGCAGGGTTCGCCACGCGCATCGAACTGCTTGACGCCAACGTAGTCGAGGTGCGTAGCGCGGTGCACCGTCGACATCGCG
>CAZAWM010000268.1:0-4000 GCA_964488605.1 uncultured Steroidobacteraceae bacterium | reverse complement strand
TCCAGAATGCGCTGCTGACGGTCGCCAGCGCGCGCGCGCTCACCGCGGCCGGCTTCGAACCGCTGCGGCACGAGCGCGTGCCGCCCAACGACGGCGGGCTCGCGCTCGGCCAGGCGCTTTGGACGGCCTGGCGCGAAGCCGACGCCGTCCGGGAGAGGTCGCGGTCATGTGCCTAGCCGTGCCCGCCCGCCTCGTTGCCACGAGTGGCGACGACCCCCTGACGCGCGCGGGCCGCGTCGACTTCGGCGGCGTGCAGCGCAGCGTCAGTCTCGCGCTGCTGCCCGAAGCACGCGTCGGCGACTACGTGCTTGTGCACGTCGGCTTCGCGATCGCCGTGCTCGACGAAGCCGCCGCGCAGCGGGTGTTCGCGAGCCTTGCCGAACTCGACCGGGGGCCGCCGTGAGGTTCCGCGACGAATACCGCGATCCGCAGGCCGCGCACCGGCTCGCCGCCGCGATCCGACGCACGGTCACCCGGCCGCGCACGATCATGGAGGTCTGCGGCGGTCAGACGCATGCGATCGTCCGCCACGGCATCGACCGGCTGCTCGAGGGGGCCGTCACGCTGCTGCACGGTCCGGGCTGCCCGGTCTGCGTCACGCCGCAGGGCTACATCGACCGCGCGATCGCACTCGCCGCACAGGGCGTCGTGCTCTGCTCGTACGGCGACATGCTGCGCGTGCCCGGCAGCGCCGGCGATCTGCTCGGGGCGAAGGCGCGCGGCGCCGCCGTGCGCATGGTCTACTCGCCGCTCGATGCGGTCGCGATCGCGCGCGCGCTGCCCGATCGCGAGGTGGTGTTCTTCGCGATCGGTTTCGAGACCACCGCGGCACCTAATGCTGCCGCAGTGCTCCGCGCCCGCGAGCTCGGGCTGCGCAACTTCAGCCTGCTCGCCTGCCACGTGCGCGTGCCGCCGGCGCTGTATGCGCTGCTCGGGCAGCCGGGACATCGCATCGAGGGTTTCCTCGCCGCCGGTCACGTCTGTACGATCATGGGCACCGCCGAGTACGAGCCGATCGTCGCGCGCTACGGCGTGCCAATCGTCGTCACCGGATTCGAGCCGCTCGACATCCTCGACGGCATCCTGTGCTGCGCGCGCCAGCTCGAGTCCGGCCGCGCCGAACTCGAGAACGCCTACGCGCGCTCGGTTCGGAGCGAGGGCAACCGCGCCGCCCAGGCGCTGCTGCAGCGCGTGTTCACGATCGGGCCGCGCCGCTGGCGCGGCCTCGGCGAGGTCGATGCCGGTGGCCTCGCGCTGGCTGCGGAGTTCGCCGACCTCGACGCTGAGCGGCGCTTCGGTGCCGTCGATGACACCGACGCCTGCGAAGCGGCGGCCGGAACGCGCGCCGATGCGCCAGCCGACGGCGAGGCGTGCATCAGCGCCCTCGTGCTGCGCGGCCTGCGCAAGCCCGTCGACTGCGCAGCCTTCGGCACCCGCTGCACGCCCGAGCATCCGCTCGGCGTCACGATGGTCTCGGGCGAGGGTGCCTGCGCCGCCTACTACCGGTTCAGGGGCCCGCATTTGACAGCGGAGGCAGCGTCGTGAGCGGTTCCCGCGACGGTGCCTGCCCGCTGCCGCAGGTCGACGACGAGCTGATCCAGCTCGCGCACGGCGGCGGGGGCCGCGCGACGCTGCGGCTGCTCGACACCGTCATCCGGCCCGAACTCGACGACCCGGCACTCGAGCTGCGACACGACGGCACGGTGCTCGAGCTCGACGGGCCGCTGGCGTTCACCACCGACAGCTATGTCGTCCGGCCGCTCGAGTTCCCGGGCGGTGACATCGGCACGCTCGCCGTCAACGGTACGGTCAACGATCTCGCCATGTGCGGCGCGGTGCCGCAGTATCTGAGCGTCTCGCTGATCCTCGAGGAGGGACTGCCGGTCGCGACCCTGCGCCGGCTGCTGCGCTCGATGCGCCACACCGCGCGCGCCGCCGGTGTGCGCCTCGTGACCGGCGACACCAAGGTCGTTGACCGCGGTAAGGGCGACGGCATGTTCGTCACGACGAGTGGCGTCGGCCGCGTGATCGCGCCGGCGCCGGTGCTGCCGTCCCGGGTCGTCGCCGGCGACGTCGTGATCGTCAGCGGCGACATCGGCCGACACGGCATCGCCGTACTCGCCGCGCGCGAGTCGCTCGGCTTCGAGCCGCCGATCGACAGCGACTGCGCACCGCTCGCGGCGTCCGTGCGGGCACTGTTCGATGCCGGCATCGACGTACATTGCCTGCGCGACCTGACACGGGGCGGACTCGCCGCTGCGCTGCACGAGATCGCCGCCATCGCCGCCAGCGCGCGCCTCGCGATCGAGATCGACGAGCCGGCCGTGCCCGTGCGCGCCGACGTTGCCGCCGCCTGCGAGCTGCTCGGGCTCGATGCACTGCACGTCGCCAACGAGGGGCGGTTCGCCGCATTTGTGGCGGAGAGGGAGGCGGCGGCGGCGCTCGCCGCACTGCGAGGGCACCCGGTCTGCGCGGGCGCTGCCTGTGTCGGCCGCGTTGTGCCTGCACCGTGTGGCGCACACGGCGCGGCCGTGATCGGCCGCGGCGCCCTCGGCATCGCCCGCGTCATCGACCTGCCGAGCGGCGAGCAGCTGCCGCGGATCTGCTGAGGGGCGCGGCGCGCTTCAGGCCTCGAGCAGCATTCTCATGAGGTTCGGCACGCCGTGCCCCTGGTGGTGGCGGTCGCGGCCGAGGTCGGTCGCGGTGCGCAGCAGCAGCGCCTTGACCTCGTCAGGCCGGCCGCGGAACTCGCGCCGCACCGACAGGAAGGCCGCAAGCAGCCCGGACACGTGTGGTGCCGCCATGCTCGTGCCGCTGTTGCTGACGTACAGGTCGCCCGCCTTCGACCAGCGCGCAACGATCCGTTTGGATCATCGTGGGGCGGTGCAAGCTCCTGCACGTAGAAGCTGCCCTGCATCGCGTTATCGTTATCCCTCAAGAGACTTTCGCTCGATCTCTCTGTCGATGTCGATTGGGAAACCAGAGACTCCTGAGGGCACCGGTCGATCCGCATCATCAAAAAAGTATATTCCCACACCGCAAACGTGCCCTGTACTTTGTGCGCAGTTGCGTCCAATCATAGTAAGAGTCGCATCTAGGTCAGTCAGTAGCTTTTGCACCGCCGCAGTAGCGGCTGCATGAAACTGAGCAACACCAGCCTCAGATATCCGATTATCTGCGACCAGTGTGCGCTCCATTAGGCCTTCGGTCACCCTGTCTTCGCTCGTCAGGTTCCGAAAGAACACTTCATGGTACTGTCTGAGTGTGGCCCCCATACGTCGCAGGCGGCTTTGATGATCAGTCGAGGGCAGGAAGTAAGCGCGGGCACTAGCTCGGACATATCCACCCTCGAGGCATTCGACACATCCGGCGCTTGACAACGCCTTCAACGCGAGCGTTGCGTCTGTACCCGGAGCAACCTTCGCAACCAATCCAGCGAATGTCCCCGGGCGCTCGGCATCTCCTATCTCAAGATCTTTCGCTAATTCGTAGATTGAGGCATACATTGGATCTGAGTGCCACACACCAAGAATTGCGCTCAGCGTGTCAGCACTCAGGCGGCGATCCGCGCGTCGCCTAGCTTCGGCGTCCTCGGCAACAGCCCTAAACGCTCTCTTAGACAGTCCCAGATACCTGGCTAGCCGCAAATCTGAGGGGGTACGCTTCTCTGCCATTTCTATATGACGGCTAATGGTGGTCAGGGCGGACCTTAAGAGCGCCGTCGACAGCTCCGCGGCAGACAGACCGTAGTGCAGGGCCAGTTTTATGAATGGGCCCAAAGCATCTTCGAAAGCGTCAATTAATGCATCACGGTTAGCGTCATCCATTGACGTCCGACCGCACGTATTCAACGACGGCACCGTCGCCACAAAAAAGGCGGCGCAGCGATGCGCCGCCTCAATTCAAACTCGTGCGTAAAGAAACGGCGAGCCAGGGCACCCTCACTCGAGGTGCTCCCCGGTGATGCCGGCCAAGTGCTCCCCGGTGATGCCGGCCAGGT
>CAZAWM010000267.1:0-4014 GCA_964488605.1 uncultured Steroidobacteraceae bacterium | reverse complement strand
CGCGATCGGCGATGCGACGCGCCGGGGCTACACGGATCACACGATGCTCGACAACTGGCATTCCTCCGTCTCTGCTGACGCCCAGGTTAGGCGCGATGACGATCTCGGAGATGTCGGACGGGAAGGCGAAATGCCACGCCGAGGTTCGATCACGAAGCCCACAAGGTCATGGCCAAGCGGGGTGGTTGTCGGGCGCGACGGACGCGCGAGCTCGGGGTGCGCGCGGACCAGTTCGGGGCAACGGGTATCGACGGCGCCCGCGGGACGTCTACCGGTCCGGCTGTTCGGTATGATTGAAGCGGTACGCGGCCGGAGGATCCTTGGAATTGGAGGCCGCGCGTCCTGCACCCTACATTGCACCCCAAGACATAGAATATCACTTAAGTTATTGTTTCCAAACGTTGCCCCCGTAGCTCAGTGGATAGAGCGACCGCCTCCTAAGCGGTAGGTCGTCGGTTCAACTCCGGCCGGGGGCGCCACTGCGCGAACTCAGACCAGCGTCGCGAGGTACTCGCGGACCGATCGCCCCCGGCGGCCCATGATCTTCTCGAACGTGTCGGTGCGATGGCCGGGCGTGCGGCCGCTGGCGATCTCGGCAAACAGGCGTGCGACGGCATCGGAATGCCATTGATTGCGGTGGAACGGGCGAATCGCCTCCTGGAACGCCTTCGGATCGCAGTCGTCGTAGACGACCCTCTGGCCGATGACCTCACCGATGATCGCGGCGATCTCGTGGAAGTTCATAACCGGGTCAGGTCCGGTGATGTCGTAGCACTGCCCGTAATGCCGCGTGGAGTCGGGGTCGGTGAGGACGTGGGCGATGAACAGCCCGGCGTCGTTGGCGTCGGTCAATGCAACGGTGCCATTGCCCATCGGCATGGACAGCTTGCCGGTCGCACGCGCGCTTTTCAGCGAGCTGCGGAAGTTCTGCATGTAGAAACTCGGGCGGACCATAGTCCACTTCATGCCCGAGGCCTTGATGGCATCCTCGGCGGCGATATGGGCGAGAGGGATAGGGCTCGTGGTACCCCGCACCGCCTCGGGCGAGGACAGTTTGACGATCCAGCGCAGGCCGGCTTCGCGCGCGCTGCGAATGAACGACAGTTCGGCGCGCTCCTGGAACTCGCCATTCGGCATCACGAGCAGCGCACGATCGACGCCCGCGAGCGCGCGCTTGACGGTGGCGGGATCCTCGATGTCGCCCTGTACGAGTTCGACCCCGCGCTCGGCCCACGCCGCTGCCTTGGCGAGGTCGCGCACGAGTGCCCGGAAGCGCACGCCCCTGTCGAGCAGCGCCCGAGCCGTCGCGCCGCCAATGTTGCCGGTGATGCCTGTGAGCAGGATCATGCTGGTCTCCGCAATGCGCCTTGGACCGACGAACCGTCGGCGCCCGTATCGTATACGCATCGGCCGTCCACTCGACGAAACTTCACGGGCCGTCCGCGCCGCGGGTCGCGGCAGGTCATGCGCGCGCCTCAGCGCCGCGGCGGGCGCGCGCCAAGGCCGCGCAACCGCGTGACCGTGTCATCGCCGTGCGCCGGCACGAGCAGAGCCGGGAGAGTCGTCCGGTCGAGCAGAGGCGCTAGACGGGCGGGAAGGTCGGCGCGGATCGACGCCAGCTCCTCGAGAGGCGTCGGGCGACTGACCAGGTAGCCCTGCACGTCGGCGCCGCCGAGCGCGTGCAGCATCGCGAGCTGGGAGGGTCGCTCCACGCCCTCGGCGGTCACGGCGAGACCGAGGTCATGGCAGAGCCTGACCATGCTGGTGACGATGGCGGCAGAGCGCTCGTTGGCATCTATCTCGGCAATTAGGCTGCGGTCAAACTTGACGCGGCTCAGAGGCAAGCGTTCGAGCGAGGCCAGCGACGAGAATCCGGCGCCGAAGTCGTCGAGCGCGATCGTCAGTCCGAGGGCGCGCAGCGAACGGAGGGCCTCGATAGTTCCCCGGCCAGTCTGCAGGACCTCTTCGGTCAACTCGATCTCGAAGCTGTCGGGCGCGAGGTCATGTCGGTGCAGCGCGTTCTCGATCCGCGCGACGAAATCGGAGAGCAGAAACTGGCGCGCCGACACGTTCACAGCGATGCGCAGTTCGGACCAGCCTCGGGCCCTTTGGGCCGCCAGCGCCGCGACGGCGGCGTCGACAGCCCAGAGGTTCAAGTGGGTCAGCAGGTCGGTCTCGGCGGCGTAGCCGATGAACTCGCCGGCCGTGGCGATGCTGCCATCGGGACGGCGCCAGCGCAGCAGCGCCTCTGCAACGGTGATGCGGCCGCGGCCGAGGGACACTTCGGGTTGGAAGTGCAGCAGCAGCGCCTCGTTGTCGATCGCGCGGCGCAGCGCCTGCTCAGTGCGGAACTTGCGATCGCTGGCCTCTAGCAGGCTTGGACTGAAGCCGTGCTGCCGATTGCGCCCGAGCGCCTTGGCGCGAAACAGGGCTGCGTCGGCCGAGCGCAGCAGCATCTCCGTGTCGCGCCCATGATCGGGCGCAAGCGCCCAGCCGACGCTTGCGCTGATGAGCAGCTCGCGGTCGCCGACTTGGATCGGCTGCCGGAAACAGCCGATGACGCGCTCGGCAAGCGCTTCAACCTCGGCATCGGTCTTCACATGCGTCCGCGATACCGTGAACTCGTCGCCGCCGAGCCGCGCAATCAGTGCCTCGGTGCCGAACTCGGCGCGCAGGCGACCGGCTACCGACTTCAGCACCTGATCGCCGAAGGCATGACCGAGGCTGTCGTTGCTCGTCTTGAAATCGTCGAGGTCGATCACCAGTAGCGTCAACTGCGAGCCCGTACCCATGGCGACGTCGATCGCGGCGTCGAGTTCGTCGTAGAGGTGGCGCCGGTTCGGCAGGCCCGTCAGCGGATCGTGCATCGCCAAGTGCCGCAGTTGCGCGGTCCGCTCGACGACGCGTTGCTCGAGCTCGGCGTGCTCGGCGCGCAACTGGGCTTCGGCGCGTTCGAGCTCGTCGGCCATGTGGTTGAACGAACTCGCGAGCTCGATCAGCTCGCCGGGGCCGCCCGGCGTGACTCGCGTCTCACGGCTACCCTCGGCCAGTCGGCGGGTACCCTCGCGCAGACGGCGGATCGGCGTCACGATGCCCCAGCCCGTGATCGCGAAGACCGCGAGCACCGTGGCGAGCACACCGAGGCTGACGTTAGCGACCGAGCGCCGCGTTTCCTCGGCGATGCGGCGGGCGCGTTCTGCACCCTCGGCGAGCTTGCGGCGCGCGGGCTCGGTCAGCTCGGCGCGAATGCGCATCGAGGCCTCGTTGACACCGCTCAGGAAGGTGCCCTGCAGTTCTAGGGCCTCGCGGTGATTGCTCTGCACCGTACGGCGGGCGCGCTGCGCGGCATCGAGGTCCTCGCGCACGAGCTCGAGCCACGCGACGCCGGGAGAACGTTTGAATTCGGCGGCGTGGCGTCGCAGCACGGCGCGCAGCGCCGCTTCGGCGCTCGTGACGGCCGGTGCCGATAGGTCCTGGGTCGAGGCGCTGCCGCCCAGCGCGGCCGACTGCAGGACGCTGACTGCGGCGCCGAATTCCTGCAGCGAGCGCCGCGCGACGTTCTGCTCACCGACCCAGATGCCATCGCCACCGGCGGCTTTGATCCGCTCGCGCAGTCTGCCGAGCGCGCGCGAGTGGGCGGCGATGGCTGCGCGGCGCTCCGCGGCGAGACGCACCTGTGTCGCGGCGTCGGCGGGCAGGCGATCGAGGAGCGCGACGAGCGCCGTGGACAAGGGCTGCGTGCCAATACCGTCGCGTGCTGCGGTCACGGCGGCCTCTGCTGCGGCGAGCCGACCGTGAGCAGCGTCCGCGTCGAAGTCGGACGAACCGCTGGCGACCTGCTCGGCAAGCGAAACCACCGTCGCGAGCTCCTGCACCGCGAGCCCGAGGTCGACGCTCGCCCGGACGATCGGATCGGCCTCGGCGTGAATGCGCACGATCTGGGCCGCCGAGTTTTCGGTTCGTTGCTGGATCAGGCTATTGCCGGCGAACAGCACGCCGACCACGGCCAGGGCG
>CAZAWM010000266.1:0-4030 GCA_964488605.1 uncultured Steroidobacteraceae bacterium | reverse complement strand
CCCGTCACCCCGACACGCCGATCGTGTGGCTGCTGCGACGCGGGCTGGAGAACACGGACCAGCGCGTCGCCGAGGGTCGGTCGGTGACGCCGACCTTCCTGTTCGCGGTGCTGCTTTACGGACCGGTGGCACTCGCGATCGAGCAGCAGCCGCGCGAGCGCTGGACGGACACGCAGACGATCCTGGACGCGGTCGATGGCGCGGTGCGCGAGGTGCTCAGGCGTGTCGCGGTGCCGAAGCGCTTCACGCTCGGTGTTCGCGACATGTTCGCGATGCAGCCGCGGCTCGAGTCGCCACGCGGGCGGCGCGCGCTGCGCCTGCTCGAGCATCCTAAGTTCCGCGCGGCCCTCGACCTGCTGCAGTTGCGCGCCGAGGCGGGCATGGCGCATCCGGACATCGTCCGCTGGTGGGAGATGCTGCAGCAGGCGAGTCCCGAGGAGCGCGAGCGGCTCGCCGGTGCAAGTTCGCAGCAGCGGTCGCGCGAGGGCGGAGCGCGCCGCGGCGGTTCGCGCCGCAGGCGGCGGCCGCGCAGCCAGGCGCGCTGAGGCGTTCGTTGCCGATGGGGCCCGAACCGGTCTGGCAGCCGGCTTATGTGGGTCTCGGCAGCAACCTCGACGATCCGCCGCATCAGCTCGCGCTCGCGCTTGGCCATCTGGCACGGATCCCGGCGACGCGGCTCGTGATGGCCTCCGCGCCCTATCGCACACCGCCGTTGGGTCCAGTCGCCCAGCCCGACTTCGTCAACGCGGTCGCGGCGCTGCTGACGCAGCTGACGCCCGAGGCGCTGCTCGCACGGCTGCGTGCGATCGAGCTCGAGCTCGGGCGCGCGCCGGCGCGCGAGCGTTGGGGACCCCGTCGGATCGACCTCGACCTGCTGGTGCAGGGGCGCGAGCGGCGCTCGAGCGGGACGTTGGCTTTGCCGCATCCCGGGATCCCTGAGCGTGGCTTCGTTCTGTATCCTCTGCTCGAGATCGCCCCCGATCTCGAAGTGCCCGGTGCGGGCGTGGTGCGGCAACTGGCCGCTAAGCTGTCGCCGGAGGGCATCATGCGCCTGGAGTGGGTCTCGCGGACATGAGCGCGGCGCTACCGGATCACCGCTTCATCGTGATCGAAGGGCCGATCGGGGTCGGCAAGACCAGCCTCGCGCGACGGCTGGCGGTGCACCTTTCGGCGGAGCTCGTGCTCGAACAGGCCGATCAGAATCCCTTTCTCGAGCGCTTTTATGCCAACCCGCGCATCGGTGCGTTGCCGGCGCAGCTGCATTTCCTGTTTCAGCGCGCGCAGCAGCTCACCGCGCTCAGGCAGGCCGACCTGTTCGCGCCACTCCGGGTCGCCGACTACCTGTTCGAGAAGGATCGGCTGTTTGCGCGCGTGACGCTCGAGGATCCGGAGTTCGCGCTCTACGAGCAGGTGCACGCGCGCCTCGCGGTCGAGGCGCCGGAGCCCGATCTCGTGGTCTTCCTGCAGGCGCCGGTCGACGTGCTGCTCGAGCGCATCGCGAAGCGGCGGATCCCGTACGAGCGGCTGATCGAGCGCCCATACCTCGAACGGCTCAACGAGGCCTACGCGCGCTTCTTCCACGACTACGACGCCGCGCCGCTGCTGATCGTCAATGCCGCCGCAATCGATCCGGCCGGCAACGACGCCGATTTCGAGGACCTGCTTGGCGCCATGCAGCGCATGAAGCGCGGCCGCCTCTACTACAATCCGCTGCGCCACACCGCACTGTGAGGCTTTGCACATGTATACGCAGCTGCAGCTCCGCGACTCCGCGCGACCTCCGGTCTCCCTGTCGACGCTGCACTCGATGCGGCAGAAGGGGGAGAGGATCGCCTGCCTGACCTGCTACGACGCGAGCTTCGCCGTGCTGCTCGACGAGGCCGACGTCGACGTGGTGCTGGTCGGCGATTCGCTGGGCATGGTGATCCAGGGCCACGATACGACCGTCCCCGTGACGATGGACGACATCATCTACCACTGCAAGGCGGTGTCGCGCGGACTGCAGCGGCCGCTGCTGATGGCGGACCTGCCGTTCGCGAGCTATCCGACCAAGATGGAAGCGCTCGCTAACGCGGTTCGGCTGATGCAGGAGGGTGGTGCCGAGATGGTCAAGCTCGAGAGCGGCGCGACGCAGGTCGAGATCGTCGAATTCCTCGCGCAGCACGACATCGCGGTCTGCGCGCACCTCGGGCTCAAGCCGCAGTCGGTGCACAAGACCGGCGGGTTCCGCGTGCAGGGCCGGCAGGCCGACGCCGCCGAGCGCATGGTCGCGGACGCCAGGGCACTGCAGTCGGCCGGGGCCGACATGATCCTGCTCGAGTGCATCCCGAGCGCGCTCGGCAAGCGCATCACCGAGGAGCTCGACGTGCCGGTGATCGGCATCGGCGCGGGTCCCGACACGGACGGCCAGATCCTCGTGCTCTACGACGTGCTCGACATCACCACGGGTCGCAAGCCGCGCTTCGTCATCAATTGCATGGAAGGCGCCGGTAGCAACCTCGAGGCGCTCAGGCGCTACGTGCGCGCGGTCAAGGATCGCAGCTATCCGGCTCCCGAGCACTGCTTCACCTGAAAGGCCGCGTCGCCATGCAGATCTGCGAGAGCATACGGGTCGTGCGCGAGCGGGTGCGCGAGTGGCGCGCCGAGGGGCTGCGTGTCGCGTTCGTGCCGACCATGGGTAACCTGCACGCAGGGCACCTGAGCCTGATCGAGCTCGCGCGCCGGCATGGCGACCGCTTCGTCGCCAGCATCTTCGTCAACCCGATGCAGTTCGGGCCTAACGAGGATTTCAACCACTACCCGCGCACGCCGCAGCGCGCCGCCGAGATGCTGCGCGACGCGGGTTGCCACCTGATGTTCATTCCCGACGTGGCGGAGATGTATCCCAACGGGCACGAGCTCGCGACGCGCGTACTCGTGCCAGTCGTCTCGGACATACTTTGTGGCGAGTTTCGCCCGGGCCATTTCGAGGGCGTGGCGACGGTAGTGGCGAAACTGTTCGGCATCGTGCAGCCCGACGTCGCGGTGTTCGGCGAAAAGGACTTCCAGCAGTTGACCGTGATCCGCCGCATGACAGCCGACCTCTGCCTGCCGATCGAGATCGTCGGCGCGCCGACGATGCGCGAGAGCGACGGCCTCGCGATGAGCTCGCGCAATCAGTACCTGACCGAGGCCGAGCGCGCGATCGCCCCGCGCCTGTACGTCGAGCTCGGCCGCGCGCGCGGACGGCTCGTCTCGGGCGATCGCTCGTACACGTTGATCGAGCGCGAGGGTGCCGCGGCACTCGAGGCCGCTGGCTTCCGGGTCGACTATTTCAGCATTCGCCGCTCGAGCGACCTGCTCACGCCCGACCCCACGGACCGCGACCTCGTAGTGCTCGCCGCCGCGAGACTCGGCCGCGCGAGACTCATCGACAACCTCCGAGTACCGTTATAGCCGCCAGCGGCCGCTAGTCGCGAGGGCTGGGCCGCGCTGGCGCGCGAGCGCCCAACCGACATGCTCACGGACGAGTGCCGAGGGGTGGTCGGCGCGCGCTTCGAGTACTCGGATGACCTCCGCCGAACGCGGCGCGTTGCCGAGCGCAACCGCGAGATTGCGCAGCCAGCATTCATAGCCGATGCGGCGGATCGGCGACCCGGCGAGCCGCTGCGCGAACTCCGCTTCGCTCCAGGCGAACAGGCTGGCGAGCGAGGCGGCGTCGAGGCCGTTGCGGACGCCGAAGTCAGCATGCTCGGCCGTGCGCGCGAACTTGTTCCATGGGCAGACGAGCTGGCAGTCGTCGCAGCCGTAGATGCGGTTGCCGATCAGCGGTCGCAGCTCGAGCGGGATCGAGCCGGGCAGCTCGATCGTCAGGTACGAGATGCAGCGGCGCGCGTCGAGCTGGTACGGCGCGACGATCGCGCCGGTCGGGCAGACCTCGATGCAGCGCGTGCAGGTGCCGCAGTGATCGCCGGCCGGCGCGTCGGGTGGCAGCGGCAAGTCGGTGTACAGCTCGCCGAGGAAGAACCACGAGCCGGCGCGCTTGTCGATC
>CAZAWM010000265.1:1875-4100 GCA_964488605.1 uncultured Steroidobacteraceae bacterium | reverse complement strand
CTCGCCGTGCGACACCTCGGCCGAAGGCCACAATCCGCTCTGTGGCGACAGGCTGACCCTGACTGTGCGCCTCGACGGCGACCGCATTGCCGACATCCGCTTCGAGGGCAAGGGTTGCGCGATCTCAACCGCCTCCGCGTCGCTGATGACGGAGGCGGTCAAGGGACTCGATCGCGCCGCCGTCGGACGGCTCCACGAGTCAGTTCACCGGGCGCTGACCGACCACCAGCATCACCCGTCGGCCGACCTCGGCAAGCTCGCCGCACTGACCGGTGTCCGCGACTACCCCGCGCGGGTCAAGTGCGCGAGCCTCTGCTGGCACACACTCGCTGCGGCGCTCCAGCGCGCCCCCGGCGACCGGTCGGTCGCCGTCTCGACGGAGTGAGGCAACGGCCGATGAGGACCCACGAGAACGAACCTTTCGTGCTGTCGCGCGACACGCGCGCCGTCATCGTACCGGCCGGCGTGGAGGTGAAACTCAAAGCCGGGCAGTCCGGCTTCATCACGCAGGCTCTCGGCGGCAGCTTCACCCTGTATATCGACGGTAATCTCTTCCGGCTCGCGGGCGAGGACGCCGACGCGATCGGCAGGGAAGTGATCGCGCCGCCGTCGCTGCCGTCCAATGCGACCGACGAAGACGTCCGCGCCGCGGCCTGGCAGCAGATGCGCACCTGCTACGACCCGGAGATCCCGGTGAACATCGTCGATCTCGGCCTCATTTATGAGTGCTCCGTGACTGCCGCGGAAGATGGCACGCGCTCGGTCAACGTCCGCATGACGCTCACGGCACCCGGCTGTGGCATGGGCGAGGTGCTCGTCCAGGACGTGCGCGAGAAGATCGAGCGGATCCCGACCGTCGGCAAGGTCGACGTCGAACTGGTGTTCGACCCGCCCTGGAACCAGTCGATGATGTCCGAGGCCGCGCGTCTCCAGACCGGGATGATGTGACGGAGCGCAGGTAGCGCGATGACGACCCAATGGATCGATGCCGGCGCCAGCGCCGATCTCGCCACAGCGGGCTACCTGCTAGTCGACACGGACTTCGCGGTGCTGCGCGTCGCCAGGGTGGGCGCTGATCTATATGCCTTCGAGGACCGCTGTACGCACGACGGCGCGCCGCTCGACGATGCCGAAATCGACGCGGACGACGCGGCCGGTCCGGCCGTCGTCTGCCCGCGCCATGGCGCCCGGTTCTGCCTGCGCAACGGCGCGGCGCTGACGCCACCCGCCTACGAACCGTTGCGCGTCTTCAGGGCGCGGGAGCGGGCGGGTCGCATCGAGATCGCGCTCGAGTAACAGGCCCATGCACGCCGCCGCCCGGTCCGGTCGCCGCGCGCAACCTCCGGCAGTACGGGTGGCAACGCCGCACTGAGGTCGTCGGGGGGGCGCCGCGGTGCACTCGCGGCGGGAGCCTGCGGAGGGGTCACGTCGGTCACCGGTTTTGCTTCCTTGCCTTTCGGCCCGAAACGGGCAACGGATTCAGCGCCGCGGACTATCCCTGCCGTCGAGCGCAACGCCATGATGCCCGCATGGCCCCTTCGTTGGGAACCCCGGATCGATCATGGCGGCGCGTGGCCGCGCGCAGCGGCCCCCCTGGCGCCCAGCGAGTACCGGAGCGGCGGGCCGGCTTGAATTCCGCGCCCGCGTCCCCAGAACGTAACGCCAATTGACCAATTCGGAGAGTTCGATGAGCACCGTTGCCGCGGTCACCGCTGCGAGCTTCGAACGCGACGTGCTGGAGGCGTCGGCCAGTCAACCGGTCCTGGTGGACTTTTGGGCACCGTGGTGCGGGCCCTGCCGCATGCTCGGACCCGTGCTTGACCAGATTGCGGCCGAGTTTGCCGGGCGGCTGCGCGTGGTCAAGCTCAATACGGACGAGGAGCCGACGGTTGCCGCCCGGTACGCCATCCGCAGCATCCCGGCGGTCAAGCTGTTCCATGGCGGCAAGGTTGTCGCCGAGTTCGTCGGCGCCCAGCCCGCCGGTGCCGTGCGCGCGTTCCTGAACCAGCACCTGCCGCGCCCGAGCGCGGCCGATCTCGACGCGGCGCGCGCCGCGATCGAACGCGGCGCCTATGCGGAAGCGCAGCGTCTGCTTGTGGCACTGCGCCAGCGCGAGCCCGACAACGACGCTGCGGCCATCGCCTTGGCGGAGGCACAGGCGCTAGCGGGCGACGGTGCGGCCGCGCGTGCGACGCTCGGTGCGCTCGCGCCGGCGCTGCAATCCG
>CAZAWM010000265.1:1545-1865 GCA_964488605.1 uncultured Steroidobacteraceae bacterium | reverse complement strand
TCCGGCGGTCAAGGCCGCTTACGCACGCGCGCACTTCACCGACCTGCGAGGCGCACCCGACGAGACCGATGCCATCCAGAGTGCGCGGGTCCGCGCCGCCATCGCGCTGCTGCGCGGGGAATTCGAGCGTGGTTTCGACGAGCTACTGACTGCAATGCAGCGCAACCGCCGCTTCGCCACGGGCCAGGGCCGCGAGGACCTCCTGCGGGCGTTCGAGCTTGCGCCACCCGATCATCCGCGAGTCGCTCAGGCCCGCCGTCAGCTCGCCGCTCTGCTCTACTGAAACGACAGCGCCGGAAAGTGCCGGCGGACGCCGGTGC
>CAZAWM010000265.1:0-1535 GCA_964488605.1 uncultured Steroidobacteraceae bacterium | reverse complement strand
GGTGCGCTCTACGTGGCGGCCTCCCGCCGCAGTCTCGCGGCTTCGGCGTCGCCGAGGTAGACATGTATCGACCGCCGTGCCACGTAGAGCAGTGGAATGAGCGCGATCGCTGCGAGCATCTTGTAGACATAGTTGACCGTGCCGACCGCAATGAACTGGGGTATCGGCCACTTCTGCGGCCCGAGCACGAAGGCTATGTAGAGCACGACGAAACTGTCGATCAGTTGCGACAGCGCGGTCGATCCTGTCGCGCGCAGCCAGATGAACTTCTCGCCCGTGGTCATGCGGATACGATGAAAGACGCTCACGTCGATGAGCTGACCGACGAGAAAGGCGACCAGCGAGCCGACGATGGTCCACATTCCCTGGCCAAACACGAGTCCATAGGCGAGCTGGATATCGGCGACTCCGAGGCCGCGGTTCGCGTCGATCCAGAAGTCGGCCGGCGCGAGCGAGATCGACACGTAGGCCGCGACGAAAGCGTAGCTGATGAACGCCACGGCGATCCACGAGATCAACCGCACACCGCGGACCCCGAAGTATTCATTGACGACGTCCGTCATGATGAACACGAACGGCCAAAGCAGCACGCCTGCCGTAAAGTTCAGCGTTCCGGACACGCCCAGCAGATGCCACTCGAACGGCGTGATCCCCAGGGTTTTCTCTAGCGAGAAGATCTTGACGCCGACGAATTCGGCGATCAGCGCATTGGTGAGGAAGAAGCCCGCGAGGACGATGAACAGCCGGTTAGCCTTCGATTCAGTCGTGCGCATGGTTGCGCCAGTATAATCGGGGCATCATTGCCGCCGCGCCTTTCGTGGAGAATCGCATGGATCCCCTGTTCCTCGACAGGCTGTCCGCTGCCCTCGCAGCGCTTCGCGGCGAGGGTCTCTTCAAGAGCGAGCGCGTACTGAGCGGACCGCAGGGTGCGCGCGTACGGGCCGCTGGACGCGAACTCGTCAACCTCTGCGCCAACAACTATCTCGGGCTCGCGAACCACCCGGCCGTGCGCGAGGCTGCGCACCGCGCCCTCGACCGCTACGGCTTCGGTATGGCCTCGGTGCGCTTCATCTGCGGCACCCAGACCCCGCACCGCGAGCTCGAGCACCGCCTGGCGAATTTTCTCGGCATGGAGGACGTGATCCTTTACTCGTCCTGCTTCGACGCGAATGGCGGCCTGTTCGAGGCATTGCTCGACGAGCACGATGCCGTGATCTCGGACGCACTGAACCATGCCAGCATCATCGACGGCATCCGACTCTGCAAGGCACGCCGGCTGCGCTACGCGCACGACGACCTCGACGACCTCGAGCGCTGCCTGCGCGAGGCGGCGGGCGCACGCACCCGGCTCATCGCCACGGACGGCGTGTTCTCGATGGACGGCACCATCGCCAATCTGCGTGGTATCTGTGACCTGGCCAACCGGTACGGCGCCCTGGTCATGGTCGACGACTCGCACGCGACCGGCTTCATGGGAGCGGGCGGCCGCGGCACGCACGAGCATTGTGGCGTCATGGATCGCGTCGACATCCTCA
>CAZAWM010000264.1:0-4126 GCA_964488605.1 uncultured Steroidobacteraceae bacterium | reverse complement strand
TGCCGGTGCCGGACGGCTCGGAACCGGGCATGCCATTCAGCGTGACCGCGCCTGCGGACGATCTCATCGCGCAGCTGTTGCGCAGCCACGATAGCCGCCGCCTCGATCCCGCACAGTGGCTCCGTCAGGCGTTCGAGGCCGCCAAGCGGCACGACGCGGGTCTTGCCAGCGCGCTGCCAGAGGCGCTGCGCGCGCTGATGCGTGAGCTACAGCCCGACATCCTCGAGGAGCGATTCGAGCGCTCCGCGTCACGCAACGCGAGCGGCGGGCGTCTGCCGAACTGGGACCTGTACGCGGAGTTCGCGCGCACCCTCGCGGCCCAGGCGGCGACCGGGATGCCGCACCTGTTCGTCGAACGGCTCCGGGCCGCCTACGAGGGATACTCCGCAGAGGAAGCATAAGCGGCACGCCGCGCTGTGCGAAGATGGCGGAGAGGGTGGGATTCGAACCCACGTGCCGGTTTTACCCGACCATCCGATTTCGAGTCGGCGCCGTTATGACCGCTTCGGTACCTCTCCAGACGGCGCGGTATTCTAGGCAAGGCGGGTCATGCTGTCACGAGCGCGGCCGCGCCAAGTCGCTGCCGCCAGCGCCGGCACGAACAGTCATGCAGAAACGGAACAGGAAGGCAATTTTGTCCTCGCGACGCCTGATCGGGCTGACGCCGGCGCTGGCTCTCGCGCTCGCGCTGAGCTGCGCAGGCTCGCCATCCGCGGGGAAGATACCGGCAGACATCCGCAGCCGCGGCGTGCTGCGCGTCGTCACGCTCAACGCACCGACGACCTGGTATCTCGGAACCCATGGACCAGAGGGTCTTGAACACGAGCTCGCGAGCGAGTTCGCCCGTGTGCACGGTCTGAAGCTGGAAATGTGGCCCGCCGCCGACCTGCCCGCGCTGCGCGACACGCTGCGCGCCGGGCTTGCCGACATCGCCGCGGCGCAACTGACGAGCACGGCTCGCTGGGCCGGCATCGGCCTGGTCGCCGCGCCGTACCACGAGGTCCCGCAACAATGGATCTACCGGCGCGGGGCGCCACGACCGCGCTCGCTCAGGGACATCGCCGAGTCTCGCATCGTCGTCGATGCCGACAGCCCCGAGGCCGAGATGCTGGCCCAGCACTCGGGCGATCTCGGCAGCTCGATCGAGTGGCTCGAGATTCCGCGCGGCGCCGAGCTCGATGCGCTTGACGCAATAACGGACGAGATCGCAGACGTGGCGCTCGTGGACGGACATCGCTTCGTATTCGCTCGCGCACTGCATCCTGAGACGGCGGTCGCCATGACTTTCCCGGTCAAGCGGCCGGTGAGCTGGATCGTGCGAAGCGATGCCCCGGCGCTGCGTGACGAGGTCGACCGGTTCTTCGCCGCGAAGCGACGCGACGGCCGGCTTGCCAGACGCATCGATCGCTGGATGACGAGCACGGCGACACTGCGCTCAGTCACGGCACGCGAGTTCCGGACGCTCGTGGAGCAGAGGCTGCCGCAACTGCAGCCTTTCTTCGAGCAGGCTTCCGTCCAGACCGGAGTCGACTGGCGTCTGCTGGCCGCGCTCGCCTACCAGGAGTCGCAGTGGAACGCGAACGCGCGGTCACCCAATGGCGCGGTCGGGATCATGATGCTGATGCCGCAGACCGCCAAGAGCCTCGGGGTGCGCAATCTCTCCGATCCGCACGAGAGTATCCTGGCCGGGGCGCGCTATTTCGTGCAGGTACGCGGGCAGATTCCCGCGCGCATCACCGAGCCCGATCGCAGCTGGTTCGCAGTGGCGGCGTACAACATCGGCTACGGCCATCTCGAGAGCGCGCGGGTGATCGCGCAGATGCGTGGCCGCAACCCCGATCGCTGGGAAGAGGTGCGAGACAGCCTGCCATTGCTGTCCGACCCGGCCTGGTACAGCCGCGTCAAGACAGGCTATGCGCGCGGCTGGGAGGCAGCTCATACGGTCGAGCGGGTCCGGCAATTCGCCAGCGTGCTGGCCTGGCGCAGCACGCGTGCGCCTGCCGCCTTCACCGCCAGTCCGGAAATCGCGCCCGCACCGAGCGCTGCTCCGTGAACATGACCGCCAGCGGCACGCGGCACCTGGAATCGAAGCCGATCGCGATCTGGCCGTGCCGCACGCGCAGGCACTGACCCGCGAATTCGAACGAGCGCCGCTGCGCCAGCGCAATCTGTCCGCTGAGCCGATCGCCCGGTGCGACCCCGTGCCCGGGCGGAGCCGAGCAGAGCGCGCCGGATTCGGAGAGATCTTCGATACGGCCTGCGATCTCGCGCTCACCGAGTCGCAGGCGCACGGCAGGCTGCGCGAGCAGCGGGTAGCGCAGCCGGTACTCGGCCCGCTCCCTCACGAAGGCGCCGGACCGGCCACCATGCGCGCCATGCGCCAGCGACCCTGCAGGTAGTAGGCACCGGTCAGCGCCATCGCCAGGAACGCCGACAGCGCGAAAGTCCACCAGATTCCGTCGGGCCCGTAGTGATCGGCCGCCCAGAACGACAGCGGTACGCGCACGACCCACAGCGAGAAGAACAGGATCAGCAGCGGCGGCAGGACGGCGCCGGCCGCCCGCACCACGCCCGACAGCACCATCGAAATGCCGAACATGATGAATGACCAGAGGATGATTTGGTTCAGGTGCACGGCGATGTCCAGAGACGGACTGTCCGCCGGGAGGAATAGCCGCAACGCGTAACGATTGACGCCATACAGCAGCGCGATCGGTGCGCCCGTCATCAGCAGATTGAAGGCGACGCCCGTGCGGGCGACCTCGCGCACCCGCTCCCAGAGCCCGGCCCCGATGTTCTGGGCGGCCATCGACGAGACGGCGGCGCTCAGCGCGAGCGCCGGCATCTGCACGTAGTTCCACAACTGCATGGCGGCGGCGAAGGCGGCCGCGGTCGCCGAGCCGAACCGATTCACGACCGCGAACAGCATGACCATGCTCGATGAGAGCACGATCATCTGCAGACCCATCGGGATGCCCTTGACGACGAGCGTGCGCAGGATCGCCGTGTCGAGCCGCAGCAGCGTAAGCTCCCCGCGCCGAAGCACGAGCGGATTCGCACGCCGATAAATGTGGCGCAACATCGCGACGAGGCTGACGACCTGTGCAATCAGCGTGGCCGTGGCGGATCCGGCGATGCCGAGCGCGGGAACCGGTCCGAGCCCGAAGATCAGTAGCGGGTTCAGCACGATGTCGAGCACCACCGACAGCACCAGGAAATAGAACGGTGTCTTCGAATCGCCGGCGCCGCGTAGCGCGGCCATCACGAAGAAGAACGCGTAAGACGGCGGCAGCGCCAGGAACATCACCCGCATGTAGGCGACCGCCAGTTCGATCGCATCGGCCGGCGTGCCCATCCAGCCGAGGATCGTGCGACACCAGAGCGTACCGAAAGCCGAGATCAGCACGGCGAGGCCGATGAAGAACGTGGCGCTCGTGCCGACCACGCGCTTCGCCTCTTCGGGTCGCCGCGCGCCCATATGCTGCGCGATCAGGATCGTGGAGGCCATGGTGATGCCGAACACGGCGCCGAGCAGCAGGAACATCACGGTATTGGCGTTTGCGGTCGCCGACAGCGCGGCCGGTCCGAGGAAGTTGCCGACCCAGACCGCGTTGACCGAACCATTGATGGACTGCAGCACGTTGCCCATCAGGATCGGCAGCGAGAACGTGAACAGCGTCCGCGGGATCGAGCCCATCGTCAGCGCCGTCGCCTGCCCTTTCATTCGCGTCTCGATCTCAAGTTCGCCTCGCCGCGAAGAATCGCTGCAGCAGCTCGCCGCATTCCTCCGCCAGCACGCCGCCGAAGGCGTCTACACGGTGATTCAGCTGCGGCAGGCGGAATACGTCGACGATGCTGCCGGCCGCGCCAGCCTTGGGATCCCAGGCACCGAACACGACGCGCTCGACGCGCGCGTGGACCAGCGCCGAGGCGCACATGATGCACGGCTCGAGCGTGACGTAGAGCGTGCTGCCGCCGAGCCGGTAGTCGCCGACGGCGCGTCCTGCCGCACGCAGCGCGACGATCTCGGCATGGGCCGACGGATCGCAGGTACCGATGGGTCGGTTCCAGCCCTCGCCGAGCACTTCGCCGTCGCGCAAGACGAGTGCGCCGACCGGCACCTCGC
>CAZAWM010000263.1:0-4157 GCA_964488605.1 uncultured Steroidobacteraceae bacterium | reverse complement strand
CCGTGGTGCCGAGGAGCTCGAGTTCCGCCGCTCGACGCTCGCGGCGACGATCGAACGGAGTCTTGGCCGTGCGCGCGTCGTCGCGGGAGCGTTCGCCGCGCTCATGGCGATGTCGATCGCTGCGCTGCTGATCTGGTTCGTCCTGCCGGACCGTCTGTTCCTGTTCTATGGCACGCTGTTCTCGCTGCAGGCGCTCTATGTCGCCTTCCTGACCGGGCAGGGTTTCGACTGGCCCGTGCTGTCGCTCGCAACACCGCTACTCGAGCACGCGTGGAATGTCAGCGCCGCGCTGAGCGGCACCGCCGCCTGCCTTTTCGTGCGCGAGATTGCCGACCTGCGGCGCTACTCCCCGCGCGTCTACACCGCGTTCGGGGCATTGGCTGTCGGCTTCGTGTTGCTCGCCGCAGCGAACGCGCTCGCCGTCGTCGGCGCAGGGGGCCTGGTCGCCGCTCTCGGCAATCTGATGTTCGTCGGCAGCGCGGTTTTCACGCTGGTGGTCGCTTTTCTCGCGTGGCGCCGCGGCAGCCGCGCGGCGGGCTGGTTCCTGATCGCGTGGGGCCTGCTCGAGGTGATGACGATCGCGACGGCCGCGAGTTTCCTGCTCAGCGACGGCGAGCCGCAGGGGCTCTACACGGCGCTGCCGCTGTCGATGGTGGCGGCGGCGATCCTCGTCGCGCTCGGCGTCGCTGACCGCGTCCGCGAACAGCGCGTGGCGCTCGGCGAGGCGCAGCGTCGCGCCCAGCTCGATTCGCTGACCGGCGTGCTGAACCGGCGCTCGCTGCTCGAGCGGCTCGATGCTGCCTGCCAGCGCGCGCAGGCACGCGGTCTGCCGCTCTCGCTGCTATTCATCGACATCGATCACTTCAAGTCGGTCAACGATACCCACGGCCATCTGGCGGGCGATGCCTGTCTGCGGGCTGTGGTCGCTTCTATCCTCGCAGAGTTACGTCAGTCCGATACGGTCGGCCGCTACGGCGGCGAGGAGTTCGTCGTGCTGCTCAGCAGTGCCGATACGGCGACGGCAACGGCGATCGCCGAGCGCATCCGCGCGCGTGTCGCGGATCTGCGCATCGAGGGCTTCGCGGGGCCCATCGGTCTGACCTGCTCGATCGGCGTCGCCGGCAGCGATATTAGCGGCGTCTGGGACGAGGCGCTGCTGGCGGAAGCGGATGCAGCGGTCTACGCGGCCAAGCGTTCGGGACGCAATCAGGTCCGGACCGCGGCGCAGCGCGCGCTGCGGCTCGCGGACGTCTAAGGGGCCGTACGGCAGTGGCAGCCGGCGGCGCGCTGGCGCTGCGATCGAAACGGTCGGCCGACGGTGGCCTGCTACTGTTCGCGGTGACCGGCGAAGGACATCCGATCGAGCACCCCGAGCAGCAGCGCCGAGACGACGAACGTCAGATGCAGGATCACGTACCAGAGGATCTTGTCGTTCTGGACCTGCGGGGCGTTCATGAAGATGCGCAGCAGATGGATCGACGAGATCGCCACGATGGAAGCGGCGACCTTGAGCTTGAGCGTGCCGGCATCGAGCTTGCCCAGCCAGCTCAGCGCGCTCTCCGCGCCACCGGCGTCGATTCGCGAAACGAAGTTCTCGTAACCCGAGAACATCACCATGACAATCAGGCTGCCGACGAGCACGATGTCGATCAGCGCCAGCGTCGTCAGGATCAGGTCCGCTTCCTTGAGCGACCCGACGTGCATGAGCACGTGAATGGCCTCCTGGAAGAACTTCACCCCGAGTGCGATCAGCGCGATCGCGAGCCCGATGTACAGCGGCGCGAGTAGCCAGCGGCAGGCGAACAGCAGCTTCTCGAAAGGCTTCTCGAACATCCGGGCGGGCTCTAGTGGTGTCGTTGCTATTCTATTTCGGTGGGCGGGATTTGCGCAGTCCTCGATCTGATCCGCAGAGGCGCGGCGTGCGAGGGCGCCGATGTCCGTCTCGCGCGGCTGCCGGACGTGCAGATTCGGCCGGATTTCGATCCTATCCTGATGCTGGACGACCGCGTGCGCCATTGTGCCACCCTCGGCAGCAGCGGCGGTCTGCTCGCAACCGGCAGCGTGCAGCGAGGACGGTTCGTCACGAACAGCGCCGAGGAGGTCCGGCAGGCGATCGCCGATCAGCGCAAAGCTATGGCCTTCGGCGTCCGGGTTGACGAGAGCATCGACGGCGACACCCACGCAGCGAGAGCGCGAGGCCGATCCGGTGAGCGGGCGTCAGAAGCCCGGAGGGCGGTACTTGCCGACGTGCCGCGCCCAGTTCGCATCGGCGATCCGGAACGACTCCGGCGCGAACCGTTCGAGCTCGGCACGATTGAGGGCCTGATAGACTTGCGGGCCACCTTCCTCGGGCCACTGCCGCGTCGCATCGATGACGATCTTCGAGGTCATCGGCCGCTTCGTCAGTGAGGGATCGAGTGGCATGCCGCGCGACTCGGGAATGATCGCCGTGGCCGGCTGCGGCTGCCATCGCGATCCGAGCGTATGCATGACCTGGGTACGGTCGAGGACCTCGATGTCGTCGTCGACCATGATGACGACCTTGGCGATGCCGACGATCTGCGCGATGCGCTTGCCGATTTCGAGTGCCTCTCCGGGCTTCTGTTTCCTGATCGAGACAAAGCACAGCCCGGTCGCCTCGACCGGCGTGTGAATCATCCGGACGTTCGGCAGGAACCGCCGGACGCCGGACAGCGCGATCTGCTCGAGCGGCGCGGTGATGAAGCCGCGGGTCACGCCGGTGAACTGGTTGACGATCCAGGGATTGCGGCGGTGCGTGATCGCCGTGACGTTCATCCAGAAGTTCTCGGCCTTGCGTGCTCCCATGTAGCCGTACATCTCGCCGAACGGCCCCTCGGGCTTGAAACCCTGATCGAGCGGCACCTCGCCCTCGATGACGATTTCGGAGTTCGCCGGAATCAGGTGATCGTTGGTCTCGCTGCGCACGACCTTCAGTGGCCGGCCGCGGATCGCCGAGACCACCTCGAGTTCGTCGGCCCTCGCGCGATTGAGCTTGCTGCTCGAAACGGTCCAGGTGACCGGATCCTGCCCGAGCGCGATCGACACCTTGACGGACTTCTCGCCGCGTTCCTTGGCCTTCATGAACGCTTGCCAGGCACCCTGACCCTCTTCGGGATTGACACCGAGCAACCGCGGTCCCTTGATCTCGCAGCGATAGGTGCCGAAGTTCTTGCCGAGTTCCTGGTCGTTCGTGAATACCGATCCGGTGTTGACGTAGCGCGCCGAGTCCGCAGGATTCGACTGGATGAATGCAAACTTCGTCAGATCGATGTCGTCGCCGGTCAGCACGACCTCCTTGCAGGGCGCGGCTGCGCGGGCTACTACCTCGAACGGCGCGGTCGGGAACGCGCCGCCCTGACCAAGCTTCAGGTACTCCTCGCAGCGCGCCAGCGCCTTGTAATACGTTCGAATGTGATCGCCGGGCACGGGTTCGATGCCCAAGGCCAGGCACTCGGTGTCCCAGTGGCCGAAATGATTGGTGATGATCGGGCCCTTGTACCACTTGCCCTCGATCCTGACGTTCTCCATGTACAACGCCGGGGCGAAGTACATGCCGAAACGGTCGATCAGCCGGTACATCAGCGCTGTGCCCTCGTAGCGGTCCTGGTCGATGTCACGGACCCTGAGCAGCAGCCGGCGACGCTCGAGCTCGCGGACCCAGCCCCGCAGATCGTCGAAAGGGCCGAATTCCCACCGGGGGGAGGTAGCGCTCGGCGCGTTGCCCGGCGGCGCCGTACCGCGCTCGGCAGCCGCGTTCTGTGCCAGTGCGATCTTCGCGTCGGCGGCAGCCAGCGTCGCGGCCGAGAGGCCGGCGGCGCCCGCCAGAAAATCTCGTCGCGAGAACGGGTTCGGCAGGGGAACGTCTTTGGATTCGACCATGCAGCAGTACCTCCGTGCAGGCTCCGCACGCTGCCACCTCGCAAGCATCCGGTAAAGGCGACGCGATGGCGCGTCCGAGCTTCGGTGCGATTGTCTGTGCTTGCCTTGGGCGCGCATGGATGCGTCGCCCACGAGGCAGCTTGTGGTCGTCCTCGGCGACCAGCTCGACCGCGCCTCGCCCGCGTTCGCTGGCTTCGACCCGCGTCAGGACGCCGTCTGGATGGCCGAGGCCCACCCTGAAGCGACTCGCGTCTGGT
>CAZAWM010000262.1:0-4168 GCA_964488605.1 uncultured Steroidobacteraceae bacterium | reverse complement strand
GTAGCCACCGCTCGAACAGTCGGCCGCCTGCTGTGGGCTGCGTGGCTGCTGCGGTAGGGCCTGGCGGCTCAGTACCAGACAGGTCGGCCCGATCGCGCGCTCGATCGCGGCGCGCCACGCGACCGCAGTCTCGTGGGCGTCGGCCGGTCGCCAGACCGAAAGGTTCGGCATGGCGCGCAGACTCGCGAGCTGCTCGATCGGCTGATGCGTGGGACCGTCCTCGCCAAGGCCGATGGAGTCGTGCGTGTACACGAGCACGATGCGCTGACGCATCAGTGCCGCGAGGCGCACCGCGTTGCGCGCGTAGTCGGAGAAGACGAGGAAGGTGCCGCCGTAGGGGATGAAGCCGCCGTGCAGCGCCAGCCCGTTCATGACCGCGGTCATCGCGAATTCGCGAACGCCGTAATAGACATAGTTGCCGGAGCCGTCCTCGGCCGTCACGGCATGCGAAGCCTTGTGCCAGGTATTCACCGAGCCCGTCAGATCCGCCGAGCCGCCGATCAGCTCGCTCATCGCCGGCCCCAGCACGTTGAGCGCGACCTGAGAAGAGGCACGCGTCGCCTGCGCGCCGCTGACGCCCGCGGCGGCAGCCACCGTCGCCTCTACGAGCTCGCTCCAGTTCGGTGGCAGCGTGCCCTTCATGCGGCGCTCGAACTCGGCGGCGAGCTCCGGGTGTTCGCGACGGTACCGGCTGAACCGGCGCTTCCAGGCCCGCTCGAGCCGCGCGCCGCGCTCACGCTGGTCCCAGGCCGCGCGCACCTCCTCGGGAATCACGAAAGGCGGAGCATACCAGCCAATCGCCTGACGCGTCGCCGCCACTTCTTCGGCGCCCAAGGGTTCACCGTGCGTGGACTTCGTGCCCTGCTTGTTCGGTGCGCCCCAGCCGATGACGGTGCGGCAGCAAATCAGCGTCGGCTGGCGCGTGTTCGCACGGGCGCGTTTCAGCGCCCTTGCGACCGCTTCTCCGTCGTTCCCGTCGACGTCGCGGATGACCTGCCAGCCGTAAGCGGCGAAGCGCTTCGGCGTGTCGTCGGTGAACCAGCCCTCGACCTTGCCGTCGATAGAAATGCCGTTGTCGTCGTACAGGCAGATCAGCTTGCCGAGACCCAGCGTGCCGGCCAGCGAGCAGGCTTCGTGAGAGACGCCCTCCATCAGGCAGCCGTCGCCGAGGAAGACATAAGTATGGTGGTTGACGATGTCGTGCCCTGGTCGATTGAACTTCGCAGCGAGCAGCTTCTCGGCGAGCGCCATACCGACCGCCATCGCCAGACCCTGGCCGAGCGGACCGGTGGTCGTCTCGATGCCAAGGCGCGGATCATGTTCCGGGTGACCGGGCGTGTGTGAGCCGAGCTGCCGGAAGGCGCGCAGGTCCTCGGTGCTGATCGGATAGCCCGTCAGGTGCAGCACCGCGTACAGGAGCATTGACGCATGACCGTTCGAAAGCACGAACCGGTCGCGGTCGAACCAGAGCGGATTCGAAGGGTTGTAGCGCAGCGGCCCGCGCCAGAGCGCCTCGGCCATGTCTGCCATGCCCATCGGGGCACCGGGATGACCCGAGTTGGCCTGCTGAACTGCGTCCATGGAAAGGGCACGAATAGCGTTAGCGAGTTCCCGACGAGTTGGCATCTGAATCGAGTCCCCGCGTGGCTCCCCGGAAAAATGGCCGCGCATTGTCCAATAACGCGACCGCTCTGTTCAATCGCGACCGGTCGCAACCGACCGCAAGCGGTGCCAGCCGCCCCTCCAGCCGCTATACTGATACGCTGTCTTTCACGCACCACCCGCCCCGGATCGGCGCGCGCACATGGCCAACAGTTACCTGTTCACGTCCGAATCGGTCTCGGAAGGTCACCCCGACAAGGTTGCCGACCAGGTCTCCGACGCCGTACTCGACGCGATACTGACGAACGACAAGCGCGGTCGGGTCGCCTGTGAGACCCTGGTCAAGACCGGCGTGGTGATCGTCGCCGGAGAGGTCACGACCAGCACCTGGATCGACATCGAGTCGCTGGTTCGCAAGACCGTCCTCGAGATCGGCTATGACAGTTCCGAGATGGGTTTCGACGGCGCGAGCTGCGGTGTGCTCAATGTCATCGGCAAGCAGTCGCCCGACATCGCGCAGGGCGTCGACCGCAAGGACGAGCGCAAGCAGGGTGCCGGCGACCAGGGCCTGATGTTCGGTTTCGCCTCGAACGAGACCGACGTGCTGATGCCGGCCGCGATCACGCTCGCGCACCGGCTCGTCGAGCGCCAGGCCAGGGTGCGCAAGAGCGGCCGGCTGCCGTGGCTTCGACCCGACGCCAAGAGTCAGGTCACGCTGCGCTACGAGAACGACCGGCCTGTCGGCATCGAGGCCGTAGTTCTTTCGACCCAGCACAGCGACGATGTGCCTACCCGCAAGCTGCGCGAGGCAGTGATGGATGAGATCCTGCTGCCCGTGCTGCCAAAGAAGTGGCTCGACAAGCGCACCAAGTACCACATCAACCCGACCGGACGCTTCGTGATCGGCGGCCCCGTCGGCGACTGCGGTCTGACGGGCCGCAAGATCATCGTCGACACCTACGGCGGCTTCGCGCGCCATGGTGGCGGTGCTTTTTCCGGTAAGGATCCGTCCAAGGTGGATCGCTCGGCAGCCTATGCGGCGCGCTACGTCGCGAAGAACATCGTTGCGGCGGGCCTTGCCGACCGCTGCGAGGTTCAGGTTTCGTATGCGATCGGCGTAGCCGAGCCGACTTCGATCATGGTTGAAACCTTCGGCACCGGCAAGTTGTCGCGCGAGAAGCTCACGCAGCTCGTGCGCAGGCACTTCGACCTGACGCCGTACGGCCTGCGCGAGATGCTCGACCTGCTGCGTCCGATCTATCGCAAGACCGCCGCCTACGGGCACTTCGGCCGCAAGGATCCGGACTTCACCTGGGAGCGCACCGACAAAGCCGAAGCACTCGCTGCCGACGCCGGCATCCGCAACCGTCGCTGAAGACCTCTCCTGCGGGGATATTGAATCGAACTGGCCGGATACTGCGTTAAAGAGTTGACAGCGAGGAACTGACGATTCGGCGGGCCCGCAAAGCCCGCACACCCGCGCGGACCCGAGGGGCGCTGCAGCATCGCTATTCGATGCCAGGCTCGGGTCGGGCGGGAGACCCGACAACGGCGCCCGTTAACCTTCACCGAGATTAACGGAGACCTGCATGAACGCCGTCGTACACAGCCACAACGTCCAGGACTACAGGGTCGCGGATCTTGCGCTCGCCGAATGGGGCCGCAAGGAGATCCGCATCGCCGAGACCGAGATGCCGGGCCTCATGGCGATCCGCGAGGAGTTTGCACCCACGCAGCCCCTGCGTGGCGCCCGCATCAGTGGCTCGCTGCACATGACTATCCAGACCGCCGTGCTGATCGAGACACTGCAGGCGCTGGGCGCCGAGGTGCGCTGGGCGTCGTGCAACATCTTTTCGACGCAGGACCACGCAGCCGCGGCGATCGCCGTGCGTGGCACGCCCGTGTTCGCCTACAAGGGCGAATCGCTTGCCGAGTACTGGGACTTCACGCACCGCATTTTCGAGTGGCCCGACAACGGCTACTCGAACATGATCCTCGACGACGGCGGCGACGCTACGCTGCTGCTGCACCTCGGCACCAAGGCGGAGAGCGACCCTTCACTGCTCGCGCATCCGTCTAGCGAGGAGGAAGTGGCGCTGTTCGCGTCCATCAAGGAGACGCTCAAGCGTGACCCGAAGTGGTACTCGACGCGTATCGCGAAGATCCGCGGCGTCACCGAGGAAACCACCACCGGCGTCAAGCGCCTGTATCAGATGGCCAAGGAAGGCAGGCTCGCCTTTCCCGCCATCAACGTCAACGACTCGGTCACGAAGTCGAAGTTCGACAACCTCTATGGTTGCCGGGAATCGCTCGTCGACGCGATCAAGCGCGCCACCGACGTCATGATCGCTGGCAAGATTGCCGTGGTCTGCGGTTACGGGGACGTAGGCAAGGGATCGGCGCAGGCGCTGCGCGCCCTGTCCGCGCAGGTCTGGGTTACCGAGATCGACCCAATCTGCGCTCTACAGGCCGCGATGGAGGGTTATCGCGTCGTGACCATGGATTACGCGGCCGACAAGGCCGACATCTTCGTCACCGCCACCGGCAACTTCCACGTGATCACGCA
>CAZAWM010000261.1:0-4199 GCA_964488605.1 uncultured Steroidobacteraceae bacterium | reverse complement strand
GCCGGGCGTAGACCGTGAGCTTGTCGCCGCACAGCGCGTTGAAGCCCTGCGCTTCGCGGTCGGCCGGCACGAGCCTGCGGAAATTCCGCGGCGCCCGGTTGTGGTCGACGATCACGTCGCGGTAGAGGTCCTTGAGATCCATCAGCCAAACACCTCGCGGGCGCGCGTCAGCGCCGCCACCAGCGCATCGATATCGGCGTCGTTGCTGTAGCAGGCCAACGAGGCCCTTGCGGTGGCGGGCACGTCGAAGAAGTCCATGACCGGCATGGCACAGTGATGCCCGGTACGGACCGCGACACCCTCGGCATCGAGAATCGTGCCGAGGTCGTGCGGGTGGATGCCTTCGAGCGTGAAGGAAATCACGCTGGCCTTCTGATCGGCAGTGCCGATGATCCGCAGGCCCGGCACGGCGCCCAGCGCGCGCGTGGCGCGCTCGAGCAGACGCTGTTCGTGGGCGCGGATGCGGTCGATGCCGACACTCTCGAGCCACTCGAGCGCTGCGCCCAGGCCGATGACGCCCGAGATGTTCGGCGTGCCGGCCTCGAACTTCCACGGCAGCTCGTTGTAGGTCGTGCCGCTGAAGGAAACCTTGAGGATCATGTCGCCACCGCCCTGCCATGGCGGCATCTCGTGCAGCACGGATTCGCGGCCCCACAGGACGCCGACGCCGGTCGGCCCGTAGACCTTGTGGCCCGAAAAGGCGTAGAAGTCACAGTCCAGCGCCTGCACATCGACACGTTCGTGCGGCACGGCCTGCGCGCCGTCGATCAGCACCATCGCGCCGACCTTGCGCGCGGCGCGAGCGAGTTCCGCGACCGGCAGCACGGTACCGAGCGCGTTCGAGACGTGCGCGAACGCGACGAGCCGCGTGCGCGGCGAGAGCATTTCGCGAAACAGATCGAGGCGCACCATGCCGCGCTCGTCAATCGGCGCGACCTTGAGCCTTGCACCGGTCTGTTCACAGAGCATCTGCCACGGAACGATGTTGGCGTGGTGCTCGAGCCAGGTGATGAGAATCTCGTCACCAGTCCGCAGGTGGGTGCGTCCCCACGACTGGGCGACGAGATTGATCGATTCGGTCGTGCCGCGGGTGAAGATGATTTCACGTGTGCTGCGGGCGTTGAGGAAGCGACGCACGATCTCGCGGGCGCCCTCGAAGGCGGCAGTCGCCTGCTGACTGAGCAGATAGACGCCGCGGTGCACATTCGCATGGCCAGTGCGTTCATAACGGTCGACGGCCTCGATCACCGCCAGCGGCCGTTGCGCCGAGGCTGCGCTGTCCAGAAAGGCGAGGCGGCGGCCGTGCGGCCGTGTCGCCAGCACCGGAAACTCGCGCCGGATCGCTTCGACGTCGTATGACTCGAGTGGCATCAGGCTGGAGCGGGTCGCGACGCTAATGCGTCCTCCGCCATCGGCGGGACGTCACCGAGACGGGTGGCGATCTCGCGCTCGATCTCGCGGCGCAGCGCACGATTGGCGAGGTGAGTCACGACGTCCTCGATGAACGCCCACTTGAGTAGCGCCTGCGCCGTGGCGGGGTCCAGGCCGCGCGACAGCAGGTAGAACAGCATCTGATCGTCTAGCTTGCCGGTCGTCGCACCATGGCTGGCTTTGACCGCGTCGACATAGATCTCGAGTTGCGGACGCAGGTCTATCTCGCAATCGGCACCCGACAGCAGGCCGCGTAGCGACTGCTCGGACTCGGCGCCGGTCGCGCCGGAGGCCATGCGGATATGGCCATTGAATGCTACCCGCGCACGGCCCGCAGCGATGGCGCGTACGAGCTCATGCGTGCGGCTCTGTGGTGCGAGATGCTCGATTTGCACGCAGGCATCCAGCACGCGTGCGGCATCGGCGATGGCTGCTGCATGTACCGCACACTCGGCGCCGCGGCCGGCGAGCACGATTCGCGCCGTGGTCCTCGCGGCCTGCGAGCCCAGAGAAACCTGCGTTAGCTCGTATCGGGCGTCGGCCGCAAGAGTCGCGCGCAGGGTCTCGACGAACTGCGCCTTCGGGCCGTGCTGCTGCAACCGCACGTGGCGGAGCATGCCCGCCGCAGCCGCTTCGATCTCGACAGCGACATTGGTCAGCGCCGTAACGTCGGGCGCCGACAGGTGGCGCTCGACGACCGAAAGCTGCGCCTCGGATGCCGCTCGCAGCAGCAGACGAGGGTAGGCAGCACCTGCGTCGGCGGTCAGCGTCGTGACCGCGCAGACTTCGATCGCCAGTGGCGCATCGCGTTGCGCCTCGATCGCGAGCGAGACCGGGGCGAAAGCCTCGTTGATAATCGCGTAGCGGAAGTCGCGCGTATCGTGAGTGTGCGATGTCGGCGCAGCGCCGGGTGCGAGCAGCGTGACCCCTCGCACATCTTCGCTCGGATCGGAAAGAGACTGCGCAAAGAAACCGTCAACGAAAACGAGCCGACGATGGCCGGCGACCCGCTGCGGCAGCTGGGCAGCCGCCACCTGAAGTCGCGCTGCATCGGGCGGGGCAGGGCGCCGGAAGCTCGCCTTTTCGAGCCCGCGCAGCGCGGCGTATTTCCAGTTCTCGTCGCGGCCGGTTGGCAAGCCGCCGGCCAGCGCGGAACGCAGGCGCGCGCCGATGGCGTCCGCAGTCGCGGGCTGCGACCGCGCTGCGGCCTCGAACTCGGCAAGAATCCGCCCAGCCAGCGCGCTCATGCCGCCTCACCCATGAGCCAGTCATAGCCGCGCCGCTCGAGTTCGAGCGCGAGGCTGCGGTCGCCGCTGCGGACGATCCGTCCGCCGGCGAGCACGTGCACTTGATCGGGGACGATGTGCTCGAGAAGACGCTGATAATGAGTGACGAGCACCACCGCTCGTTCCGGGGAGCGCAGCGTATTGACGCCGCGCGCGACGACCTTGAGCGCATCGATGTCGAGTCCGGAGTCGGTTTCATCGAGCAGCGCCAGCTTGGGTTCGAGCACCAGCATCTGCAGGATCTCGTTGCGTTTCTTTTCGCCGCCCGAGAAGCCCTCGTTGACGCCGCGCGAAAAGAAGCTTTCGTCCATCTGCATGAGCTTCATCTTGTCGCGCACCAGCTGCAGGAACTCGAAGGCATCGACCTCGGGCAGGCCGCGATGCTTACGCGCGGCGTTGACGGCCGCCTTGAGCAGGTAGACGTTGTTGACGCCCGGAATCTCGACCGGATACTGGAAGCCGAGGAAGACACCCGCTCGGGCCCGCTCCTCGGGCGCGAGCGCTAACAGGTCCCGCCCCTCGTACTGGACGCTGCCGCCCGTGACCTCGTAGCCGGGCCGGCCGGCAAGCACGTATGAAAGCGTGCTTTTGCCGGAGCCGTTCGGTCCCATGATGGCGTGAACTTCACCGGCCTTTACTTCGAGCGAGAGGCCCTTGAGCACGGCCTTGCCGGCCACCGATACGTGCAGGTCGTCGATTTTCAGCATGATCCTGTTCCTTCAGACACCCGGCCGCTCTTTCAGCCCACCGAGCCCTCGAGGCTCACGGCGAGCAGCGCCTGGGCTTCCACCGCGAACTCCATGGGCAGTTCCTTGAATACGCTCTTGCAGAATCCGCTGACGATCATATTGACCGCGTCCTCCTCCGAGATGCCGCGCTGCAGGCAATAGAACAGCTGGTCCTCGCTGATGCGCGAGGTCGACGCCTCGTGCTCGACCGTCGCTGTGGCATTCTTGACCTCGATGTACGGGAACGTATTTGCGGCGCAACGGTTACCCATGAGTAGCGAATCGCACTGCGTGAAATTTCGCGCACCCACGGCGGACGGCAGGATCTTCACGAGCCCGCGGTAGCTGTTGACGCCGCTGCCAGCCGAAATACCCTTCGAGACAATCGTGCTGCGCGTATTGCGGCCGATGTGGATCATCTTGGTGCCGGTGTCGGCCTGCTGATGATGGTTGACCGTCGCCACGGAGTAGAACTCGCCGATCGAGTTCTCGCCTTTGAGCACGCAGCTAGGGTACTTCCAGGTGATCGCAGAGCCGGTCTCGACCTGGGTCCAGGACACCTTCGAGTTCCGGCCGCGGCACTCGGCCCGCTTGGTTACGAAATTGTAGATGCCGCCCACGCCGTTCTCGTCGCCGGGGTACCAGTTCTGCACGGTCGAGTACTTGATCTCGGCGTCATCCTCGGCGATCAGCTCTACGACCGCCGCGTGTAGCTGGTTCTCATCGCGCATGGGCGCGGTGCAGCCTTCGAGGT
>CAZAWM010000260.1:0-4268 GCA_964488605.1 uncultured Steroidobacteraceae bacterium | reverse complement strand
GCGCGGAGCTGGTCGCGCTCGACGCCACGCGCTGGGACCTGCCGCGGCTGCGCCGCGCGATACTCGCGCTCTGTGAAGTACAGATGTGGCGCGAGCACGGCGCACGCGCGAGCGCCCGGCCCGAGGACTTCTCGGACAGTCTGCGTGCCTTCATCCGCTACGGCGGCAAGCTCGAACGCACGGAGATCGAACAGGCCGAGTCACGGATCGCGTCGTTCTACCGCGATTGGCAGATCGCTACCAGTGCGCTGACGGCCTGCCTCACGCCGACCACGGCTGGCCGCGCGTTCGCGCACGGCGAACGCCCGCCACAGAACTCCGCCGATCTGACCGCGATCGCGAGCGCCACGGGTCAGCCGGCCCTGTCGATGCCGCTCGCACTGCCTGGCGAGGTGCTACCCGCGGGCCTGCAGTGGATCGGGCAGAGCGGGCGCGATCTGGCGCTCGTCTCACTCGCTCAGGAACTCGAGACAGAACTCGCCGCGGCCGACGCATCGCCGGCCGCTAGGGTCGACTGACCTGTGCGAAGTGCTCGGCGATCTGTCGCCGCGTCGCGATCCACACGTTGCGCCTCGCGGCGGCGTATAGCAGGAAGTTCTCGAAAGCGCCGATGCGGCCAGGCCGACCGATGATGCGCAGGTGCACGCCGAGCGACATCATCCTCGCTCGCCGTTGCCCCTCCTCGTAGAGCCAATCGAAAGTATCTTTCGCGTACTGCAGCCAGGCGGCCGGTGTCAGCGCCGGCGCATTCCAGAACTTCATGTCGTTGGAGTCGAGCGCATAGGGCAGCACGATCATGGGCCGCGGCAGCGCGGCGTCCCAGTAAGGCTCGTCGCGACTGTAGTCGTCCATGTGGTAGAGGAAGCCAGCCTCCAGAAGCAGTCGGCGCGTGTTGGCCGTATGCAGATAGCGGCTCAGCCAGCCGACCGGACGCTGCCCGGTCGTGCGTTCGATGCTGTCTGCCGCTTTGGCGATGAACTCGCGCTCGACCGATTCACTCATGCCAAGCTGGTGCGCCCAGCGCCAGCCGTGCGCACAGACCTCGTGCCCGCGCGAGACAATCGATTGCGCAAGCTGCGGCGCCCGTTCGAGCGCGACAGCCGCTGCCGTAAAAGTGGCCGGCATTCCGTATTTCGCCAGCAGCTCGAGTACGCGCGGTGCGCCTTCCTGGATGCCGTAGGCGTAGTTGCTCTCGTTGCCGAAGTTGCGTACGGGCTTCTTGAGAGCGATACCGAGCTCGTCGACCGGCTCGGGCCCGCGATCTCCGTCCTGCACGTTGAACTCGGCGCCTTCCTCGACATTGACGACGAGCGACAATGCGAGCCGTGCGCGGCCGGGCCAGCTCCAGCGGCCAACGGCCTCGTTCATCAGTGGTATTCCTCGCCACCCGAAACGTTCATACCCTCGCCGGTGATGTACACGGCCTGGTCGGAGGCGAGGAAAGCGCAGGCCTTGGCAATATCCTCCTGCAGACCGGGTCGCCCGAGCGGGATCCGTGCACGCATGTCCGCGAGGTACTGTTCCTCGCTTCGGCCCGTAGCGGCGCTGAAGTACTGGTTCTGCCAGGCACCTAGCCCGGTCGTCACGTGATTCGGGCAGATCGTATTGACCGTGATGCCCTTGGGTCCGAGTTCGATCGCGGCCGTGCGCGTCAGACCGATCAGGCCGTGTTTCGAAGCGACGTACGGCGCCGCGAACGGGAAGCCCGATTTGGACGCCTGACTGCCGATATTGATGATGCGGCCGCCCTGCCCCTGCCGGATCATCTGGATAGCCGCGTGTTTGATGCCGAAGAACACGCCGCGCAGATTGACGCCGAGCACTGCGTCCCAGCTAGCCTGATCCATCTCCACGAGCGGTTTCATGAGGTAGCCAATGCCGGCATTGTTGACCATGATGTCGAGCCGTCCGTAGTGCGCGACGGTCTGTCCGACGAGCGCCTCGACCTGGACCTCCTCGAGCACGTCGCAGGTCAGTCCGATCGCATCGCCACCTTCGGCGCGCATCTCGTCGACGATCCGCTGCATCTCCGACTGGCTGCCGATCGCATGGGCGGGAATCTCCTTGCCGCGTGCCGATCCGATGTCGCTGAGAACGACACGACAGCCCTCGGACGCGAGCCGCCGGGCCATCGCCTCGCCGAGACCTCGCCGCCGGCCCGAGCCCGTCACGATGGCAACCTTGCCGCGCAGGTCCGGATACATGGCCATGCGAACAACTCCTTTTCTCTCGCGTGAACGGGCGCTGATAACATCAACTCCCGGACGACGTGTCAACGAGACCCATGAGCGACATCCAGATCGAATCGTCTCCGCCTCTGGCCTGGCTGATCCTGAACCGGCCGGAACGCCGCAACGCCGTCACGAGCGCGATGTGGCAGGCGCTGCCCGAGCTTGCGGCACGCATCGAGGCCGACGCGAGGCTGCGGGTGGCGCTGCTGCGCGGGGCCGGCCGCGAGGCCTTCAGCGCCGGCGCCGACATCGCGGAGATGCAGTCCACTCTGACGCATCCCGAACGCATGCGCGAGATGCAGGCCGCGGTCCAGCTCGCCCAGGAAGCATGGGCGCGCCTGAAACTGCCGACGATCGCCGTCGTGCACGGTGCCTGCACTGGCGGCGGCTGCGGGCTCGCGCTGGCCTGCGACCTTCGGCTCGCGGCGCGCGACAGTTTCTTCGCGATCCCACCGGCGAAGCTCGGTCTCGTCTACAGCCTCGCCGACACGAAGCGGCTGGTCGACCTCGTCGGCCCGGCGTTCGCCAAGGAGATGCTGTTCACGGGTCGACGCATCTCGGCGCAGCAAGCGTACGACTGCGGTCTCGTCAATCACCTGTTCGCGGCTGACGAGCTCGACGACGCCGCGCGCGAATTCGCGCTCGGTATCGCGGAGAACGCGCAGAACTCGGTGCGCGGAGCCAAGCGCGTCATCGGCGCGCTGATCGACGGAGCCGTGGCCGAAACGCCCGAGACACGCGCCTGGTACGACGAAGCCTTCGCAACGGCGGAGTTCGCCGAAGGGGCTCGAGCCTTCCTCGAGAAGCGACGGCCGCGGTTCTGAGAGCGCGCGGGAGGCGCCCCACAGTGCGCTGCTAGACCAACACGTGGACAGCCTTGACCTGTGAGTATGACAGCAGTTCCTCGAGTGACTCTTCGCCACCGAGGCCGCTGTTCTTCCAGCCGCCGAAAGGCGTACCGACGAAGTGCTGGCCCGCCGCGTTGATCCAGACGACGCCTGCATGCAGACGTCGCATCGTGCGCATGGCGACCGCGAGCTCGCGCGTCCAGACGGCCGCCGTCAGACCTAACTCGGTGTCGTTGGCCATCGCGATCGCCTCGTCCTCGGTGCACCAGCGCAGCGCGCAGACGATGGGGCCGAAGACCTCCTCGCGGGCCACGCGCATGCCCATGTCGACGTCAGCGTAGAGCGTCGGCTCGATCCAGAAGCCGCGGGCGAATGCCACACCGGGTGGTCGTCGGCCGCCGGTGACGAGCCGTGCGCCCTCGGCCCGTGCAGAGGCGATGAAGTCCATGACGCGTTCGTACTGCCGGCGCGAGTTGACGGGCCCCATCTCCGAGGAGGGATCGAGGGGGTTAGCGATGCGCAGGCACCGCAGGCGCTCGGCGATGCGTTCGACGAGCTCGTCGTAGATTGAATCGTGGAGCAGCAGGCGACTCGTCGAGCCACAGGACTGCCCCGCCCACGAGAAGTTCATGCCGGCGACCGCGGCCTCCACGACCCGGTCGAGATCGGCGTCGGGGAAGACGATGAGAGGGTTCTTGCCTCCGAGTTCCAGCGTCACGTGTTTGACGCCGGACTCGGCTGCGGCTCGCTGGATCGCCAGACCGGTCGGCACCGAGCCCGTGAAGCCGATCCTACGCACCGCGGGATGACGCACCAGCGCTTCGCCGACCGGTACGCCGTAACCGTGCACGATGTTGACGAGTCCAGGCGGCAAAGTCGTGCGGCAGATTTCGCCGAGCAGACTGCCGGAGAGCGGGCTGGTTTCCGGTGTCTTGACGACCACGGCATTCCCCGCCATCAGCGGCGCCGCGAGGTGCGCGGCCGCAAACATGAAAGGATGGTTGAACGGCACGATGCGCGCGACCACGCCGTACGGCTCGCGCAACGTGAAATGCAGACCCTGCGCCGTCGCCGGAACAGTCTCTCCTTTCAGTTCGGATCCCAGCCCGGCGAAGTACTCGAGATAGCCCGCCGCGATCTGCACATCGGCGCCGAGTTTGGCGATCGTATTGCCGGTATCGCGCGACTC
>CAZAWM010000259.1:0-4288 GCA_964488605.1 uncultured Steroidobacteraceae bacterium | reverse complement strand
GACCCCGGGCCCGTTTCAGCGGCTGTTTGCTGGGCCGTTTCTACCAGTCTGTCGAGATTTCTCTCGACCTGCGGTATGACGGACCACCAAGTCATCTGCTGGGCCGCATACCGGAGTGCCGACCAAGCCTGGAAATACGGCTGTGTCAGCATCGCGTGCCGCACCTCACGGCCGTCGCGCGGCCGGCGGCCATGCCGACGCCGGAATTCGGGTGCAATCTCGGCGTCGTATCGCCGCTTCATGGAACCAGTCATGTCGACCATCAGGCGCTTGCGTAGGGTGGAGACGAAGCGCTGGCGTGCTTTTTCGTCGTGCGTCGCGACGGCGATCTGATCGATTCGCGGCGGACGGGCGGCGGAGCGGGGTCTGCGGATCGGAAGGGTCATGGTCGAAGCCTAGCACCCCGTGGCGGCGAGACCCAGCGCGCATTGCCGATAGCCGGTCGTGCGAGGGTGATCGGAACCGGTTATTCTGAATGGATGAACGCCGAACCGACGATACGGACCAGTGAGGCACTGCGGAACGTCCGCTACGAAATCCGCGGCAAGCTCGCGCGCCGGGCCCAGGAACTGGCCCGCATGGGCTACGAGATCATCTCGCTGAACATCGGCAACCCCGCCCTTTTCGGCTTCCGTACCCCTGAGACCATGCGACTCGCGGTCATCGAGAACTTCGCCGAGAGCGAAGGGTATTGCCATCAGAAGGGCATCTTCCCGGCGCGCGAGGCCGTCGTCATGCAGCAGCAGGCGCGCGGCGTACAGGGCGTCAGCACCGAGGAAGTCTTCATCGGTAACGGTGTCAGCGAACTGATCGATCTGACGCTGCGGGCGCTGCTCAACGACGGCGACGAAGTGCTCGTGCCGAGTCCGGATTACCCGCTTTGGACCGCTGCGGTCAACCTCAATCGCGGGTGCGCCGTCCACTATCCCTGTCACCCGTCCAATGACTTCGTACCCGATCCGGAGGAGCTCGAGTCGCTCATGACGCCGCGCACGCGGGCGATCGTGGTGATCAACCCGAATAATCCCACGGGCGCTGTCTATCCGCGCGCCACGCTGGAGGGCATCGCACGGCTTGCTGAGCGGCGCGAACTCGTGCTGTTTTGCGACGAGATCTACGACCAGATTCTCTACGAGGACGCCGAGTTCGTGCCGATGGCGACACTGGTGCACGATACGCTCTGCGTGACGATGTCCGGCCTGTCCAAGGTCTATCGCGCCTGCGGATATCGGGTCGGCTGGAGCGTCCTATCGGGCAAGCTGCGCGGCGCGCAGGATTTCATCGGCGCGCTCGAGCTGCTCGCCTCGCTGCGACTCTGTGCGAACGTGCCGGGGCAGTGGGCCGTGCAAACGGCTCTCGGCGGCTACCAGAGCATTCGCGAGCTCGTGGCGCCCGGCGGGCGGCTCTACGAATCGCGGCGCGTCATCGTCGAATCGATTGCTGCGAGCCGCTACCTGACGCTGCGTCAACCGCGTGGAGCCCTCTACGCGTTTCCAGGGGTCGACCCGCAGGTGCTGCCCGACTTCGACGATCAGGCCTTCGCGTTGGATCTGCTCGAGAAGAAGCATGTGCTCGTGGCCCCTGGGGTCAGCTTCAACGTGCCCTACCGTTCGCATTTCCGGATCACCAATTTGCCGGACCCGACAACGTTGCGCACCGTATTCCAGCGAATCGATGACCTGCTCGCGGAGTATCGCTCCGGCGCCCGCCCGCTCGCGCGCGGCCAGGTCGTGCGGGCGCAGGACCGCTTCGGCGAAGGACAGACTCGCGCCGGCAGGTGAGCCGTGTCGCTGCCGGCGAGGATCGTTGCGGCGATCGAGGCGGGCGCGACGGTAATCACGCCGAGCCCGCAGCGAGCCGCCGCACTGCGCGAGGCGTGGGCACACCGGCAGCTTGCGGCCGGGCGTCGTGTCTGGGCTACGCCGGACATTCTGCCTTTCGACGGCTTTGCGAAGCGCTGCCTGCGTGAGCGCTCGGAGCAGCCCGAACCGCGTCGGCGGCTGCTGTCAAGCGTCGAGCAGCAGCTACTTTGGCATCAGGTCGCCACATCCCTGACCAACGGCGGCGACGGGCTACTGATGGGGCCAGGCCGACTTGCCGACGCACTGCGGCGCGCCGATGCCCTCATGCGCCGCTACGCGATTCCGACAGCGCGGTTGGAGGCGGAGCCGTCGCCCGAGGCCCGCTGGCTACGCGACGCTCGTGCGCGAGTCGACTCCCGGCTGAGACGCTGGCATGCGCGGCTGGACTGGTCGGACGAGACGGCGCCCAGGACTACCGGTAGCCCCAGGATCCACCTGGCTGGGTTTACGGACATCGAGCCCGCACAGCGGCATTTCCTCGAGGCCTGTGGCGCCGCGGAGTCCGCTGAGATCCCCGCGGCGAACGGTACTGCCGCAAGGCCGCCTCCGCGCCTATATGCCGCGAATCACCCCGCCGATGAGCTCGAGCAGCTCGCCCGCTGGTGCCGTGCGTGGCTCGAGAGTCAACCGCGTGCGCGCCTATTGGTGGTGGTGCTGGATCTCGAGGCAAGGCGAGCGCTGCTCGAGCGTGCTTTGCTCACCGAACTGGATCCGCAGGCGCTCGCTGCAGGGCGCACTGACAGCGCCACCTTTGCTTTCGAGGGCGGCGCGCCGCTCGGTGCAGATGCGCGCGTCGCAGCCGACCTCGCGAAACTGGAGCGGCTGGTCGCGCGGCTTGACCGTGAACGCTGGCTCGCTTGGCTGCGTTCCGCGGAGCCGGGCCTCGCGCTGGGGGGCTGGCGTGTCGCCGTCGAGCGGCCGTTACTCGCCTGGCAGGGTGGGGCGCTCGATCTTGCCACGCTGCTGGCGCTCGCCGGTCTCGACACGTCGGCTTTGCCCGAACCTCTGGCGCGCATGATGCGGGCCGCTCGCCTGTTCGACCGAAGCCCGGCGCCAGCGGCGCACTGGGCCCAGGCGTTCGATCAGGCCCTGGGCTCGCTCGAGACCCGCTCGGTGCCCCTCGACAGCACTGCCTGGCAGGTCCGCGAGCGCTGGTGCCGGATGCTCGAGGAATACGCGGCCGCCTCGTCACTGCTGGGTCCGGTCTCCGCGCTCACCGCGCTCGGCCAGCTCCGCGCGATCGCGCAGCGCACGCACTTTGCGCCAGCCTCGCCCGATGTACCGGTGCTCGTGACCGCGGCGACCAGCGATCCGATCGTCGACTACGACGGAATCTGGGTCGCCGGTCTGCACGACGGCGCCTGGCCACGGCCGGCGCGGATGGAGGGCTTCCTGCCAGCCGCGTTGCAGCGCTCGTACGGCGTCGTCGCAGCCGACCCGCAGAGATTGCTCGCTCGCGCCGAGCGCGAGCTAGAGGCTTGGCGCATCCATGCGGGCGAACTCGTGCTGTCCTGGACGCGCGCGGTCGACGGCGCAGACCAGCCGCCGAGTCCTCTGTTGCGCCCATGGCTCGACGATCCGCGGTACCGGCTCGCGGCACGCGCGTCGCGGTCCGCTTCGGCCTGGCTGCGGCAGCAGACGCCGACCTGCATTCTCGAGCGCTGGCACGATCCGCGGGGCCTCGCGGTACCCGCCGGTGCGCAGCTGGAGGGCGGTGCGGCGATCTTGCAGAGCGCAAACCAGTGCGCATTCCGCGGTTACGCCGAGTGGCGCTTGCAGGCGCGCGCGGTGGAGCCCGTCGAATCGGGCATCGATGCGCGGCTGCGCGGCCGATTGCTGCACGCGACGCTCGAAGCGCTCTGGCGCGAGTGGCGCAGCCAGCGGCAGCTGCATTCGCTCGATCCGAATCAACGCCTGAACGCCGCGCGCTCGGCGCTGGCAGCGGCCGTTCAACGGCTCGTGCACGGTCGCAGCACGCGGGTGGCCCGCCGGGCGATCGAACGCGAACTGACGCGTGCTGCGGAGCTGATCGCTGCAGCCATCGACTGCGACCTGGCGCGTGCGCCTTTCGAGGTGCTCGATCTCGAGCGTCGCGTACCGCTGCCGCTCGAGGGTTTCACGCTGCAGTGCCAGATCGACCGTGCGGACCGATTGGCCGATGGTTCCCTGGCCGTGATCGACTACAAGACCGGGCGGGGCGTGCCTGCCGACTGGAACGGGGAGCGCCCCGACACAGTCCAGATGATCGCCTATCGCGCCGCGCTCGAGGGTCGTGGCCGAGTCGGCGAGTCCAGCACGGAGCGTTGCGACGTGTCCGCCCTCTATTACCTCCAGCTCAGCGACGGCAGCGTTGGCTACCGCGGCGTCGCTCGCGATCCAGCGACCTTCGCGCCGACCGGACAGCGACGAAGAGGGCTCGATTGGGT
>CAZAWM010000258.1:0-4297 GCA_964488605.1 uncultured Steroidobacteraceae bacterium | reverse complement strand
AAGGCTGACAGCCCACGGGAACAGAAATGCCGCTTCGAGATCGAAAATGATGAAGAGGATTGCGACCAGGTAATAGCGGACGTCGAATTTGACGCGCGAGTCTTCGAAAGCCTCGAAACCGCACTCGTAGGCGGAGAGCTTTTCGGGGTCGTTGGGCGCCCTCGAAAAGAAACGCCCGAACCCTGTGCCAAGCAACAGCAGGACAATGGCGAGACCGGTCGCAACGACTAGGAACATCAGGGCCGGCAGATAATTCGTCAGCATCGGGTCCGCTCGTTTGTGACCGCTGCGGAACGAATCCGCCGCAGGCCGGTTGCAAGCGGCGCGCATTGTAGCAGGGCGCGACCCCGTCTGATGCAGCCAGCGCGCGACAACGCTCGGAGACAATGGTGCCGACGGGGAGACTCGAACTCCCACGCCTCGCGGCGCTAGCCCCTCAAGCTAGTGTGTCTACCAATTCCACCACGTCGGCAAGGAACACTGACTGGGACCCGCGAGCGGATCGGGGAAACTACCTATCGCTCGCGGCCCGGCGTCATTGTAGCCGAGCGCTACTTCGCAGGAAGCGATTCCGCCGGTGCGGTCTCGGCCGGCGCCGTCACGGCGCCTGACGTCTGCTCCGGCGCCTGCGACGGTGCGGCGGCCGGCGAAACCGGCGAGCTCGATCCCGGCGTACCGGATTCGAGCAGGCCCTGCGACTGCGCTGCTGGCGCCCGACTACCGAGATACGCGAGCGCCAGACTGTTGATCATGAAGAGCGCCGCGAGGATCGCCGTGGTACGCGACAGGCCCGTCGTCGCGCCGCGCGCGCCGAACACCGTCGCCGAGGCGCCGGCCCCGAAGCCCGCGCCGGCGTCGGCGCCCCGCCCTCTTTGCAGCAGCACGAGCGCAATGACGCCGATAGCCAAGAAAACCTGCAAGACCGTCAGTACCGTGATTAGCATAGGCAAGCAGTCCTCGCCGGGCCCGAGCTAGCCTGCCGCCGCCACGATGGCGACGAATTCCTCGGCAAGCAGAGAAGCTCCGCCGATGAGTCCTCCGTCCACATCGGGCTGGCCGAAGAGGTCCGCGGCGTTGGCCGCCTTGACGCTCCCGCCATAGAGCACTCGCAGCGAGCTAGCAATACTAGCATTCCTCGACGCGAGCCGCTCGCGGATGAATCCGTGAACCTGCTGGGCCTGTTGCGGACTGGCCGTGCGCCCCGTGCCGATCGCCCAGACGGGTTCGTAGGCCACCACGGCTCTGCTGAAGGCCTCGATGCCACAAAGTTCGACCACGGCATCGAGCTGCCTGGCAACGACCTCGTTGGTCTGGCCCGCTTCGCGTTCGGCAAGCTGCTCGCCGACGCAGAGGATGGGGACCAGGTCACGCGCCTGGGCGGCCGCGAACTTGCGCGCGACGAGCGCGTCGGACTCGCCATGGAGGGTCCGCCGCTCGGAGTGCCCGACGATCACGTGACTGCACCCGACATCGCGCAGCATCGCCGCCGAGACCTCCCCCGTGTAGGCCCCGGCCGCCTCGGCGCAGACGTCCTGCGCACCAACGCCGACCGAGGAGCCGCGCAACGCACGGACAGCGTCCGACAGATAGACGAACGGCGGGCAGACCAGCACTTCGACGGGGCTCCCGGAGGGCAACGTCGACAGCAGGGCATCTAGCAGCCGATCGTTCTCGGACCGGCTACCGTTCATTTTCCAGTTGCCTGCTACGAGCGCTCGTCGCATGAGGGGCGAAAGTTCTCCTGGGCCGTTGGCCGACCTCGGGCGAGGAAAAAAGGCGCGCGATGATAGCCACGAGTCGCGGTCAGCGCAACGCGGGCGGCCGACGGGTCAGGCGATGGCGCGACGGACCAGCTCGGCCAGCTCGTTCGCGCAGGACTTCGCGAGCCCGCCGTCGGGACATTCGACCATTACCCGGATCACGGGTTCGGTGCCCGACGCGCGCAGCACCACGCGACCCTCGTCCCCGAGGCGTGCGCCTATGCGTTCGACTCCCGCGGCAATGTCGCTGATCTGCATAGGATCCGTTCGCCGCGCGACGCGAACGTTGACCATGACCTGCGGGAACTTCGGCATCGAGGCCGCGAGTTCGGCCAGCGGGCGCCCGGTCTGCCGCATCACGGCCAGTACCTGCAGCGCGGCAATCAGCGCGTCGCCGGTGGTGGTCTTGTCGAGCGTCAGGATGTGACCCGACGTCTCGCCGCCGAGCTCCCCGCCGCTCTCGCGCAGCAGCGCCAGCACGTAGCGATCGCCGACCTGGGCGCGCCGGAATTCGATACCGCGCTCGCGCAAGGCGAGCTCGAGACCCAGATTGCTCATCACCGTGCCGACAACCGGTCCGCGCAGTGCGCCTTGCGCCTGCCGTGCGGTCGCCATGATGTACAGCAGTTGATCGCCATCGAGCGCCCGGCCGAAATGATCGACCATTACCAGCCGGTCGCCGTCGCCATCGAGCGCGATACCGACATCCGCGCGCACCCCGGGAACCGTCAGCTGCAGCAGCTGCGGGGCAGTCGAACCGCAGCCGTCGTTGATGTTGCGCCCGTTCGGCGAGCAGCCAATCGGCACGATGTCAGCGCCCAGGTCGGCGAGTGTGCGCGGCGCGACCTTGTAACCGGCACCGTTCGCGCAGTCGACGACGATCTTCAGGCCGGACAGGTCGACGCCGGCCGGTAGCGTCGATGCGCAGAACTGCTGGTATTGGCTGCGAGATTCGTCCACGCGGGAGGCGCGGCCCAGGGCGCGCGAGTGCCGCGTCAGCGGCGGATTGTCGAGTTCGGCTTCGATCCGCTCCTCGAGTTCGTCCGAGAGCTTGCCACCCTCGGCGTCGAAGAACTTGATGCCGTTATCCTCGTAGAGGTTGTGCGAGGCACTAATTACGACGCCGAAGTCACAGCCGAAACGTCGCGTCATGTAGGCGATGCCAGGTGTGGGCAGCGGGCCGATCAGCAGCACATTGACCCCGGCGGCGACGAATCCCGCCTCGAGCGCGGACTCGAACATGTAGCCCGAGAGCCGGGTGTCCTTGCCGATCAGGACGCTGCCACCGTTCGGCGCGAGCACGCGTGCCGCAGCGCTCGCGAGCCGCAGCGCGAAGTCGACGGTCATCGGCGAATCGCCTACCCTGCCACGGACTCCGTCTGTCCCGAAAAACTGTCTGGCCACGATCAGTCCTCTGCCCGTAAAGCCGCCACGATGCGCAGCGCGTCCACCGTCTGCGCCACGTCATGGGCGCGAATGATGCGCGCGCCCCGCTCGGCGGCGAGCACGGCGAGCGCGATGCTGCCAGCCAGCCGCTCTCGGATCGGCCGCCCCGTCAGCGCGCCGATCATGGACTTGCGCGACAGGCCTGTCAGCACCGGCAGACCGGTGGCGCAGAACTCCGGCAGCCCCCGCAGCAGGGCAAGATTGTGCGCTAGCGTCTTGCCGAAGCCGAAACCTGGATCGATCGCGATGCGGCTCCGCGCGATACCGCCGAGAACGCAAGCATGCACCCGCTCGAGCAGAAATGCCTTGACCTCGCTCACGACGTCGACGTATCGCGGATCGAGCTGCATGGTCGCGGGCGTGCCCTGCATGTGCATCAGGCATACCGCCGCGCCTCTGCCGGCGACCGCCTCGATCGCCCCCTCCCGCGACAGCGCACGCACGTCGTTGATCAGCACGACTCCGCGATCCATCGCCTCGCGCATCAGTTCCGGGCTGCTGGTATCCACCGATAGCAGGCAGGGGAGGTCTGCCAGTGCCTCGATGACCGGCAGCACGCGCCGCCGCTCCTCGTCGAGCGGGACTGCCGGTGCTCCGGGACGGGTCGACTCGCCGCCGATATCGATGATCGCGGCGCCTGCCTCGACCATGGCCTCGGCTGCGGCGCGCGCGGCGGCGACCGTCGCGTGACGGCCGCCGTCGGAGAAGGAATCGGGGGTGACGTTGAGCACGCCCATGACGACGGGCGTGCGGAGGTCGAGCCGGCGCGACCCGCAGTCCAGGAACGGTTCGTTCAGCTCGCGCTGCCCTCTGCCGGAGAGCCGAGATCACCAGGCTGCGGACCCGGACGCGGTCTGCCCGTCCGTGCCGCCGGCGTCTCGTCCCAGCCGGCCGGCGGCTGCGGCGGACGGCCTGCCATGAGGTCCTTGATCTGCGAGTCGTCGGTGGGGGTGTCCGAGGGCGTCGATCGCGGCGAGCGCGCGCTCGCCGCGGTGATCCACAGGGTGACGCACCCCCGTGGCCGCGCGCTGCTGGACGAGCTCGCCGGCGCGGGCGACCTGAGGCCGGACGTGCTGCGCGAGGCCGCGATC
>CAZAWM010000257.1:0-4307 GCA_964488605.1 uncultured Steroidobacteraceae bacterium | reverse complement strand
TCCCGTAGGTATTCGCACGAGTCCGGTCCGCACGCCCATGCTGGTACAGTGAAATCGTGGGCTCTCGATACGGCGACAATTTCATGACATCGCGATGCTGCCTCCGCGCCCCATCCTGACGATCAATCTCGGCAGCTCGACGGCAAAACTCGCAGCTTTCGACGCTGGGCTGAAGCGGCTTGCAAGCGATTCGATCCGTCTCGAGCACGGTGCTGTGGCAAATGGCGCCGTCGGATCGGATGTGGTAGCCGCTGCCGAGACGCTGCGTGAATCACTCGGCTTCGATCGCTGGGCAGTGGTGGCCCACCGGATCGTCGAGCGCGCGGCGCTGCCGGGAAGGGTCTGCCGTTGCAATGTCGAGACGCTTGCGCGCCTGCGCGCCGCCGCGCATCGTGCCCCGCTGCATGCCTCGGCGGCACTCGCGGTCATCGACGCCCTCGCGGCGAGCGAGTGCCCGCCCGAGACGCAGCTCGCCGTGTTCGATTCGGGTTTCTTCGATTCGCTGCCCGAGGTGGCGCGTCGCTATGCGCTGCCGCGACAGATCGTCGAGGCATTCGATCTGTGGCGAGTCGGCTATCACGGACTCGCGCACGAGGCCATGTGGCGTCGAGCGCGCGAACTGCTGGGCGTGACCGGCTCGAGCCGGCTCGTCACGTTGCAGCTGGGCGCGGGCGCTTCGATCGCCGCGATCCGGGACGGCCGGCCGGTCGACGTGACGATGGGATACTCGCCGCTCGAGGGACTGGTCATGAATACTCGCTGCGGCGATCTCGACCCCGGCGCGCTGCTGACGCTGCTCGAATCGGGCCGCTTCGATCCGAGCTCGCTGCGCGCGCTGCTGCACGAGCAGTCCGGCCTGCGCGGTCTATCGGGCGCGAGCTCCGAGCTGCGCGCCCTGCTCGATTCGGATGACGCGCAGTCGCGGCTTGCGGTCGATGTCTATTGCCATCGGGCGCGTCGCCACCTCGGCGGTTGTCTTGCGTTACTGGGCGGTGTCGATGCCGTGGTTTTCGGGGGTGGAGTGGGCGAGCACCTGCCGCAGATCCGTGCACGCATCCTGCAGGGTCTCGAGTTCGCAGGGATCAGGATCGACGCGTGCGCCAACGAGGCAGCGCATGGCGGCGAGGCTTGGATCGACGCTGGCGACAGTGTGCCGGCGTCGCATCACGCCAGACTGCTGGTCGTCGCGGTCGACGAGGCCACCGAGATCGCGCGCGCCTCGTTGGCGTATCTCGACAGGGAGGACGTGCCGTCGTGAAATCGCTCGCGCCGCTGCTGGCTGCTGGCTGCCGCGCATGGATCGACGACCTGACGCGTCGCTGGCTCGATGACGGAACCTTCGGGCGGTTCATCGACGAGGATGGAATCAGTGGCGTGACTTCGAACCCGGCTATTTTCGAGCGAGCAATCGGCTCCGACGTCGCGTACGCGGCCGGCGTCGCCGCCGCGCGCGCGGCCGGGCTCACTCCGCAGGCCGCGTATGAGTCGCTCGTTGGCGAGGATCTGCAGCGCGCTGCCGACCGGCTGGCCGCGGTGCACCGCGACAGCGCAGGCCGCGACGGTTTCGTGTCGTGGGAGGTGGCACCAGAGCACGCGTATTCGGCCGAGTCCACGATCGACGCGGCGCAGCGCCTGTGGCATCGACTCGAGCGCGCCAACGGCCTGATCAAGATCCCCGCGACGCCGGCGGGAGTCATCGCGATCCGCGCGCTGGTCGCGCAAGGCATTCCGGTCAACGTCACGCTGCTCTTCGGTCTGCGCCGCTATGCCGAGGTGGTCGGGGCCGTCATGGCCGGCCTCGAGGATCGTTTGCAGCGGGGCTGGCCGCTCGCAGCGGCGCGGATCGTCACGAGCGTGTTCCTGAGCCGCATCGACACGGCGGCGGACCGCGCGCTGGCGGGTGCGTCGGAGGAAGTCCGCGGCGCGCTGCGCGGGCAGGCGGCGCTGGCCGTCGCCGTGCAGATCTATCGCATGTGGTGCACCTCGGTCGAGTCCGCACGCTGGCGGCGGCTCGCGGCGGCGGGTGCCGTCCCGCCGGGGCTGCTCTGGGCATCGACCGCGAGCAAGGATCCGGCCTACCCGCCGCTCAAATATGTCGATCCGGTCGCATGGCCCGGAACGATCAACACGCTGACCCCAGCGACGCTCGCGGCGTGGCGGCGACGCCCGACGGCGTTCCACGCGCCGGGACCTGCGGACGGTGCCTGGGCCGACGAGATCATGACCGGGTTCGCGGCGCAGGGCGTGTCTTTACCCGATCTGGCCGAGACCCTCGAAATCGAGGGCGTGCGTCTGTTTCGCGTCGCCTACGATCGAACGCTCGCGGCTCTCGAGAGGCGTCTGAGCGCGATGCACTCATCAGCAGGAGATCTGAGCAAGTGACGAGACTCGAAGCCGAAACGCTGCGCGCCATCGATCTCTACTGGCGCGCAGCCAACTATCTGTCGGTCGGCCAGATCTATCTGCGCGCCAACGGCCTGCTCAACGAACCGCTGCGGATCGAGCATGTCAAACCGCGACTGCTCGGCCACTGGGGTACAACCCCGGGTCTCAACTTCATCTACGTGCACCTCAACCGCATCATTCGCACGCGGGACCGCGAAGTGCTGTTCGTCGCCGGTCCGGGCCACGGCGGTCCCGCGCTGGTGGCCAATAGCTGGCTCGAGGGCTCGTGGTCGGAGCATTACCCGAATCTGCCGCAGGACCGAGAAGGGATTGACCCGCTGTTTCGGCAGTTCTCGTTTCCGGGCGGCATCGGCAGCCACGTGACCCCGGAGGTGCCAGGCTCGATCCACGAAGGTGGCGAACTGGGCTATGCGCTCGCGCATGCCTACGGCGCTGCATTCGACAATCCGGATCTCGTCGTGGCCTGCGTGATCGGCGACGGGGAAGCGGAGACCGGTCCGCTTGCGGCAGCGTGGCACTCCAACAAGTTCCTCAATCCGATCCACGATGGGGCCGTGCTGCCGATTCTGCATCTGAACGGCTACAAGATCGCCAATCCGACGGTGCTCGCGCGCTTACCGCGCGCGGAACTCGAGGCGCTGCTACGCGGCTATGGCCACGAACCGCTGTTCGTCAGCGGACACGAGGCCGTGTCCATGCATCACGCAATGGCCGAAGCCCTCGACGAGGCGTTCGACCGCATAGACGCGATCCAGCAGCGCGCGCGGGCCCGCGGCGAGGCGACTCGACCGCGCTGGCCGATGCTGGTGCTCGAATCGCCCAAAGGCTGGACCGGTCCACGCTTCGTCGATGGGCTGCCGGTGGAGGGACACTGGCGCTCGCACCAGGTGCCGTTCGCGGACGCGGCAATCAATCCCGCGCGGCTGCGCGAACTCGAGGACTGGCTGCGCAGCTATCGTCCCGAAGAGTTCTTCACCGCCGATGGCCGGTTGCATCCCGACATCGTCGCGCAGGCGCCGCCACCCAACCGGCGAATGGGTTCCCTGCCGCGGGCAAACGGCGGTCTGTTGCTGCAGGACCTGCGCCTGCCCGCGCTCGAGCCCTACGCTGTCGAGGTCGAAGATCCTGGGGCGGTCGATGCTTCGGCGACCGCGACGCTGGGCAAGCTGCTCCGCGACGTCGTGCGCGCCAACGCGGATCGGCGCAACTTTCGGGTGGTCGGCCCGGACGAGACCGCGTCCAATCGGCTCGGCGCGCTGTTCGAGGTGACCTCTCGGACCTGGCTCGGCGACCGCGATGCCGACGACACGGGCCTCGCACCGGACGGCCGTGTCATGGAGATCCTGTCCGAGCACACCTGCCAGGGCTGGCTCGAGGGGTATCTGCTGACTGGCCGCCACGGGCTGTTCTCCTGCTTCGAGGCCTTCATCAACATCGTCGATTCCATGTTCAACCAGCACGCCAAGTGGCTCAAGGTAGCCGCGGAGGTGCCCTGGCGTCGACCGATCGCGTCGTTGAACATCCTGCTCACGTCGCATGTCTGGCGGCAGGACCATAACGGATTCTCTCATCAGGATCCGGGCTTCATCGATCACGTGGTCAACAAGAAATCGGATGTCATCCGCGTCTATCTGCCGCCAGATGCGAACACGCTGCTCTGCGTCGCCGACCGCTGTCTGCGGTCGCGCAATCTCGTCAACGTCATCGTCGCGGGCAAGAACGAGCAGCCGCAATGGCTCGATCTCGATGCGGCCATCAAGCATTGCGAGCTCGGTATTGGGATCTGGCAATGGGCCAGCAGCGACGCGGGCGCCGAGCCCGATGTCGTGCTGGCCGCGGCCGGCGACGTGCCGACGATCGAGATACTCGCGGCCACCGATCTGCTGCGCGAGCACCTGTCG
>CAZAWM010000256.1:0-4323 GCA_964488605.1 uncultured Steroidobacteraceae bacterium | reverse complement strand
GCCCGGCGCGACGACCTCGCGCGCCACCTCGTCGTCGGCGATGACGTGCGCGCCGGCGTCACGGAAGTGCTGCGCCATGCTGCGGCCGAGACCGCCCGCGGCACCCGTGATCAGGACGGTTCGACTGCTCAACTGCTGCATGACCAGCGCCGATTCGTTGCTCGGCCAACCCCCGTGTCGCCGGGACGATAGTGCACGACGCCACGCCTCTCGGCCTGCCCTGGCAGAACCTGCTCACGTCTATCCGCATCGCGAACAGCCCACGCGTGTTCCCGCGGCCGCTGCACGAGCGGCGGATGTCGACGGCAGGCGAGGAGAGATCAGCGACTCCCCGAGGCGCGACGCCCGCGTCGAGACAGTCCTGCAGACTTTCGTATGCCGCTACGAGTCTGCGGTCGCTGGTCGTAAACGTCCAGCGCCTCACGCACAGGCCGGACCGCCCATACGGGCGCCGCGCTCGCGCAGCGCGAGCTCGACCGCACCACTGTAGCGCCGGCTCACCGGCACCCGCTCGCCGTTGACGAGACAGAGGCTCAGGCGGCCGTTCTCGCGCTTGATGCCCGCGACGGCGTCGAGTGCGACCCACCACGAGCGGTGCACCTGCAGGCCGGGCAGTCCGCGGAGCTGCTCGAGCGCATCGCTGAAGCGGAAGAGCCGCATCGGCGCACCACCCGCGGCGACGATACGGATGTAGTGTTCCTGCGCCTGCACGGCGAGCAGTGGACCGGCGAGCGGCTTGTCGAGCCGGCGCAGGAAATCGGGTTCGGCCGCGATGGGCGCAGCCGATACCGCGAGCGTAGGAGTCAGCTTCACCTGCACCGGCGACCAGGTCGCCGCTGCCGGGCGCGGCTCGAGCAGCGTGCGACCGAACAGCTGGCGCTGCAGCAGATTCGCGACGGTCCAGGTGATGATCGGCACGACGCTGCCCTTGACCATCCAGAGCCACCAGGCAGCCGAGCCGCTGGGCGGATGTCGGCGCTCGGGGACGCTGCCCAGGAACCATGACGCGAACACCTGCCAGCGCCAGTCAAAGAAGCCAGTGAGGCCTGCGGCGATGAACGTCAGCACCGGCACCACGGCGATCCAGAGCCACAGGCCGATACCGCGCGCAAGCCATGGGTTGCGCACCCCCAAGGCTCCGACCGCCGTGTTGATCCACCAGAGCGGCAGCATGCCACTGGCCCAATAAAGCACGGACTGCGGGCGCGTGAACCACTCGCCGTCACCGGAGAGCCCCCAGCCTTGGATGGTCGCGAGCACGAGTGGCATGACGAGCAGGAACACGATCCGCTCTCGCGTCGCGGAGGCCGCCATCCGTGCTTCTTGAACGACCATTCGTGCAGTGAGCGCCGGCACTCGTGAAAATATCGCGGCCATCGGCCCCGCACCTCTTGCATCCCCCCGGATCCGTAGCGTACTCGTAGCGAGCGGAAAAACGCGCGCGGTCCGGCGCACCGGCCACTTTGCAGTCAGTTCGGGGGAAATCCATGCGAATCAGGGAGTTATGCTTGACAGACGCGATCGGCAGCCACATCGGCGGGGCTTTGTGGCGCCGGCGCATCGCCGCAGGCCTGTTGGCGACGGCGGCAACGGCGGCGCTGGCTTTCTCTGCCGCTCCCGCGACAGCCCAGTCGATGGCCGACGCCGGCCTGCTCCTCGAGGAAGTCGTGGTCACAGCGCGCAAGCGCGAGGAGACGCTGCTAGACATCCCGGTCGCAGTCACCGCGATCTCGGCGGTCGACATCGAGGCCCGCGGTATCGAGAGCCTGTACGACGTTGCGCTGTTCACGCCGGGTCTGACCTATTTCGACGCGCTCAACAGCGCGCTCGGCACACCAGTGGTGCGCGGCATCGCGCAGACCAACCTCAACAGCCCGGATCGCAACGTCGCCGTGTTCTATGGCGGCGTCTACCTCGCGAATCTCAGCGCGACCAACCTCGAGATCCTCGACGTCAGTCGAATCGAGGTCGTCAAGGGCCCGCAGTCGGCGCTCTACGGCCGCAATGCGTTCAACGGCGCGATCAACTACGTGCCGGCCCGGCCAACCGCGAGTTTGTACTCGCGCATCGAGGGCACCGTCGGCACCGATGAGCGCTACGAGGCGAAGCTGGTCCTCTCCGGACCGATCACGGAGACCTTCGCGGGCCGACTCGCCGTCAGCTACAACGAGTTCGACGGCAGTTGGAAAAACGCCGCCGAGCCCGGCAACAATCTCGGCGGCTTCGAGAGCAAGAACGTCGCGGGCACGCTCGAATGGAAGCCGACCGAGAAATTCACGGCCCGGCTTTTCGGCTTCTATAGCGACGACTTCCGCGAGCAGGGAGCGGCGTACTTCGCCTCGGCCAACAACTGCGGCCCGCCGGGGCGACCGCTGTCCGCTGTCTGCGGCGAGATACCGACGCGCGACACATTGTCGATCAGTCCGTTCACCGAGGGTCTCTATCGCGATGTCGTGCTCACGGCACTCGACCTCGATTACGACTTCGGGCCCGTACGGCTGCGTGGCGAGACCGCGCGTTACGACGCGAGCGTCGACATTTTCACCGACTACGACCTGAACGGCACCGGCGCGACCTACGACATCATCCGCCTCGCCGACGTCGCAAACTTCGGCTACTTCGGTGCGCCGGTGCTGCGCCGTCAGGCGGTGCCGCAGTACAACGCCCAGGGCATCGGCGACACCGAAACCTTCAGTCAGGAGCTGCGTCTCGAGAGCGGCGGCGACGGGACCTTCCAGTGGGCACTCGGGGCGTTCTACTACGAGAACGACTACAACGCCGCGATCGGCGTGGCCTGGGACGGTAGGGTGCTGAATCCCGGCGAGATTCCGCGCGCCGGCATTCCGAACTTCACGACGATCCCCGGAATAGTCACCACGACCCCGCGCAACGTCTACATCACCGGCGACAACATCCGCAACGACGTTCAGAAGGCCGTGTTCGGCTCCTTCGAGTGGGACTTCGCCGAGCGGTTCACGGTCGGCGCGGAGCTGCGCCGCGACAGGGAGGAGCGCGAGCAGTACAACCGGCTGATCGGCCCGAGCTCGCTGCAGCGCGGCGAATTCAGCTACACGACCTGGCGTGGGCATTTCGACTACGCGCTCTCGCCGGTGCAGAAGTTCTACGTCTCGGCGGCCAAGGGCGTGGTGTCGGGGTACTTCAACGCGACCTTCGATGCGGTCGCGCAGACGGCGGTGCCAATCGACCTGCAGAGCTACGACCCGGCGCAGAACAAGACCTACGAGCTCGGCTGGAAGGCCGAGTGGCTCGATCGGCGACTGTCTACCGAGGTTGCGCTGTTTTTCATCGATTACACGGGCATCCAGATCAACGCGACGCCGCCGCCGCCGCTGGTCACGAACCTGATCCAGAACCTCGGCAAGGCCGAGGCGCGCGGCATCGAAGTCACCGCGAACTTTGCGATCAACGATCGTTGGCGGATCGGCGGTACCTATGGCTACTCGCCGACCGAATTCGGCAAGGACACGCCGGAGCCAGGGGTATTGCGCTACTGCGGCAATGCGCAGGGTCTGGCGCTTGGCTTCTGCCCGTCCATCGTGTTCCGCGGCCAGACCCTACCGAACGTCGAGGGGCAGTCGCTGCCGCGCGCCCCCGAGCTGACCGCCAGCGCCTACACGGCCTTCGAGATTCCCCTTGCCGGCGAGTGGGAGTTCTTCGGTCGCGCCGACGTCAGCTACACGGGCAAGGCCTATACGCTGACCTACAACCTCGCCGAGATCCCGGCGCGCACGCTGGCCAACATGCGCGTCGGCGTGCGCAAGGGGCCGCTTGACATCGCGCTCTGGGGGCGAAACATCTTCGACGAGAAATACGTCTCGGCGGTGATTTTCCAGCCGAACTTCGCGACCGTGCAGTTCCTCCCGAACGTCAGCCAGGGCGACCGCGCGACCTGGGGCCTCACGGCCTCGTACAGCTTCGGCGATCAGTGATCCCCCTCTGACTGCCCGGATGATGGGGCACCCGGCGATGGGTGCCCCTTTCTCTGTCGGGCTCCGACGCGCTCCGTTCAGCGCCTGCGGCCTAAGCGTGGCTGTTCGAAGACATGCTGACGGTGGTGCGCGAGGTATGCGCGCTGCCTCCCGGTGAAGGCGCCGGTTCGCGCGGTTGTCGGCAGCCCCCATTTCTCGACCACTGCGGGATTGAGAAGCCGCGAGACGAGCAGTTCGCCATCGTCGCCGAAACTGATGTACCCGCGCTCGAACAGGTGGCTGACGTGGGGCGAGAGCAGCAGCCCGTTCTCGCCGTCCAGGCGCTCGGCGTCGTCAGCGTCGCGCCAGGGTTTGATGTGCGTCGCGCGCAGGT
>CAZAWM010000255.1:1672-4342 GCA_964488605.1 uncultured Steroidobacteraceae bacterium | reverse complement strand
GTCCCTTCGCTCGAGCAGCTCAACCTGCCGCCGATCGTCCGAAAACTCTGCGATTACCACCAGGGGATGGTGCTCGTCACTGGCTCGACCGGCACGGGCAAGTCGACCACTCTCGCAGCAATGATCGACCTGCTGAACTCGACCCGCAAGCTCAATATCATCAGCCTCGAGGATCCGATCGAGTTCGTGCACCAGAGCAAGCAGAGCCAGGTAATCCAGCGCGAACTCGGAACCCACATCCCGAGTTTCGCCGAGGGCGTGCGGGCCGCGATGCGCGAGGACCCGGACGTGATCCTCGTCGGCGAACTTCGCGACGCCGAGACCATCTCGATGGCGATGACGGCCGCCGAAACCGGCCACCTCGTGCTCGGTACACTGCACACGACTAGCGCTACCAAAACCGTCGACCGGATCGTCGACGCGCTGCCGATCGAGCAGCGGGAGCAGACCAAGAGCTTCCTCTCCTCGAGCCTGATCGCCGTGATCACCCAGGTGCTGGTCAAGAACGCCGACAATCGCGGTCGTCGCGCCATTGTCGAGATCATGATGATGACGCGCGCGATCGCGAAGCTGATCCAGACCGACCAGACTTTCCAGATACCGACCCAGATACAGACCAATCGCGACATCGGCTCTCAGCTGCTCGATCAGGCCCTGCTGCAGGCCCTGCAGGCGCGTGAGGTCGATCCCGAGGACGCCGTCTCTTACGCGACCGAAAAACGGCTGTTCGCGAAATACACCACCGATACGGCCATGCTTCCCAAGCTCGACGTGGCTGGAGGCTGAGCCATGCCGCGCATCGACGAATACCTGAGCGTCGTGCTGCAGAGCCGCGGCTCGGACCTGCACTTCATGGCGGGAGACCTGCCGCGCGTGCGCGTGTTCGGCGAGCTGCGCCCGCTCGCACAGGAGCCGCTCGGGACCGAGTTCGTGCGCGATACGCTGTACGAAATCATGCCGAAACCAGCGCTACAGCGGCTCGAATCGCACGACGGCGCGGACTTCGCCTACACAATGGGGGAGGCCGGGCGCTTTCGCGTCAACGTGCTCCGTCACCTGAACGGGCTCGGGGCCGTCATGCGCGCGATCCCTTCGAAGGCGCTGACCATGGCCGAGCTCAAGCTGCCGGACGTGGTGCGCACGCTGGCCCGTTCCGCCAACGGACTGATCCTCGTCACCGGTAAGACCGGGTCCGGCAAGTCGACGACGCTCGCGGCGATCGTCGACGAGATCAACAACCACGTGAAGGGACACATCCTCACGATCGAGGACCCGATCGAGTTTATACACCGGCGCAAGAACTGCCTCATCAGCCAGCGCGAGGTTGGCGTGCACAGTCCGAGTTTCGCGCACGCCCTGCGCTCGGCGCTGCGCGAGGACCCGGACGTGATTCTGGTCGGCGAGCTGCGCGACTACGAGACCATGAGCATCGCCGTGACTGCCGCCGAGATGGGCATCCTCGTAATGGGCACACTGCACACCAACGGCGCCGCGCAGACGGTTGACCGCATTATCAACGTGTTCCCGGCGGACAAGCAGTCGCACGTGCGCGCGATGCTCTCGACCTCGTTGCGCGGAGTGATCTCTCAACAGCTGCTCTTGCGGGCCGACGGCCAGGGTCGCGTCGCCGCGCTCGAGATCCTGGTCAATACGCCGGCCGTCGCCAACCTGATCCGGCAGGGCAAACTCGACCAGCTCGAGACGACGATGCAGTCGGGGGCCCAGGTTGGCATGCGAACCATGGATAGCGCGATTCAGGCCCTACTCGACCAGAAGCTGATCACGGGCAGGGAGGCCTACAAGAAGGGCATTAACAAGGCGAAGTTCGAGGCGGTCAAGGACCAGGGCTGACGCTGCGCACGGTGCGTTCGGTCGCAGGCCATCCACTCGCTTCCGAGGTCGGGGCGGAACCCTATGCGATAATCAGTGGATGCCCCGCAAGATTCTCGTCACGAGCGCCCTTCCCTACGCCAACGGCCCATTGCACCTGGGCCACGTCATCGAGGCCGTACAGACGGACATCTGGGTCCGCTTCCAGCGTATGCAGGGTCACGACTGCGTCTACGTGTGTGCCGAGGACACGCACGGCACCCCGATCATGATCAAGGCGCAGTCCGAGGGCGTGACTCCCGAACAGCTCATCGAGCGGATCGCGGCGGAGCACAGGGCCGATTACGAGGGCTTCCTGATCGGGCACGATCAGTTCCACTCGACGCACTCCGCCGAGAACCAGTACTTCGTCAACCTGATGTACGAGCGGCTGCGTGATCGCGGCAGCATCACGCGACGCACCATCCGCCAGGCCTACGACGCGAAGGCGGGCATGTTCCTGCCCGACCGATACGTACGCGGCACCTGCCCGCGCTGCGGTGCGGCGGATCAGTACGGCGACAGCTGCGAGGTCTGCGGCGCGACCTACACGCCCGCAGACCTCAAGGACCCGGTTTCCGTGGTCAGCGGTACGGCACCGATCTGGCGGGACTCCGAGCATCTCTTCTTCGCGCTCGGTCAGTACGAGTGCATGCTGCGCGAATGGATTGCGGGAGGGTCGCTGCAGCCGCAGGTGGTCGCCAAACTGAATGAATGGTTCGCAGCCGGTCTGCAGGACTGGGACATTTCGCGTGACGCGCCATACTTCGGATTCGAAGTGCCGGACGCACCGGGAAAATA
>CAZAWM010000255.1:0-1662 GCA_964488605.1 uncultured Steroidobacteraceae bacterium | reverse complement strand
GCTCTACGTCTGGTTCGACGCACCGATCGGCTATCTTGGCAGCCTGCGAGCCTACTGCCAGCGTACCGGGAAGAATGCCGACGACTACCTGAGCCCGGGCAGCAGCGCCGAGCTCTACCATTTCATCGGCAAGGACATCATCTACTTCCACACGCTGTTCTGGCCGGCGGTGCTCCATGGCGCAGGCTTCCGCCGACCGACAGCGGTTTTCGTGCACGGCTTCCTGACGGTCAACGGCCAGAAGATGTCGAAGTCGCGAGGCACCTTCATCACGGCCAGACGCTATCTCGAGCGTCTGCCGCCGGAGCCGCTGCGTTATTACTTCGCAGCCAAGCTCGGCAACGGGGTCGACGACATCGACCTGTCGCTCGACGATTTCACCGCGCGGGTCAATTCGGACATCGTCGGCAAGTTGGTCAACATCGCGAGCCGCTGCGCGCCGTTCATCGAGCGCGGCGGAGGTCGTCTCGCGGCGCAGTTGCCGGATCCGGCACTATACTGCGAGTTCGTTGCAGGCGGCGCAAGGATCGCTGCGCTGTACGAAGCGCGCGACTATGCGGCGGCAATGCGTGATTGCATGCTGTTCGCGGACCGCGCTAATCAGTACGTCGATGCGAGCCGGCCCTGGGCGCTGGCCAAGGATCCCGGCCGCGCCGAGGAGGTACGGGGCGTCGTGACACAGGGCATCAATCTGTTCCGCGTGCTGATGACCTGGCTGGCGCCGGTCCTCCCGGCGATGGCGCGCGGAGCGGGCGCTTTTCTCGCGACGCCAATCGATCGTTGGGACGCGCCACGGCAGCCTCTGCTCGGCACGACGATCGGCTCCTACGCACCGCTTGCGCAGCGCGTCGATCCGAAGGTTGTCGCGACGCTGGTCGAGGACGCGCCTTCGGGGTCGGCAAATGGACCGCCCGCGGTAGGAGCCCGGTCGTCAGCAAAGAGCTCGGCAGCGGAGCCCACGTCGGGCACGATCACAATTGACGACTTTGCCAGGATCGACCTGCGCATCGCCACGGTGCTCGCCGCCAGCGAGGTCGAGGGCTCCGACAAGCTGCTGCGGCTCACGCTCGATCTCGGTGGCGAGCGACGCAACGTCCTCTCGGGTATCCGCGGCGCCTATCGGGCCGAGGACCTGATCGGCCGTCAGGTTGTCATGGTGGCGAATCTCGCGCCGCGAAAGATGCGTTTCGGCGTCTCCGAGGGCATGGTGCTCTGCGCCAGCGACGGGCGCGGTGGCCTGTTTCTGCTTGGTGCCGATGGCGGCGCGGCCGCCGGCATGAAGGTGTCCTGAACGGCTCCGACATGAGCGACGCGAGCGAGGGAATGCTCGTAGAGGCCGTCGATGCGCTGCTGCCGCAGACACAGTGCGCGCGCTGCGGCTGCGGCGGTTGCCTGCCCTACGCAAAGGCAATCGGGGAGCAGGGCGCTGCGATCAATCGCGGCCCGCCGGGTGGTGCGGCGACGAACGCGGCGCTGGCGGCGCTGCTCGGGCGCGATCCGCTACCGCTCGACCCTGCGTGCGGCACAGAAACCGCGCCGGCCGTCGCTCGCATCGACGAGGAACCCTGCATAGGCTGAGCGCGCTGCCTGCCGCCCTGCCCGGTCCAAGCGATCGTCGGCACCCATCGCAATACGCACACCGTGCACGAGTCGGTCTGCACC
>CAZAWM010000254.1:0-4354 GCA_964488605.1 uncultured Steroidobacteraceae bacterium | reverse complement strand
GGTCCACGAGCGCCTGCAGGAGCGCATGCGCTACCTCAACGCCGTCGAACGCACGCCGCGTGCACGGCTGCATCCGCTCGCGCTCGGTCGCACGTTGGCAAGAAGGCTCGCCGACGATGCGATCATCGTTGGCGACGGCGCCGACGTGCAGAACTGGATGTACGGCGCGCTGCGCGTGCGCCGCGGGCCCGGTTTCCTTGACCACTATCCGCTCGGCGCGATGGGCATGGGCACGCCGCTCGCAGTCGGTGCGGCGACGGCTCCTTCGGCTTCTATCCGGCCGAGCTGCATGCAGCGGCGCAGGCGAGCCTGCGTCTGATCTGCGTGGTCGGCAACGATGGCGCCTGGGGCACAGAGCTGCACGGCCAGATCGGCACGATCCGGCGCGCCGTCAACACCGAGCTCGGCTTCCTGCGCTATGAGCTCGTCGGCATCGGCTTCGGCTGCCATGGCGAGTACGTCGAGCGTCCGGACGAGCTCGAGACCGCGCTCGACCGCGCCTTCGCCCGCAACGGCCCCACGGTCATCAACGCACTGATCGACCGCGAGGCTGGCGCCGAACTGAAGCGGGAACCGCTGGCGCGGATGATCCTGTTCGACGATCTCGCGTCGAACCTCGCGGCGCAGCACGGCTTCGCGGGCTGACGGATTGGGCGCTGTCGCGCAGCAGCCTTTCCCGCGCCCGGCCTACGCCCGGTACGTCGTGGTCGTACTGCTGCTCGCCTACGTGCTCGCTTTCGTCGATCGCGAAGTGATCGCCCTGCTGGTGCCCGACATCAAGCGCGATCTTGGCATCTCCGACACCCGCATGAGCCTGCTGCTCGGCGGCGCGTTTGCGGTGTTCTACACATTCTTCGGCGTGCTGATCGCCTGGCTCGCCGACCGCGGCAACCGCCGCTGGCTGATCTTTGGCGGCGTCACCGTTTGGAGCGTGATGACCATGCTCTGCGGGCTCGCGACGAGCTACCCGGCGCTATTCCTCGCCCGCGTCGGCGTCGGCGCCGGCGAGGCGGCGCTGAACCCGCCAGCGCTGTCGCTGATCAAGGACTATTTCCCGCCGGAGCGCATGGGCCGCGCGATCGGCCTCTACACCGCCGGTGTCTCGAGCGGCAGCGGGCTCGCCTTCATCATCGGCGGCAGCGTCTATCCGGCCGTGCAGGCAGCCGGAGCGCTAGACTGGCCGATCGTCGGCATCGTCGAGCCCTGGCAGCGGATGTTCATCTGGGTCGGTCTGCCCGGCATTCCGCTCGCGCTGCTGATCCTGACGATCCGCGAGCCGGTGCGGCGCGAGTGGCTGCGCACCGGCATCGCGCCCACGGCCGCGTCGGTCTGGCAGACGCTGCGGTTCCTGCTCGCGCGATGGCGCAGCTTCATCGTGCTGTTCCTCGCGCTGTCGGTGCTCGCGGTCATGGCCTATGGCATCGGCTTCTGGATCCCGGAGTTCCTGCGTCGCACCTATGCGCTCTCGCCGGCGCAGCTTGGCAGCTATGTACGCTGGCGCGGCGTCGTGACCATCGTCTTCGGTCTGATCGGAGTAGTGGCCGGCGGCTGGCTGTGCGACGTGCTGCAGCGGCGCTATGCCGACGGCTACGTGCGCGTCTGCATCATCTCGTTCGCGGTAATGACCCTCGGCTACTCTACCTTCGCGCTGATGCCGACGCCGACGCTGGCGGTCCTGATGCTGATCCCGGCGACGCTGGGCGCGGCGGCACCGACCGCAGCGGGTGCGGCCGCCGTCGTCGCGATCGCGCCGCCGTCGATGCGCGCCCAGATCACGGCGTTCTACTATTTTACTTTGAACGCGGTCGGCTTCTTCGTGGGTCCGACGGGGGTAGCGCTGGTCACCGATTTCTACTTCCGGGACGAGATGCAGCTGCGTTACTCGCTCGCGAGCGTGGCCACGGGCGTGGCGGTCATCGGCACTGCGCTGCTGTTCTACAATCTGCCGCATTTCCGCGCCAGCGCCGAAGAAGCGCGAGCCTGGAATCACTGAAGGCACCGACATGGCGCATACGCTGAACCCTCTCGATCTTTACGATGTCCGCGGCGCGCTCGGCGACGACGAGCGGATCGTACAGGAGTCCGTCGCGCGTTTCGTCGACCGCGAGGTGCTGCCGATCATCCGCGGATACTTCGAGGCGCACCGCTTCCCGCGCGAGCTGATCGGCGGGCTCGCCGAACTCGGGCTACTCGGCTGCTCGCTGAGCGGCTACGGCTGCGCCGCGATGAACGCGATCGCCTACGGGCTAATCTGCCAGGAACTCGAGCGTGGCGATTCGGGACTGCGCAGCTTCGTCTCGGTGCAGACCTCGCTGTGCATGTACCCGATCCACGCCTACGGCAGCGAGGCGCAGCGGCAGCGCTTCCTGCCGCCGATGGCCCGCGGCGAGCTGATCGGCTGCTTTGGCCTCACCGAGCCGCACGGTGGCTCAGACCCGGCCAACATGAAGACGCATGCGAAGCGGCGCGGGCGCGACTGGGTGCTGAACGGCGCGAAGATGTGGATCACGAACGCACCGATCGCCGACGTCGCCGTCGTCTGGGCGCGCACCGAGGAGGGCATCCGCGGCTTTCTGGTCGAGCGTGGCGCAAAGGGCTTCTCCGCGCCGGAAATCGACAACAAGTTCAGCCTGCGCGCTTCGGCCACCGGCTCACTGTTCCTCGAGGACGTAGTCGTGCCGGAGGACAACCTACTGCCCGGCACCACGATCGGGCTCAAGGCGCCGCTATCCTGTCTGACTCAGGCCCGCTACGGCATCACCTGGGGCGTGATCGGCGCCGCGCAGGCCTGCCTCGCCGAGGTACTCGAGTACACCAAGACCCGGATCCTGTTCGGCCGCCCCCTGGCGGCCAATCAGGCGATCCAGATCCGGCTCGCGGAGATGGCGCGGCGGATCACGACCGCGCAGATGCTTTCTCTGCAGCTCGGGCGGCTCAAGGACGCGGGCGTGATGACGCCCGCGCAGGTGTCGATCGCAAAATGGCATAACTGCCGCGCGGCGATCGACGTCGCACGCGATGCGCGCGATATGCTCGGTGGCTCGGGTATCAGCGCCGAACACGTACCAATCCGTCACGCGATGAACCTCGAGAGCGTGATCACCTACGAGGGGACCGAGACGGTCCATCAGCTGACGGTCGGACGCGAGCTGACGGGCATCAATGCGTTCTGAGAACCCGGTCATGTCGACGGATTTGACAATCCGATCTGCGTCGCACCGTCCGGGTGGCGACTCGAAGATCTGAAGGTATTGATAGTTAAAGTTTTTTTTAGATTTTGAGGGAATTGGCACGCGCGTTGCTTGAATACGTTCGGGTGGCGGCGAAGGGCCGCCAGCAGTAGTGAAGGACCGCAACATGAAGTCGTTCTGGATTTATGCCGTCGCAACCGTCGCCCTGGCCTCGGGCAGCCTCGTGACCCCTGCCGTCGCGGGTCCGATCAGCACCTGTAACGACCAGTCGCTGGGCAACCTGACCCCGCCCGATCTCGCGATCTTCGGCAACAGCTTCACGAGCCCCGGCAGCTACACTGACTGCTACAGCTTCAGCCTCGACACGTCGGCGAATGCGCTCGGGGTGACTTTCGAGTGGGACCTGTCATCGAACATGGGTATCGACCTCACGACCATTTCGCTTTGGAACGGAACGTCGTTGCTTGCGTCCCGGAGCACGCCCTCGTCCACGATTAACAGCTTCAGCTTCTCGGGACTGTTCAGCGGCGATTACTGGCTCAGCGTTGGGGTCAACGTCTCCGACCAGAACGCGAACCACGGGAATTCGGGGGCCGTCGGATACCTCGGTCTTCTCTCCACCTCCCGAACGACCGCGGTGCCCGAGCCAGGCACCCTCGCTCTGCTCGGACTCGGACTCGCGGCCGCTGGTTTGATACGGCGCCGGAGCGCGCGCTGACTTCCCGGCGTGCGGTCCTTAGCGCGCCACGACCCACGCACTACACGGTGAATCGGGGCCTCGCAGGACGCTGCGGGGCCCCGCTGTTTTCTGGGCTGCGCGCGGCATCACCTCGCCTCGTGGCCGCGTAGCGGCCGCGGCTGCCGCGAGATGCCCGGCGACGAGCCGCTATGATGCGCCGGCCCATTCGCCGAGGAACCCGAGCATGAGCGAGACCACGAGCGCCAACGGCCTGCCGATGCTGCAGCGTGACCACCGCAGCGTGATGGGCAAGATCCTCTACACGAGCCGGAAACCCGAGCGGCTCGGGCAGGAGCGCGGTCGCGAGTATTTCCGCATCGACGTGCACGCCGACGGCACCCGCACCTGCAGCGCCCACTGCGAGATCGACGACCGGCCTTCGGTGATGCGCGACATCACCTACTCGCTCGACCGTAACTGGATG
>CAZAWM010000253.1:0-4372 GCA_964488605.1 uncultured Steroidobacteraceae bacterium | reverse complement strand
ATCGCCGGGTCGCTGCTCGTCTTCATCCCTGCGGTCGGCGAGTTCGTGATCCCATCGCTGCTCGGCCGCAGCGACCAGCTCATGATCGGCCGCGTGCTCTCCGACGAGTTTTTCGCGAATCGCGACTGGCCGGTGGCAAGCGCGGTCGCGATCGTGATTCTGCTGCTACTCGTGATCCCGATCGTGCTGTTCCAGCGCTACCAGAACCGGGAACTCGAGGCCCGTAAGTGAAGTCGCGCGGCTGGTTTCGCGGACTTGCGCTGTTGGTCGGCTTCGCCTTCCTGTACGTGCCGATCCTGTCGATGGTCGTGTTCTCGTTCAACAACTCGCGGCTCGTGACGGTCTGGGACGCCGCCAACTCGCCGACTCTCAAGTGGTACCGGCTGCTGTTCGACAACGAGCAGGTGCTCAGCGCAGCCTGGCTGTCGGTCCAGATCGCGGCGATGACGGCGACCGGCGCCGTCGTGCTTGGGACCATCGCCGGGCTGGTGCTCGCGCGATTCGGTCCGTTCCGGGGGCGTGCGCTGCTGTCGGGGCTGACAACGGCGCCACTTGTCATGCCAGAGGTCATTACGGGTCTTTCGCTGCTGCTTCTGTTCGTCACACTCGAGCAGCTCACCGGCTGGCCGTCCGGGCGCGGTGTGCTGACGATCACGATTGCGCACATCACTTTCGCGATGGCCTACGTGACCGTGGTCGTGCAGTCGCGGCTTACCGGCTTCGACGATTCGCTCGAGGAGGCGGCGCTCGATCTTGGGGCGCGACCGGCCAGGGTGTTCTTTCGCATCACGCTGCCGCTGATCCTACCCGCCATCGTCTCGGGCTGGCTGCTGGCCTTCACGCTCTCCTGGGACGACGTCGTGATCTCACAGTTCGTCGCGGGGCCGGGCTCGTCGACGCTGCCGATGGTGATCTTCTCCAAGGTGCGCCGCGGCGTCAGTCCAGACGTCAACGCGCTCGCGACGATCATGGTGATGATCGTGGCCGCGGGCGTGGTGCTCTCGGCACTATGGATGCGGCGGCAGGAACGCCAGCGCGAGCGCGAGATGCAGATGGCGCGCGCACCAGATAAATGAACGCTCGAAACGATACACCCGTGCGCCGGCCGCGCGGTAAGCTGCCGGACGTCGGCACGACGATCTTCACCGTGATTTCGCGGCGCGCGGTCGAGGTCGGCGCGCTGAACATCGGGCAGGGTTATCCCGACTATCCGATAGATCCAGCGCTGGCGGCGCTGGTCGCTGAGGCGATGGCCGAAGGACTGAACCAGTATGCGCACGGCGACGGACTGCCGCAGCTGCGGCGCGCGGTCGCCGCGAAGATCGCCGAGTGTCAGGGCGTTGCCGTCGATCCTGAGACCGAGATCACGCTGACCTGCGGCGCGACCGAGGCATTGTTCTCGACCATCCAGGCCGTCGTCGATCGCGACGACGAGGTCATCGTCTTCGATCCCGCCTATGACGCTTACGAGCCGGCGGTGCGGCTCGCGGGCGGACGCTGCGTGCGCATACCGCTGTTGCCACCCCGATTCGCGATCGACTGGGAACGCGTGCGTTCTGCGCTGACGCCGCGTACGCGTCTGGTGATCCTCAACAATCCGCACAACCCGGCCTGCGCCGTGCACGGCAGGAGGGAACTCGACGAGCTTGCCACCCTGCTGCGCGATCGCGATACGCTCGTGCTTGCCGACGAGGTCTACGAACACGTGGTCTTCGACGGAGCGAGGCACTTCAGCGTTATCGCGCACCCGGAGCTGCGCGAGCGGAGTCTGGCGGCCTTCTCCTTCGGCAAGACGCTGCACGTTACAGGCTGGCGGCTCGGCTACTGCGTCGCGCCGCCGGCACTGATGCGCGAGTTCCGCAAGGTGCACCAGTTCAACACGTTCAGTCTGCACACCCCGACGCAGCACGCCGTGGCGCGTTATCTGGAACGCAGCCCCGATGCCTGGCGCAGCCTTGCCGGTTTCTTCGCCGCCAAGCGCGACCGCCTGCGCACCGCCCTGGCGGGCAGCGGTATCTCGCTGCCGCCCTCGGCGGGCACCTATTTCCAGCTGCTGGACTTCTCGGCCCTGACCGGGGCGGCCGACGTGGAGATCGCCGAGCGCCTGATCCGTGAGGCCGGTGTGGCCTTGATTCCGCTGTCACCGTTCTATGCTTCGCGGCCGCGCCTGTCTCTGCTGCGGATCTGCATCGCGAAGCGGGACGAGACGCTCGAGCTCGGCGCGGCACGGTTGCTGGAGTTCGCGAAACGTCTGGCACAAGGCACCTGACGCGGCGATGGTGCAGTCCAGATGAAAAAGACTACCCGCGTGAACCATCCGCCCCGGGTCGATCTGCCGCGGGACAATCACCCTGTGGTTGCGCCGATCTACCAGTCGGTCAAGTTCGAATTCGATTCGGTCGAAGAGACGCTGCGCGCGCTGACCGGCAAGCGGCCGGGTTTCTTCTACTCGCGCACATCGAACCCGACCCTCCGCCAGCTCGAGACGCTACTCGCCGAACTGCAGGGCCGCGACGACTGCATGGTCTGCGCCTCGGGCGTGAACGCGATTGCGCAGACGCTGATTTCGCTGACTCGTGCCGGCGACCACCTACTGTGCTTCATCGAAACGTACAATCCGACGCGACAGATCATCCGTCGCCTTCTCGATCGATTTGGCGTCCGGCATACGATGCTCTCGATCGAGGACCTCGCGGGCATCGAGCGGGTACTGGCCTCCACACCGACCCGCCTCGTGCACTTCGAAAGTCCGACCAACCCGGTGCTGAAGATCGCGGACCTCGCGCGCATCACGAGTCTCGCGCAGCGCCATGGCGCGCTGACCGTACTCGACAACACTTTCGCTGGCTTCCACCAGCACGGCGAGTATCCGATCGACGTTTACGTGCACAGCCTGACCAAGTTCGCCTCGGGTGCGGGCGACGTGATGGGTGGGGCGGTGATCGCTCGTCGCGAGCTCATCGAGGCGATGAGGCCCGATTGGAGCCTGTTCGGTGCCACGCTGGACCCCCATGCGGCCTTCTCGCTGCTGCAGGGACTGCGTACCTACTTTCTTCGCTACCGTGCCCAGTCCGCCAGCGCGCTCGCGCTCGCGGAGCTGCTTCGCCGCCATCCCGCGGTAGAGCGAGTCCGATATCCGGGGCTCGACGATCATCCCCAGGCGGCGCTTGCACGCGCGCAGATGCGTGACTTCGGCGCGGTCATCACCTTCGAGCTGCGGCGCGGTCCCGAAGCCGGGCGACGCTTCGCAGAGGCTCTCGAGCTGTTCGCGACGACCGCGAGTCTCGGTTCGACCGAGTCGCTGGTACTGCCGCCGCAGATGATCCGGCCACGCGATTTCACCGACGAGCAGCTCGCGCAGTCTGGCATCCGCCCTGGCTCGGTGCGCCTGTCGGTCGGTCTCGAGGACCTCGACGATCTGCGGGTGGATCTGCTACAGGCGCTCGACGCGGCCGCCAAAACGTGAAGCGGTCGGCGGATTACGCCCGACGCGGTGGCTCCGCCGCCGGCTGTCCGCGAGCATCGCCGCATGAGCTTCCGGCCAACGTCTCCCTGAGCATGCGGCGACATTTGCCCACGATGCCAGCGTCCGAGCTTGGCGTGCTGCTCGCGCTCGTCGATCGGGCGCTCGAGTCGCAGATCGAGGCGCTCGGCGCGCGCCCGCAGGCCTGGCGGGCTCTCGCTGACGCGTTCGCGCTCGGGCGCGCGCTCGACGACGGCCGCGAAACCCGTGCCGCACTGATCGAGGTCCATCGGCTGCTGTTCGCGAACGGCCACCGGCCGGTGCAGGCGCGCGACGCATGGCTCGACGCCGTCGTGAGTGCTGCCGCCGCGCGCGCGATCGCGGCATCGCAGCGAGGATCGCCGTCGACCGCGGCCCTGGCAGCCGTCGTCTCTCACGGCGCCGAGGCGATCGCGCTGCGCGCGATCGCCGCGGTCGAATCAAACCATGGCCTGCAGGTGGATTCAGCGACGCTCGCCACGCTGGTTGCGACGCTCGCGCCGCTGGCTGCCGCGGGGATCGCGCGGAAGTGGAAGCTTGCGGCGGCGCTAGAGGCCGCGGCCCGCGACGCACGCAGGGTTCACGAGCAGCATTCGTCCTCGATCGAGGTCAAGGCCGTCTATTTCGGGCGCCTGCTCGCCGCGACGCGTCCAGGGCGGGGCTTGGTCGCGCCGGGTCTCGAATACGAGATCCTGCACGGTTCCGGACTCGGCGTCCGGGACCTGGATGAGGTCCGCGCGACAGTCGCGGCGGCCGAGCGCGTCGCGCTGGCCCTGGCGCGCGATCTGTGCTCCCCGGCCGGGCTCGAGGCGGCGGGTTGACGAGGGCGGACCGACCCGGGTTCGCGCAGCGGCTCAGTAGCTGCTTGCG
>CAZAWM010000252.1:0-4460 GCA_964488605.1 uncultured Steroidobacteraceae bacterium | reverse complement strand
ACTTCTTCAACGGTACCGTCGTCAACAACATGGGCGTCGCGCAGGCCAGCAATCCGGCTGGCGGGTTCTCGATCGTCAACGACGGCAATCACCGGCAATTCAGCCAGGAGATCAAGCTGACTGGGGACCTGCGCGACACCGTTCGCTACGTGGCCGGTCTGTTCTATTTTGACGAGAACAACCGCACCGACTTTGCCGATCTGTTCAGCGTCGGGCCGACGACGACATTAGTCCTCGAGGATCGCATCCTGCGCAACAAAGCCCGTTCTTGGGCGATCTACACCCAGTGGGACTTCACGTTCGCGACTGCCTGGACTTTGACGGTCGGCGGCCGCTTTACGGATGAGGAGAAGGAGATCGATTTCATCGCCAACGCGAATCCGATGCTCGCCGCCCCGTCGACGTCCGGCCGGATCACGTCGGCGAATCTACTCGCCGCTGGCATCCCGCTCAGCCAGCAGACGCGACTGTTCACTCCGCGAGTCGCGCTAAAATACGACATCAGCGACGACGTCAACGTGTTCGCGAGCGCGACCCGCGGCTTCAAGTCCGGCGGCTGGAATGCCCGTGGGACAGCCCCCATCGCCAACCAGCCATTCGCGCCAGAGAAAGTCTGGTCCTACGAGCTCGGTTTGCGCTCGGAGTGGCTCGAGCGCAAGTTGCGCCTCAATGTCACGGCGTTTCAGCTCGACGTCGAGGACTTACAAACACCCGCTGGTTTTGTCAATCCCGCGACGGGCGCCATCTCCTTCATTACGCGCAACTTCGCCGACCTCGACAACAAGGGCGTGGAGGCGGAGCTGGTCTGGCAGCCACTCGAAGAGCTGACGCTGTTCGCGTTCGCCGGTTTTCAAGACGCGAAGTACACGAACCTCGACCCCTCGATCGTCGCACAGCAGAACACCTGTCGTACGACCGGCACACAGTGCAGCCAGGGCATCGTAAATCCCGTCGGAAATATCGCTCCGCCCGTACGGACCCCCGACACCGTAACGGTGGGCGGCAGCTATCGGTTCCGTCTCGGCGAGTCGCTGACGCTGACACCGAACGTCGTCTGGGCACGCACGGGCGATACGAGCGTCGGTACCAACGGCTCACCAGTCGCGCTGGTCGATGCCTATGACACCCTGGACGCGGGCCTCACGCTCGAGAATGCCGAGGCAGGCTGGACGGTCCAGGCGAGTTGTCGCAATTGCACCGACGAGATCCAGATCGTCTCGACGCTCTCTGAGCTGCCCTACATCCAGGAACCGCGGACCTGGCAGGTCAACTTCAAGTACAACTTCGGTAAGCGCTGAACGGGCCTCGGCCCAAGGCCGGACCGCCATCCGGGACCGGAGCGGTCATCCGCTCCGGCTTTTCTGGCTCGTACCCTTAGCGCGCCTCGCCCTGGCCTGAACGGCGCAGCAACGACGGCCGCAACAACCAAGGGCCGGTCTTCCGGCCCTTCGGTGAATTTTCCTGACGTTCCGCCGCAGTACCGGCGAGCGGTTGACGTGCGATGATGTCCTACTGCGCCCGCAGCGCCCAGAGATGGCCGAGTCTCTCGAGGGTCGGATCGCCCTTGACCGACTTGAACGCCTTGGCCGCTTCCGCCATGTTGCCGGCCCGAAGTTGCGCGATGCCGAGAGCGAGCTGGGCATCCGCGGCGTTCTTGAGGCCGCCCTTGCCGATCCCACGCTGGATGGCCGTCAGGGCCTGCGGCACCTGCCCGTAGCTCAGATAGGCCATGCCTACCCGGACGTCGGCCTCGCCGGTCTTGGCGGCGGCAGCCGCCTTGTCGTCCGACGCGAGGCTCGCGCGGTCCTGGGCGGCCTGAGTCTTGGCCGTATTCAGGACCCGAGTGTTGCGATCGATGTCGCGTTGATCGGTGAAAATCTTCGCCGCGAAGGCCTTCTCGAGCACCGACTGGGCTTCACCGGGCAATCCCTGCTCGATCGCGAGCTGCGCCATCTCGGTGTAGTCCTCGGGCCGTCGCATCGCGTTGACCTCGGCGGCGAGGCGATAGATGTTGAGCATGACCGCATCCGAACCGCCCGCGCGGAACATCGCACGCATAAGGTTCTGCCAGTACTCGTCCTTCGGATAATGATCGACGAGACGCTCGAGTGCATCGGTCGTGCAGGCACCGTCGTCGAGCTTGATGCACGAGCTCAGCAGCAGCTGCAGCGCGCCCTCACGCGGCTTTTGTCCCCGCTTGCTGGTGTCTTCGACCCAATTACCGACGAAGGACTTGGTGGTCTTGTAGTCGCCCTGGATGTAGTATGCCTGAGCGACCAGGGTAAAAATGTCTGCGTCCGCAAATCCGCCCTTGATCGCGCGATTCCCGAATTCGATCGCCTTCGGGTAGTTCTTGAGCTGGTAATTGACCTGCGACAGGGCCCGCACGCGGCTCGGCACCTGATCCTGGGCGAGAAAACCCGACTCGAGACCCGCCTCGAGGGCCCGCGCCGCCGTGGCGTAATCGGTGAGGCGGATCGCGCAGAAGCCCGTCAGTTCCGAAACGGCGAAATTGTCATACGGTGTCTTGTTGGCCGCCGCTTCGGCCTCGCGCGTCTTGGCCAGACACTCCTTCCAGTTGTTCTTCTTGGTCGCTTCCTGTGCCGCCTGCAGCGTCTTCGCCACCGCCTTGCTGACGGTCTGCTTCTCCTGGGCCGAAGCGGGCCCGGCCGCCGTGCCGGCGACCATACCGACTGCTGCTGCAGCCACCGCCCATTGCTTCATCATGACTGTCCTTCCGAGGCTGGCCAAAACGAGGCTGACGAGGCTTCGACCCGCCTGCCTACAACGTTGATTTAGAGGCGGTGGACTTGCGCAGGTTCCCCGCCCGCGCCGGCCCGTCCGCGACGCGTCACTCGCGGAACTCCGCCACGTTGACGAAACCGATCTTCTGCATCCGGTTGCGCTGCGCCGACGCCAGCACCTGGGCGACGATACCATAACGCGCGCGCTTGTCCGGACGCAGATGCAGCTCGGGCTGGGGATCCTTGCTCGCCTCCTGGCGGAAGTAGCTCTCGAGCGTGTCAAGGTTCGGCACCACGTTTCCGTTCCAGAGTACCGTGCCGTCGAAGTCGATCTCGATCTGGATGATCTCCGGCGGGACTGGTGGTGGTGGCGCGTCGGTTGGCCGCGGCATGTCGAGCTTCACGGCATGCGTCATCACCGGAATGGTGATGATGAGCATGATCAGGAGCACCAGCATGACGTCGATGAGCGGCGTCGTGTTGATGTCACACATCGCCTCATCGCCACTTCCACCCACATTCATTGCCATGGCGAATTCCTCCCGGTGCCGCGATCAGCGCGTACCACGGATGCCGCGATCGGGCTCGGTGATGTAACCGACCTTGACGATACCGCCCCGCTGGATCGTGTACATCACGCGGCCGATCGCTTCGTATCGGGCCTTAGCGTCGCCACGGATATGGATCTCCGGCTGCGGCACCTTGACTGCTTCCGCCTTCACCATCTCGAGCAGACGTTCACGGCTCGGGACCAGGGCGTTGTTCCAGTAGACGTTGCCATTCGCATCGACCGCAATGGTGATGTTCTCCGGCTTCGTCTGGGTCGGGATGTTGGCAGCCTTGGGCAGTTCAACCTTGACCGTCTTCGTGATGACCGGGATGGTGATCAGGAAGATGATCAGCAGCACAAGCATCACGTCGACGAGCGGCGTCGTGTTGATGTCGGACTTCTCTACCTGCTCCTCGGTGTCCGAGGTGCCGACGCTCATTGCCATGGACGACTATTCCTAACGTACCACTTAACCGGATGCAAGGCAGGGCCGAGCCTAGATAATCCGGCCCTGCGAGCTGTTTACTTCTTCGCAGCCGCGGGCGCGCTGGCGGACTGCCCGGCCGCGGCCACACGCGCGCCGCTGACGAGCAGGGCGTGAAGGTCGCCCGTGAAGTTGCGCAGGCTCTCCTGGATCGCCTTGTTGCGGCGCAGGTGCCAGTTGTAACCCATGACCGCAGGCACTGCGACCGCGAGGCCGATAGCGGTCATGATGAGCGCCTCACCGACGGGACCCGCGACGCGATCGATAGACGCCTGGCCCGAGACGCCGATCGCGACGAGTGCATGGTAAATGCCCCAGACCGTGCCAAACAGCCCGACGAATGGCGCCGTGGAGCCGACCGTCGCCAGCACGCCCAGTCCCGAAGTCAGCACCGTATTGATCTGGTCGAGCGAGCGCTGCAGCGACATCGTGACCCACTCGTGCAGGTCGATCCGATCGGTCAGACGGCCTTCGTGATGCGAAGCCGCCCGCATTCCGTCCTCGGCGATCAGCCGGAAGGTGTCACCCTTGGGCAGGCGCTCGACGGCTTCCTTGATCGAACCCGCGGTCCAGAACTTCTGCTCCGCCAGCTTGGCCGACTGAGCCAGCTTGCGCTGGTCCCAGGCCTTCATGAGGATGATGTACCAGGAGTACAGTGACATGATCACCAGGATGATCAGCG
>CAZAWM010000251.1:0-4462 GCA_964488605.1 uncultured Steroidobacteraceae bacterium | reverse complement strand
GCTCTTGCCGATGCCGCCCTTGCCGTAGACCGCGAACACCTTGGCGGTGCCGATCCTGTCGGCCGGGTCCAGCTTGACCTGGACGCTGCCCTCGCCATCGGGCCGCGACGCAAGCGCGCCCCGTCCCCTCACGCGGATCTCGCCGACTGGCACTTCGCTCACGATGCTCATGCACTCGCCTCCATGCGCGGCTCCACGTAGACACCCTCGATCCGGTCCTCGAGCTCATCGCCGGCATCGCGCAGCGCCTCGAGAGTCGCCTCGTCCGGGGCCCAGTAGTTGCGACGCTGCGCCTCGAGCAGCCGGTGGGCGATTTTCGCCGTAGCGTTCGGATTGAGACGCGCGAGGCGTTCGCGCATCTGCGGATCGAGCACGAAGGTCTTCGAGACCTCCTCGTAGACCCAGGGCGCCACCTCGCCGGTCGTCGCCGACCAGCCCATCGTGTTGGTGACCTGTGTCTCGATCTGGCGCACGCCCTCGTAGCCGTGCCGCAGCATGCTCTCGTACCACCTGGGATTGAGCGTCCGCGTCCGCGACTCGAGCGCGACCTGCTCGGCGAGCGTGCGAACGACGCCGGCGCTGCGGGTCTGATCACCGATATAGACGGGCGCGGCCGCGCCGCGCTGGCGCCTGACGGCCCGTGTGATGCCGCCCAGCGTGTCGAAGTAGGTGTCGATGGTGGTGACGCCCAGCTCGACCGAATCGAGGTTCTGGTAGGTGAGTTCCACCGACCTCAGCATCTCCCCGAGCAACTCCGGCTGCGCCACCGCACGTCCCGCGCGGCCGAAGGCGAAGCTCTTGCGCCGCATGTAGGTCTCGGCGAGTTCGTCCTCGCCGTCCCAGCGGCCGTTCTCGACCAGGTGGTTGACGTTAGCACCGTAGGCGCCGTCGGCGTTGCCGAAGACCCGCAGCGAGGCAGTTTCGAGGTCGCAGCCGGTACGCTCGGCGAACTGCAGCGCATGGCGACGCACGAAGTTCTGCTCGACCGGCTCGTCGGCGGTGGCGGCGAGATAACAGGCGTCGGCGAGCAGCCGGATCTGCAGCGGCAGCAGGTCGCGGAAGATGCCGGACAGCGTGATCACGACGTCGATGCGCGGCCGGCCGAGCTGCTCGAGCGGAATCAGTTCGGCGCCGCACAGGCGTCCATAGCCGTCGAAGCGCGGCCGCGCGCCGAGCAGCGCCAGCGCCTGCGCGAGCGGCGCGCCCTCGCTCTTGAGGTTGTCCGTGCCCCAGAGGACGATCGCGGTCGACGCCGGATAGCCGTGGCCGTCGGCGAGATGCCGCTGGATCAGCCGCTCGGCCTGCGCAGCGCCGTCGCGAATCGCGAATGCGCTCGGAATCCGGAACGGATCGAACCCGTGGATGTTTCGGCCCGTCGGCAGCACGTCCGGCGTGCGCAGCAGGTCGCCGCCTGGCGCCGGCGGCACGAAGCCGCCGTCCAGCGCATGCAGGATCGCGCGCGTCTCGTGGTCCTCGGCGAGCAGCGTGTTGGTGCGCGCCAGCGCGCGCAGCCGCTCGAGGAAGCGCTCGGCCTGCGGGTCGGCACCACGATCCGACGCCGCACCGTCGCCGCGTGCGCGGCGCGCAATTTCCTCCGGCGAGGCGCCTGAGACGATCGCCTCGATGACTGCGCGATCGGCGCGGACAGTGACGTCCGCCGGCTCGGTCTCTGCCATCGCCATGAGCGTTTCGATCCGCTGCTCGTTCGAAGGTGGCGCGCCTACCACGTGCAGACCGTCCGGGATCAGTGTCAACTCCAGTTCGAGCAGAGCGGCGCGCAGCTGCGCGATACGCGCGTCGAACTCTCGCTCCTGCCAGGCCGGCTCGGCCCCGGCCAGCGACAGCTCAGCGGCCTGCGCCTGGATCGCAGCCGCGAGCGGCGCGCGCTCGGCCGCTTCCTCCGGCGCGAGCCCGCGCCAGCGGTCGATCGATCCCTTCAGGTCGAGCAATCCGCGATAGAGCCCAGCGTGGGCGAGCGGCGGCGTGAGGTAGCTGATCAGCGTCGCAGCCGAGCGGCGCTTGGCGATCGTGCCCTCAGAAGGGTTGTTCGCGGCGTATAGGTAGAAGTTCGGCAGGTCGCCGATCAGGCGCTCGGGCCAGCAGCGCCCGGACATACCGGTCTGCTTGCCGGGCATGAACTCGAGCGCACCGTGCGTACCGAAGTGCAGCACGGCGTGCGCGCCGAAGTCCTCGCGGAGCCAGCGGTAGAACGCCGAGAACGCATGCGTCGGTGCGAAGCCCTTCTCGAACAGCAGCCGCATCGGGTCGCCCTCGTAGCCGAACGAGGGCTGGACGCCGACGAACACGTTGCCGAAGCGCTCGCCCAGCACGAAGATCGAGCGGCCGTCGCTCTGCATCTTGCCCGGCGCCGGGCCCCACTGCGCCTCGATCTCGGCGAGCCAGCGCTCGCGCCGCACGTGGTCGTCGGCAGCGATGCGCGCGTGCACGTTCGCCGTGGTGCCGTAGCGGCCGGCGTTGCCGGCGACGATGCGGTCACGCAGCACGTCGACCGAATCAGGCACGTCGACCGTGTAGCCCTCGGCGCGCATCGCCCGCAGCGTGTGATGCAGCGACTCGAACACGGCGAGATTGGCCGCCGTGCCGGAGTTGCCGGTATTCGGCGGGAAATTGAACAGCACGATCGCGACGCGCCGGGCGTGGCGCTCGGCGCGGCGCAGCGCGACGAGCTTCTCGACGCGACGCGCCAGCGTTTCGCTGCGCTCGATGCACGCGCGCATGTCGCGGCCGTGGTGGTCCGTACCGAAGCGGCAGCCGCGCTCGCAGCCGGTGCACCGCCCGCCGTTCGTGTCGCTGCGACCGCCGAAAACCAGCGCGCCCGTCGAGCCATCGAGCTCCGGGATGCCGACCATGATCGTGCTCTCGACCGGCGTCAGGCCCCGGCCCGATTCGCCCCACTGCTCGAGCGTCTGGAACTCGAGCGGCTGCGCGGCGATGCACGGCACGTCGAGCCCGGCGAGCATCTGCCCGGCCGCTTGCGCGTCGTTGTAGGCCGGCCCGCCGACGAGCGAGAAGCCGGTCAACGACACGACCGCATCGACGACAGCCCGGCCGTCGCGCTTGAAATAGCGGTCGACGACGGGGCGGGCGTCGAGGCTGTTCGTGAACGCCGGGACGACCCTGAGGCCGCGCGCCTCGAGCGCACCGATCACGCCGTCATAGTGGTCCGTGTTGCGCGCGAGCAGATAGGAGCGCAGCAGCAGCAGGCCGACCGTTCCCCTGTCGCCGGTGCGCGGCAGGGCTGCGGCGTCCTCGGTCATGCGCTGCTTCAGCCGAGGATGATAGACGCCGACCTCGGGGTACTCGACCGGCGGGGGTGCCTTGAGCGCACCACGCAGCGCACGCCGCTCGCAGTCTGCGTAGCGGTCGACGAGGAAGCGCACCATGTTGGCGACGTTCTCCTCGGAGCCCGCGAGCCAGTACTGCAGCGTCAGGAAGTAGGCGCGCACGTCCTGCGCCGGACCGGGGATGAAGCGCAGGATCTTCGGCACGCGGCGCAGCATCCTCATCTGCCGTTCGCCGGCGCCGGCCGAATGGTCGCGATCGCCGCCGCGCAGTTTCTTGAGCATCGCGAGCGGGCCCTTCGCCTCGCGGCTCATGTTGAAGCGGCCGATGCGCGTCAGCTTCGTGACCTCGCCGGCCGACATCGCGCAGACCATCGCATCGCAATGCTCGCGCCGCGCCTGCAGCGCCGGCAGCACGGCCTGGATGTGGTCCTGTACGAACAACATGGTCGCGACGACGATGTCCGCCCGGGCGATGTCCCGCCGGCAGCGCTCGAGTGCCGCCGGATCGTCGTGCCACTCCGAAGCGGCGTGCACCGAGAGGCACAGTCCGGGCAGCTCGCGCGCCAGAGAACGCTGCGCACGCTCCGCCGAACTGGCGATGTGACTGTCGAGCGTGACGATGACGAAGCGGATGGGCGTGCCGCCGGCACGTCCCTCAGCGGCTGAAGTGCGCCTTGGCATCGTAGAGCGTCTCCACCGTGATCGTCGCTACGGCCCTTTCGGCCGCATACTTCTCCGTGTTGCGGCGGGCCTTGCCGCGCACGAAGAACGGGATCTTCTGCAGCTCCTTCTCGGCGTCGGCCGACCAGACGATCTCGAGGCGCGTCGATCCGGGGCCGACGGCCGGCGCGGCGGCGGCGGCCGGCGCCGGTACGACTGCCGGTGCGGTGGCTGCCTCGATCCGCGCGGTGCCGCCGAGATGCGAGGGCGCGGCGCCGTCGTGGAACTCGAAATCGCCGCGGAACATCGTCAGCAGATGTTCCTCGAGCCCCATCATCAGCGGGTGCACCCAGGTGTCGAAGATCACGTTCGCACCTTCGAAGCCCATCTGCGGCGAGTAGCGCGCCGGAAAGTCCTGCACGTGCACCGGCGCCGAGAGCACGGCGCAGGGGAGGCCGAGACGCTTGGCGATGTGCCGCTCCATCTGGGTGCCGAGC
>CAZAWM010000250.1:0-4470 GCA_964488605.1 uncultured Steroidobacteraceae bacterium | reverse complement strand
GACCGGCCTCGATGCGCCGGCCTCCTCGACGAGGAACTCGAGCTCCTCGGCACCACGGCCTCTAGGCTCGACCAGCACGTACACCGAGGCCGGTTCCCTGGCGACCGTCGGCAGCATCAGGGTCTCCTCCACGGTGCCGCGCAGATCGGAGCGCAGCATCGCCCGTGGCAGCGTGGCCGACGGAGAGGCGCCAGCCGTCCAGGCCGTGACCGAAAGGTGGCGCCCGCGACGGACGACGAGCACGGGCCTGCCGGCACCGGCAGCCGATGGAGCCCCGAGAGTGAGCCGCACCCAGAACGGACCCCCGGCGCGTCGTGCTTCGTAGAGCGAGTAGGCACGCAGCTCCGAGTCGCGGCCGCCGCCGAGCACCGCCGCGGCGTCCGTACGATCGGCGCCCGTCAGCAGTCGCGCCGCGGGCAGGTCTGCCGCATGCAACGGCGCTGCGACCAGGAGCAACAGTAGCAGTCCGAGCAACGACGGCCGCATCATGCCTCACCGGTATAGAGACAGCGACGCGAGCGCGACGTCCGCCTCGAACTCGCGCATCCAGCCGAGCAAGGCGATGCGCTCGAGCCGCGCGGGGTCGAGCGGTACCCGGACGCTGTTGGGGACGAAGTCGCGCCAGGCAATCCGCACGGTCATCCAGCGTGGGGGCGCGCGGAACGTATTGCGGTACGAGTCGTCGTACCATCCGCAGTCCGACGTGCGCACGTGGACGTTGTAGTCCTCGTCGTTGCCGAAGACCTCGAGCTCGACCCCGCGCCACGCCGAGGCGTCGAACGGCCGGTTGCGTCCGCCGAGATACAGCGCCATCTGCACGAAACCACCGCCAAAATCACGCGTCACCGTGCCGGTCAAACGGATGCACCGGCGTCCGCCGATCACGTCGCGGCCGAACTGGGCGTCCGAGACGCCGCCCATGACCCGGTCGGAGAAACCGCGCCAGCCCACACCCGGCGCGAGATACCCGCCGTCGGCATCGAAGCGGCTCAGCACCAGTCTGTCGGCAGTCATGGCCTGCGCATTATCGGCCGCGCCGGCGCCACGCGCAGCGAGTCCGCTGACTGCGGCTGCAAGCCCCAGGCCGAAGCGCCGGCGCGCGCTGTTCAGCGGCCGGCGGGGTCGCTTTCCCACCGCGCGAGCACGTACTGGAGGTCACGCGCCGCGATCACGGACTTGACCACCAACCGGTCCTCGCCGACCAGCCATAGATCATTGACGCCCGAGAGCCGCCAGCGCACGGCGTCGAAACGTCCAGCCGGCACCTCCACGGTCTCCTCGCCAAGGCGTTCGACGGACAGCGGCACGACCGTCCCATGCACCGGCTTCGTGAAATCGGTGCCGGCCTCCACGCTGAGTAACTGCAGCGACTGGACACCGCCGCGCGCAGGATCGTAGCCCGCCGTGTGCCAGCCGTCGCCAGCGACGGGGTGCGTACCAATCGAAAAAACGGCCGGGACCTCGAGCCGCTGCGGCACGAGCCCGTAAGGGCCGCGGCTGGTCACCGTCACGATCGCACCGTCGACGAGGAAATGCGCCGAGCCCTTGAACCTGGCCGCATTCCAGTAGCTGACGAAGGCCTCGAGCGGGCGGAAATCGGCGGCATTGCGCAGCACTACCGTGAACTGCGCATTGCGCGCCGCGAGATCGTGCCAGACGTTCAGCGTGCGACTGCCGTCCGGGTGTACGAAGAGCTGGAACCGTTCCTCGCCGCGCAGGCGCCCGTCGCTGATCGTCTCGTATCGATAGGTGCCCGCGGCGCGGCGCACGATCGCTGCGTTCGGGCCGAGGTTCTCGGTCGCCGCGGCGCGCGCAGTCTCGGTCGTCTGCTCGGTGGCAACGGGGACCACCGGGCCGACCGCCGCCGCGAGGCCCGACAGGCACAGGAACATCGTGCGCCAGAGACGCGATAATTTCATGCATCGTTCCTTGGCGCGCGTGGCACGGCCAGACGGACATAGGCCGCAAAGAATAGCAGCGCTACGTTCGCGAGCGCCATGATCAGGAAGGGCGCGCCGGGCATCCAGGCGTCGTACGCCCAGCCACCGATTTTGGAGATCGCGAGGATCCCCAAGGCACCGAAGAAACCGACCATGCCGATCACGGCGCCGCGAATCGGCCCAGGCGCCTCCTGACCGATCAGCACCTGCGAGGCGAGGATGCCGCTGGCCTGACCGATGCCGAGCAGCACGCCGGCACCGAAGGCGGCTGGCTCGGTCGGATCGGGAACCAGGCCCATCCAGCCGTAGCCGGCGATGGATAGCGCGATCGCGAGGATCACGAGCGTCACGCGATCGATCTTGTCAGCGAGCCAGCCGAAGAAGGGCGCCCAGAGCATCGCGCAGCCCTGCACGATGCCGAACAGTGCGCCCTGCCGCGCCGCGGCATCGGCCGCCGTATAGCCATCCGCGATCGCGGCATTCTGTACCCAGAGCGCGAGGAACAGCGCGACGATCACTAGATCCGCCCGGGCGGCGAACGACGCCGCGTAGGCAAGAGCGATCCGCGGCCTACGGCCGGCCGCGAGGCCTTGGCGAATCAACGTCGCGAGCGGCAAACGCTCGCTGACCTGCTCGGGACGACCGGGCTTGAGCCCCAGCATGACGATTGCACTGACGACACAGACTGCCGCGGCCGTAAGGTAGGAGGCGCGTCCGGCCCAGTCCTCGCTGAGCCCAGCCGACTGGTAGATCTGCGGCAGCCGCGACAGCACTACGAAGAACAGCAGCGCGCCGACCGCGTTGAGGAAGAACGAGATGCCGGTCAGTTTGCCGCGGTCCTTGTCCGTGGGGTAATCGGCGAGCACTGTGGCGAGCATGCCACCGAGCGCAGCGACGCCGATCCCGAAGATCAGCCGGTAGATCAGCAGCTGCCCCGTATCGTCGGCGAACGGATAGGCAGCGTAGGCGAGACCCGTGACGAGAAAACCGAGCACGTAGACGGTGCGGCGCCCGACGCGGTCCGACCACGCGCCGATCAGCCCCACGGTCGCCAGCACGACGATCTCCTGCCAGAACTGCAGATTGCCCGATACCGTGCCGCGCTCGCCGGGCGGGATGCCGACATAGACCTCGAGCACGAACGGCTGCAGCGTCGTGATATAGGTGAACACGCCGATGCTGACGAACGCGGCCCAGAGGTAGCACAGCGCGTGCCGCCTCGTGACGCCGGGCATCAGCTCGATCGGGCCGAGTTTCTGAGCAGAGGCCGGTCTGGACATCGTTCCTTCATGCCTGAGTAGCCCGCGCCTTGGCGGGGAATCGACGGGGCAGTCCACCCTGCGAGCGCCGAGGCCCACCGCAGATCGCCGGCGCGTGGCGCGCGGCTAGGATAGATCGTATGACGCGCTCGCCGCGCCTTGTCCCGTTCGCCGCTCTGCTCACCGTCTGCGGATGCGTGATCGATCCGCCGCGACCGACTCCTTCGGTCATGGATCTGACGGGTTTCTGTGCCGACGCGCAGCAGCTTATCTCGGGCACCTCGCTACGGCCCGAGAACGTCGTCCATACCGACTACGACGCTTTCGTGCTCTCCAAGCCCGAGGTGCGGCCGCTGCGCACCGAGCAGTACGTCTGGTACGACGACGAGGCGCGCACGCAGCCGCGCATGATTTCCTGCAAGATGAAGACGGCCGACCACATCGCTACCGAGTACGGCGCCGGACAGGTACGTGGCGAGGGACTCTGCGCGGACATCAACCGCCGCACGCTCTCCCGCGTGCTCGAGTCGATGAGCCTGGCCGAGCGGCGCCGGCTCGCCTTCGACGGCGGCCGCAACGTCGTCTTCGATGACGAGCAGCTGACGACCGAGGGTCCGGTCTGGCTCGCGCCCTACGCGTTCGCCTACCTCGACAAGGACGGCGCGCTACACCTGAAAGCCAAGGCCATGCGCAACGACTGGCTCGATCCACGCTACGCGCAGGCGCCAGCGCGCTTCAAGGGCACGCGTTACTGCCACCTGGTCGCACCGCAGTACCTGGCGCGCCTGCTGCGCGCGGAAGTCGAACCGCCCGCGCCCTGAGGCCTTGCCGCTCAGACGCGCAGGCGCGGCTCGGGCAGCACCTTGCCCGGGTTCATGATGTCGTGGGGATCCCAGACGGCCTTGATGGCCCGCATCAGCTCGACCACGTCGTCTCCATACTCGTCGCGGAGCTTGTCGCGCTTGCCCACACCGATCCCGTGCTCGCCGGTGCAGGTGCCGCCCACGGCGTGCGCGCGCGCGACCATGCGATCGTAGACACGGTCGACCCGCGCGCGTTCGGCGGGGTCGGCGGGGTCGAGCAGGAACAGGACGTGGTAGTTGCCGTCGCCGACGTGACCGACGATGGGTGCGACGAGCCGCTCGCGGTCGAGCTCGGCGCGCGTCTCCGCAACGCTGTCGGCCAGTTGCGAGATCGGCACGCAGACGTCCGCGACGAGGCAGGCGCTGCCCGGCCGCAGGGCGAGCGCCGCGAAGTAGGCTGCGTGCCGC
>CAZAWM010000249.1:0-4514 GCA_964488605.1 uncultured Steroidobacteraceae bacterium | reverse complement strand
TCACCGCGAAGAATCGCTGCAACATCGCGCCGCATTCCTCCGCCAGCACGCCGCCGACCACATCCACGCGGTGGTTGAGCTGTGGCAGGCGGAACACGTCGACGATACTGCCGGCTGCACCCGCCTTCGGATCCCATGCGCCGAACACGACCCGCGCGATGCGCGCGTGCACCAGAGCCGCAGCGCACATGATGCAGGGCTCTAGCGTCACGTACAGCGTACAACCGCTGAGCCGGTAGTCGCCGCTCGTGACACCGGCGGCACGCAAGGCGATGATCTCCGCATGGGCAGTGGGATCGCAGGTGCCTATGGGCCGGTTCCAGCCCTCGCCGAGGACAGCCCCGTCGCGCAGCACCAGCGCGCCGACCGGCACCTCGCCAGCGGCGGCGGCGGCCTCGCCGAGCGCGAGCGCGCGGCGCATCCAGTCGGCGTCCGAGCGAGTCGCCGTCGAAGCGGGTGGCGGCGTCATCACCGCTCGATCGTCGCAGTCTCGTGGCAGCCGTTGGCGCAGCGCGAGGTCCTCGCGGAACCGTGCCGGCGTCTCTCGCCAAGTATGTTCGTCTCTAGCGCGTGCAGCATTGCTGCAGGACTCCGGGCGATCTCTGCAAGCTCTGAGGCCGGTATGTTAGCCCAGGCGCGCACCGCTCCACAGGACGGCCGCCAGCGCAGCGGCACGCTGACTGCCGCATGCCCTGCCGGTTACCTTGCGCCTGCAAGCCTGGGATCCAAGATGCCGACTCCACCCCGACTGACTCGACGCGCGACCCTGCAACTGGCAGGGGCGGGAGTGGTCGCCAGTGCCGGCTCGCTCCCGGCAGTGGCCGGTATGAAAGGCGCGCCGGATGCCTCACCACTGCCCGAACGAGCCGGCGAAGCGGGCGGCGCGCCCGTGCAGTGCCTGCTCGTGCAACGGTCGTGGGATGCCGCCGACCCGCGCAGCGCGCTGGCGCCCTTGCTCGTGCGCCTCGACCCGGCGTTCGCCGAAGAGGCGTATCGGCTGGTGCTGCTGCCGCAGGCCCTGCCGCCGGCCGATTCGGTTCCGTCCGAGTCGCGCGCGCTGGCAACGCTCGGCGAGCTGGCGCGCCGGCATCGTTGCTGGATCGCCGGTGCCGCGCTGCTTGCGGGTACCGACGGTCCGCGGACGCTCGGCTTCCTGCTGGCTCCGGACGGGGCGGTGCAGCTGCGTGCGCCGAAGGTCACTCCGGACGTTGCCGACGGCTTCGCCGATGCCCCCGCCCTGCTGTCCACCACACGCTGGCGCCCGGCCGCCGCCGCCACGCCGTTCGGTACCGTCGCGCTGCTGACCGGCGAGGATCTGCTGATGCCCGGGCTCGTGCGCGGCAACGTCTACGCGGGCGCGGAGCTCATCCTGGCGCCGCTCGCGGCGGCGCCACCGGGCACGGCGGAGGCGCTGCTCGAGCTGCCGGCCGCCATCGGCTACGAGAACTGGTGCGCGGTGGCGCTCGCGCCGCGCGCGGGGGGCGCCAGGTACGGCGATCTGACGCTGGACGCGATGGGTGGCGACGCGACGCTCGACTGGATCGCGGTGCGCTTCGATGTGCAGACGGTGCGTCGCGCGCGTGCCAAGCTCTCGCCCGACATCTACGACAACTACCCGCTGTGGGTGCGCGACGAGCTGTTCGGACGCATTTACCGTCACCAGGCAGCGGCGCGCGAGCGGGTCGCCCCGCCGCGCAACCGCGCCGACTGGCGCGCCGAGGCGCGGCGTCGCATCGCGTTCCGCGAACGGCGTGCGACGCCGCCGGGCGTGCTGCTCGACTCCTGGCTTGCGCTGATCGTACAGCCTGCGACGCGCTCGCCACTGCCGGTCGATGGACGGCGGGCGGCGCTGATGCAGAACATCGACGACGCACTCGCCCAGGTCGGGCGCATCGCCAGCGCGCCGAACGCCAAGATCGCGCTGTTCCCCGAGTTCTGCTTCAGCGGAGCCGGATACCGCAGCGTCGCGGACCTGCTCGGCGCCTCCGTCGAAGCGGGCGGGCCCGAGGTCATGAAGTTGCGCCAGTGGGCCCGCGACAATTCCATCTACGTCGCGGCGCAGTTCATGGAGATCGACCCGCTCTTCCCTGGCCGATCGTTCAACACGGCGTTCGTCATCGATGACCATGGCGACGTGCTGCTGCGCCGCCGCAAGCTGCAGTGCGTCGACGTCTACGGCGCGTTGCCCGATACCACGCCGGGCAGTATCTACGATGAGTACATCGCCAGGAACGGCATCGATGACCTGTACCGCATCGTCGACACGCCGCTCGGCAAGATCGGCGTGATCATCTGCTTCGAGATCGTGTTCCCGGAGATCTCGCGTGCGCTCGTCAACGCCGGTGCCGAGGTGATCCTGCACCTGACGGCCGAGGGCTTCGGCTCGAACCGTCCGGCCTGGCACGCGCTGCGCCGCAAACGCGCGTTCGAGAATCAGGTCTACCTCTTGTGCGCGAACAAGGGCTACGACCGGGCCCGTCGCGAGGCGTGGATCAGCTACGGAGAGAGTCAGCTGGTCGATTTCCGCGGTCGCGAGCGCGACCGCATCGGTCACAACGGACCGGGCGTGCTGCTCGTGCAGGTTGACATGGCGTCGCTGCGCGCGGCACGGCGCGATCTGCGGCTGAATACGGCGATCTGGGACGAACCGGGCGCGTATGCCGACGCCTACCTGCAAGGACACGGCATCGCCAACAACGGCTGGAGTGGCGATCCCGCGCGCAACCCCTACGAAAGAACCGATGGGCGCGTTACCGCCCTCGCCGACGTCCAGGAGCGTTTTTACGCGCGCGGCATCTATCGCCGGCCGCTGACCGCTCGAGCTCGACCCTAGGCGGCGACCCGTTTATCCACAGCCTCGAGGCACGCTCCCGGCGGCTCGTTCGTGAGGCACGGAGCTCATGCGCTACGGCAGTCATGGACTGCCGAGCCAAATGCTCGCCAGTCGGGGATGACCCTCCCCGCATTGGGCACACCGGCACGACCACGGCTGCGCATCGACGGCCGCATCGCGCGGTCTCCGCCGGGCCGGATCGGGCCGGGGTCCTCACGGCGGCGCATGCCCGCCCGGCACCCGCCCCGGCCACAGCGGCGCAACGAGCTGTTCGATGAGGTCAGGTTGCGCGGCGTGTGGCATCGCGGGTCACTGCCAGTGTAGTTCGTACGGCACCGCAGGATAATCGAGGCCCTTGGCGGACGGAGGCGAGAGACACTGTGGAAAGCAAGATCACGGCGACGATGCTCGCGGCGGCAATCGCGCTCGCTGGCTGGTGGATCGGCAATGGATTCATGAGCGGACGCTCGGCCGATCGATACGTGACCGTCAAGGGTGTCGCCGAACGCGAAGTCGAAGCCGACCTCGCGTTGTGGCCGATGCAGTTCGTGGTGGCGGACGACGACCTCACGCGCGCACAGGTGCGCATGCGCGACGCGGCGGGCAAGGTCCGGACCTTCCTCGAGCGCAACGGGCTCCGCGCGGACGAGGTCTCGCTGCAGAGCCTGTCGGTGGCCGATACGCGGGCCAATCGCTATGGAGGCACGCCGGCGGCGTACCGATACGTGGTCAGCCAGACCTTGATGGTGCGCACGGACCGCCCGCAGGCGCTGTTCGACGCGAGCCAGCGCGTCAGCGAACTGATCGAGGCCGGGGTCGTGCTCTCGTCGGACGGTCCCGGATCAGGCGGACCGACCTATCTTTTCACGCGACTCAACGACCTGAAGCCGGCGATGATCGCCGAGGCCACCGCGAGCGCACGCGCCGCGGCCGAGCAGTTCGCCGAGGATTCGGGCAGTCCGCTCGGCGCGATCCGTCGCGCGAATCAGGGCCTGTTCGTGATCCAGCCAAGGGACCCGGCGCTCGGCGTGCAGGAAGAGCAGCAACGCGCAAAGGTGGTACGGGTCGTCACCACCGTCGAGTATCTGCTCGGCGACTGATTGCAGCAGCTCGCGCTGCAGTGCAGCCGCGAGACCTGGAGCGTGTTGCGGGCCGTTCCAGCGTCGTAGGTAGGGCCGCACGACGCGCGGACTAACGATTGATTCTCGCGTCGCTCGCGTCTAAGGGATCGTCATCCCGGTCGGAATGCCATGGTCCACTTTGCCGATGACCTGCGACTGGTACGCCGGCTTCTCGCGGGAGAGCGTCAGGCGTTTGACGGCTTTTTCTCGGAGTATTTTTCACGTCTGTACCGCTTCGTGCTGGTTCGCGTCGAGCACAAGCACGATGTCGCGGAGGATCTGGTGCAGGATACGTTATGCAAAGCGCTGAGGGCCCTGGGCAGTTATCGGGGTGAGGCGTCGCTGTTCACCTGGCTGTGCCAGATTGCTCGAAACGCGATCACCGATTACTGGCGGGCCCATCCCCGCTGCCAACAGGCGCATCCGCTCGCCGAAGACGATCCGACGATCGCGGCTGCGCTGGCCAATCTCGCCACCGAGCCGCTTACCGGTCCGGAGGACGAGCGGTCACGTCAGGAGCTTGCGCGTCTGGTGCAGGTGGCTCTTGACGCTCTGCCATC
>CAZAWM010000248.1:0-4591 GCA_964488605.1 uncultured Steroidobacteraceae bacterium | reverse complement strand
GGCAACGCCGGCGACGTCGGCATAGACGATCGCGCCGTCGCGGACCGTGGGGCCGAGCACGCGGTAGCCCTGCGCCGCGAGGGCGCGCAGCAGCGCCTCGAGGCCGGCGACGTCGAGGACTGCGTGAGCTTCGGCGTCCATGAATCCGATCATGCCCGGACCAGTCCGTTGGCGGGGATCGTGGAATACGCGAATAGGGCGTCGTTCCCTGATCGAGCGGGGCAGGGGCATCTGACCGCCGCCGGGTGGCTTGCACCTGGTAGCCCGCTGTGCGAGAAGGTGGCTTCTGAGGCAAGAGATCATCGTCAGAGGCTCACCATGCGCCGCCGCACCGTCCTGCAGGGGTTGCTTGCGAGTGCCGCGGCCGCAACGCGGATGCCAGCCGCGCATGGAAAGGCACGATCCGGCAGTGCTTCGCGCCGTACCGACGTGGTCGTGATCGGCGCCGGACTCTCCGGTCTCTATTGCACCCGGCTGCTCGAGCAACAAGGCGTGCGCGTGACCGTTCTCGAGGGGCGCCCCGATCGGGTCGGCGGGCGTGTCTACACGCTGCACGATCTGCCGGGCCGGCCCGAGGCGGGCGGCGAGATCTTCGGACCACAGTATGGCCGCTGTCTCGATGTGCTGCGCGAGCTAGACGTGCCGCAGAAGGCGCCGAATCCGCGTACCCAGGTACGTGCAGGCGACCTGCTGCTGCGGATCCGCGACCAGAACATACGGATTGATGCGTGGCCGGCGCACCCGTTGAACCCGCATCCGGAGGATCTGCGGCGCCTGACGCCCCCGCAGCTCTTCTTCGCCCATCTGGCCGGCCTCGCTCCGTTCAAGAGTCTCGATGACTGGACCCGCCCGGAGCTGTCGCAGTGGGATGTGAGCTTTGCGCAATGGATGGCGAGCCAGGGTTTCAACGACGAGACGATCCGTCTGCAGCAGGTCAATACCGCTTACGGCAACACGCTATACGACGTTTCGGCCATGCACGTGTTTCACTTCTACGTCTGGTCGCGCATGAATGCGACAGGACCGGGTCGGACGCAGTGCGTCGGTGGCAACGACCGCCTGCCCAAGGGGATGCACGAGGGGCTCAAGGGCTCGGTCCACCTCGGTGCGCGGATCGTTGCACTCGAGGATCGCGGTGATCATGTCGTCGCCTTCGCCGAGGATGGCAAGGTCACGGAAGCGACTCTGGCGGTCTGTACGCTGCCGGCCACGATCCTGCGCCACCTGCGTGTCGATCCTCCGCTCGCCGGCCTGCAGCGCGAAGCGGTGCAGAGCCTGCCGTACTACGCGACGTTCCAGGCGCACTACGCGTTCCGGCGCCGCTTCTGGGAAGACGACGGACTGCCGCCCAGCCTCTGGACGGACGGTGCGCTCGACCGCGTCAACCTGCTTCGCGATGAGTCGGGCGAACCGGCCTGCCTGCTGGTCTACGTCAACGGCCTGCAGGCGCAGCGGCTCGACAAGCTGTCGCCGGCGGAGGCCGACCGTTTCATTCGTGCGGAGCTCGGCCGGATCCGGCCTTCGACCCGCGGGCAGCTTCGACTGCTGCGCCTGCACTCCAACCAGAACGATCCCTATATCTCGGGTTCCTACGCGTTCTGGAGTCCGGGCATGCCGCTGCGGTTTCCGGCCGCTCTCGCGGCGCAGCACGGCCGGATTCATTTCGCCGGCGAGCACACGGCTCGCATCGCGCGCGGCATGGAGGGGGCGATGGAATCCGGCGAGCGCGCCGCCCTTGAAGTACTGGCGAGACTCTGAGCCGTCAGGTCCAGCTCAGCGGTTCGGTGAGCTTGCCGGGCAGGGCTTTCTCCGACTGATCGACGAACTCGCGCGGCAACTGATCGACCGAGGTCAGCTTGACGCCATCGGTTCGCCAGAGCATTGCGCCGGGCTTGCCGCGCATCTTGAGCCAGCTCTGCCACTCGGTCTGGCTGGTCCACGAATAGTTGCTCGGCAGCATCGTCAGCCGGTCGTTGGCGATGTCCTCGATACGGCAGACCCAGCAGTCGAGCGTCATTTCCGTCTTGTGCAGACCGGTCGAGCGCTCGAGCCAGCGTGTGAACGCGTGGCGATAGATCCACGCCTGCTCGCCGAAGAACTTCCAGTCGAGCTGCAGCGGGCGGTTGAAGACGGTGCTCTCCATCGTGAAGCTGGCGCTGACCTCGGGTCCGTTGACGGTCATCACGCTGCCCGAGATCCCGCCGCGGAAAGTCGGTACGGGAACGACTTCACCGGTGTAGGGATTGCGGAACTCGGTCAGATAGGCGCCCGTTTCCGCGTCCTTGTAGAACATCCAGCTCCGCGAGCGCTCCTCGACAGCGCCGTCGGCGCGCGTCCGCGACATCTTTACGGCACAGCCTTCGACCCGGTAGAGCAGACGTCCGTAGTCCGACAGCGGCGGCCCGTCGCCGGGAACCAGCCCGAAGACCTGGCCGCTCGTGAACGACCAGATCGTGCGGCCGCTGAGGTCCCCCTGCAGCCGGCCGAGCGTGCGTACGTTGAAGGCGGGGTCGCGGATCGGGAAGGTCGCCGCGAGCGCGAGTGGACCCTTGCCGCGTCGCCTCGTGACCGCGGTGGCCGTCCGGGGGCCCGCGGCCCCGAGCACGAGCGCGCCGCCGAGGGCCGCGAGCGAGCCGATCGCCGCGCGTCGCGACGCCAGCCCATCCTTGTTTCGGGATCGGGGCATGGAGATGTCTCCTGGGCACTGTGGGGTGGATATCACCGCCGCTATGGTAGCCGAGCCCTGGCGCCGCAATGAACGGCCGCGCCCGGTCTACCACGATGACGCGCCGCGGTAGTATGGGCGCATGAGAGACAGGGGCACCAGTCGAACCGGGCGTGGCGTCTCACCCTTGCTGCACCGCCGCGACGCGTTGAAGCTGCTCAGCGCATCGACACTCGCCGGCCTGGCGCCCGCCGCGGCCTATGCGCGGCCGGGCGCGAAGGCGACGCGGGCGCTGCCGGCCACGCAGAGCGATGTGGTCGTCATCGGCGCCGGGCTGTCGGGACTGAACGCGGCGCTGAACCTCGAGGACCAGGGACTCAAGGTCACCGTGCTCGAGGGTCGAGCGCGTATCGGTGGCAGGCTGCATACGCTGAACGAGATCACGGGTGCGCCGGAAGCGGGCGGCAACGGCATCGGACATTCGTATGCCCGGCTGCTGGATCTCGCACGTCGCCTCGGCGTCGAGCTGGTCCCGGAGCGGCTGCGGACCGAACCGCGCGAGAACAGCGCGCTGCACGTTCGCGGGCAGTTCGTCACGATGGCGGAGTGGCCGGACTCCCCGCTCAACCCGCACCCCGAGGCGCTGCGCAAGCTCGGGCCGTGGCAGGTCATCTTCGGTTTTCTGAGCGACAGGGTGCCGGAGATGGAGCTCGACGGCTGGCAGTCGCCACAGTGGGCACACCTCGACGTGCCTGTCGCGCAGTACCTGCGCGAACAGGGGCTCAACGACGAGACGCTGCGGCTCGCCAATCATTTCAGCTCCTATGGCACTAATCTCTGGCAGAGCTCGCTGCTGCAGCTCTGTCACGTGTTCACCTTCGCGCGCAAGTCTGCGCAGCTTTCGGCGGGTCGTGGCGCGATGAGCGTCAAGGGTGGCAACCAGCGCATGCCGGAAGCGATGGCCCGCGCGCTCAAGGGCGACGTGCTGCTGGATCGGCCGGTGGCGGGCATCCGCATGGATGCGGATGGCGTCGAAGTGCGCTGCGGCGATGGCAGTCGTCATCGCGCGCGATTCTGCGTCATGTCTGCGCCTTTCTCGGCACTGCGCCTGATTCCGGTCGATCCGTGGTTCCGCGGCGCGCAGGCCGAGGCCGTGGAGACCCTGCCCTACCACCATGCCTTCCAGGTTCACTTCGCGATCGAGAAGCCGTTCTGGGAGAAGGACGGCCTGCCGCCGTCGTTCTGGTCGGATGGCCCCATAGAGCGATTCAATGCGCTGAGCTACGGACCGAACGAGTCGATTTCCTCGTTCATGCACTACTCGAACGGCGACAGCACGACTCGCTTCGATCGCCTGCCGATCGACGATGCCGCGCGGCTTGTGCTCGCCGAGGTCGAGCGCGTGCGTCCCGCCGCCAAAGGCGCGCTGCGCGTGCTGCGCGCCTATTCGTGGCAGCAGACTCCGTTCTCGGGCGGCGCCTATGCTTCCTGGGCGCCAGGCCAGATTCCGCGATTCGCGGTCGCGATGCGTCAGCCCCACGAGCGCATGCACCTGTGCGGCGAGCACACGAGCGTGCTGGCCCGCGGCATGGAAGGCGCGCTCGAATCGGGAGAGCGCGCCGCTCTGGAGATCCTCGAGCGCGCCTGAGCGCGCGCCCCGGGCGACTAGATTCGCTCGAGCACGTCGAATGCGGCGCGGTCGCCGCTCTCGAACGCGCCTTCCATGCCACGCTGCATGATCGCAGTGTGCTCGCCACAGAACACGACGCGCGGCAGGCTGTCGCGCATATGCCTGCCGAACTTGATGATCTGTCCGGGCTGCCAGTAGACCCAGTCGCCCGCGCCGTAAGGATCTCGCGCACAGGACTGTATCGTCAGCAGTTCCAACTGTCCCTTGGTGGACGGGCGAATCTGCTCGGCGACGGC
>CAZAWM010000247.1:3624-4680 GCA_964488605.1 uncultured Steroidobacteraceae bacterium | reverse complement strand
TCCGGGCCGCAGATTGCGCGAATGGTCGGCCTCGAGCAGGCAGCTCTGCGGATTGTGCACCTGGCTCCCCCCGGCGCCACGCACGGCTGGGTCGGGCTCTATGCGATAACGAACACCGCGCCGCGGCCGATCGCTGCCGCGCCCGCAGCGACGGGCTTCCCATGCTACGGTCAGGCCACACTGGTCTTTACGACCGACCGAAGCACCGAGGTCCTCGAGCGGTTGCGAATGTTGCCGGCGCTACGGTTCGTGACGGAGCCGACCGAGTACGTCAAGACGACGTTCGGGGATGCGACGCCACCCGGGCGGTACTCGGAGACGATCTTTCTCGATCCCGACGGTATCCCCGTCAGCCTGATCGGTTACGCGCCACTCTGAAGCGCCGCAAGCACCCGTCGCGCATCGCTGGTAGCCGACCACAGGCCGCGCGGCGCGATGCAGTCGCCCGCAGCGAGCCCGCCCTCGGGCCAGGCGCGCGCGGCGGTGCCCGTCTGTAGGATCAGCGCAGTGAAACCGCTATCAACACGGCCGCTCGGCAGAATTATTTTGTTCTTTGAAACAATCTCTTGTACAAGAGATTTCGTGTGAACTATTAGTTTCCCGCGGTAGCTGGCCCGGGCCAGCGTTGCGAGTGCGCCGGTCTCGAAACTCAAAGCCGCTGTCGTGGCGCCGAGCTCCGCCTCCGGTGTGTAGACGACGATGCGTTCGACGGTGGGTTGCGCTGCCAGCCAATGGAGCAGCGAGAGGGTCGGCCATCCGGCCTCCTCGTCGATGACCGCGACGACACCCTCGACGCTGGCCCGACCCGCCATGACGTCGCGGCCATGGACCGCATGAACGGAGCCTGGCAGCCCGTCGAACAGAAATGGCCTCAGGCGCCAGACCGCCGTCTGTGCCGGCGCCGCGCCCACTGCCCAGACGACGCGTTCGGCTGGCGCGGGCCCCGCGGGATCGACATGTGAGCCGAGCTCGACGCGGACGTCGAGCCGATGCAGTTCGCGCTGCCACCACGCGAGAGCCAGTCCGAGTTCCTCGCGGCCCGGCGTCGCCGCCGCG
>CAZAWM010000247.1:0-3614 GCA_964488605.1 uncultured Steroidobacteraceae bacterium | reverse complement strand
CACGAGCACGCGAGCACCGGCGGGGTGCCCGCGGGGCTGATGGTGGACGACGCCAACCGCATCTGGGTGGCGGACATGCGGCTGGGCGTCCTGCGCGTCAGCCCGGCGGGGGACGTCGAGCCGATGCTGTTCGCGCGGCCACCACGCGAGACCCCGTCCGTGTTCCGGGCGGCCGGCGAGCCCGCCCGCGAGCCGCCACTGGCCACCGAGTTCGGTATCGGCATCGTGGAGCGTCACCGAGAAACCGGCCTCCGCGGCAAGTCGGGCCGACTCGAGTCCTGCCGGGCCGCCGCCGATAACCGCGACGCGGGACCGTGCCTGCCGACGCATAGCGGTGGACGGCGGCATCGCTTCGGCGCCGCTGTCAAGGGCCGGCCAGTCGAGCTCCCGGCCGGCGCGCGGATTGACGACGCAGGTCCCGGGCATGCCGCGGAACACCGAACCGACGCAGCCCTGATTGCACGAAAGGCACGGACGCAGAGTCTGCGGACGACCGGCCTGCACCTTCGCCGCCCACTGCGGCTCGGCGATCCAGCTGCGCGCCATCGCGATCACGTCCGCGTCGCCGGCCGCGAGCAGCGCCTCGGCTTCGTCGGGCGTGCGGATGCGGCCGGCGACGAACACGGGAACGGGCAGCGCGTGGCGAAATGTGCGGCTCTCCTGGCGCAGACAGGCGCGCGGGTGATGCAGCGCCGGTATCGACACACCCTCGGCCCAGCCGGAGCCCGACATGACGCTGACGTAGTCGACGAGACCCTCTGCGGCGATCCTCCGCATTGCGGCGATCGACTCTTCCAGCGTGTAGTCGACGCTGGTGCCGGGGATATCGTGTCGGGCAGAGCAGCGCACGCCGACCGCGATGGCGGGGCCGGCCGCCTCGCGCACGGTTTGCAGCACCTCGCGGACGATGCGCGTACGGTTCTCGAGCGAGCCGCCGTATGCGTCACGACGGTGGTTGAGCGCCGGCGACAGGAACGAGCCGAGCAGGTAATCGGTCGCGGTCTGTACCTCGAGACAGTCGAGCCCCGCGCGTCGACAGCGGGCTGCTGCCATACCGTAGGCAGCGACGATCTCGCGGATCTCCCGGAGCGACAGCTCCTTCGGGACGTCGCCGCTCATGTTCGGGATCGGCGAGGGCGCCACGCTGTATGGGCCGCGCAAGGAGCCGTCCTTATGGCCGCCATGCCAGAGCGTGATCGAGAGTTTCGAGCCCGCCTCGTGCACGTCGGCCGCGAGGCGCGCGAGACTGTCGACGCAAGCGTCGTCATCGAGCCGGATCACGAGGCTGCGGCTGAAAGTGCTGTGGTGTACCGGGGCCGACTCGGTGCCGATCAGCGCCGCGCCGCCCCGGGCACGCTCGACGAGGTAGGCATGATAGCGGGGGCTGACGCCGGGTCCGCCGCTGCCGAGACCCATGCCGTGTGCCGCCATGATTGCGCGGTGCGCGAGCTGCATAGGACCAATGCGCACGGGCGACAGCAGGCGCGGCCAGCGTATCGTCGCGTCGCTCATGGCCAGAGTGGCTTGGTCACGCCGAGGAAGGCGATCGCCGCGACCAGCAGCCATAGCAGGATCGCATAGGGAGTCGAGCGGCGGTGGGCCGCAGCGATCAGTGCGTCGGCCGCGCGAATACCGGCCTCGTCGTGCCGGTCGACGGCTTCGCGGAGCTGCGCAAAGGCGCGGCCCCAGTCGCGCAGTACACGGCGCAGCAGCAGTCCGAGCAGCACGACACCGGCGAATAGCAGCAGCTTGCCCGCGAGCCACGGTGCCGCGAGCGGCGCGCCGCGCGCCAGTGAGACCAGCGACACGGCGGTGAACCCCGCCACCACGCCAATCCGCAGCCAGCGGTCGATCGTGGTCAGCGGCGCCGTTACGTCGGCGCGCGGGCGCAGCACGATCCACCAGACCACCGCAAGCCACAGCAGGGCAAGGACCCAGACGGCCGCGAGCCACCGTCCATGGATCGGCACCGCGCCGAGTTCCGCAGCCAGAGTCAGGCCGATCGGAATCATGAGGACCAGCGCCGTTCGCGGTCCCATGTCGATCCGCAGCAGCAGCTCGAGGAAGCGCAGCCGCTCGGCCAGGGGCAGGTCGCCGCGCGCGACGTACCGAGCGGCGAGGAAGACGCCGAGGTCAGCTCCGAGCCAGTAGACGAATAGCAGGATGTGGAGGTACTGCCACAGCGAATACTCGGCGATCACACGTCGGACTCCATGGGTAGCGCGGGGTCCGCGCCCCACTCGCTCATCGACGCGTCGTAAATCTGCACGTCCTCTCGGCCCAGCATCAGCAGCGCAAAGGCGTTGGTCGTCGCTGAAATGCCTCCGCCGCAGTAGACAATCGTCGGACGCTCCCCGAGCGCGCCGGCCGCCGCGAACCTCGCGCGCAGTTCAGACGGACTCAGAAAGACGCGGTCCTCGCCGCAAAGCAGGTCGGCCGCGAACAGGTTGACGCTGCCCGGAATTCGTCCGGGGCGTCCGTATGGTGCGACCTCGCCACGGAACACGGCCGGTGCGAGCGCATGCATCAGCAGTCGATCGCCGCTCTGCACCGCCCGCAGCACTGCATCGCGATCGACGAAGATCGGTCGTCGCTCGGCGACCTCAAACTGCGCTGGCGGATAGCATCTCGCTCCGGATTCGAGCGGGCGCCCCTCGCGCCGCCATCGGTCGATGCCGCCGTCGAGAACTTGCACCGCGTCGAAGCCGAAGGCCCGGAGCATGAAGTACGCTCGGGTCGACCACCAACTCGGTCCCGAGTTGTAGAGCACGACCCGCGTCCCAGGACCGATTCCGAGCCGACCTGCTGCCGCCACGAACTGCTCCTCCGGTGGCAGCATGAAACGCAGGCGGTGCGTGCTGTCGGACAGTTCCGTGAGCAGGTCCATGAACGCCGCTCCCGGGATGTGCGCTAGCTCGTACTCGGCCCGGCCGCTGCGCACGTCGTAGCCAACGGGGCGTGTCGTCATCAGCACGGTCGTGTCGAACAGGCGCAGCGTCGGATCGGCCAGGCGCGGCTCCAGTTGTGCCGGGGTAATCAGCAGGGCGGGATCTGTTGCCTCGTCGGGCGGCATCGCTTTGCCTTGCGGTCAGGGGGCGGTCTTTCTAGACTCGAGTTCTCACGGAGGAATCCATCATCACGGACGGGCCCAGAATGACCACAATCGTCGTGCTGTTCAATCTCAAGCCGGACATCAGTGCCGCGGACTACGAGAAGTTCGCCCGCGAGATGGATATTCCGGAAGTCAATCGTCTGCCATCCGTCGAGCGTTTCGAAGTCTTCAAGGCGACGGGTCTGATGGGCGGCGGCGAGTCTCCTTACGCCTACATCGAAGTTCTGCGCGTGCGAGACCTGGCGGCGCTAGGCCGGGACGTGCAGTCCCCCGTGATGCAGCAGGTGGTCAGCACCTTCCGCGGCATGGCGGATAACCCGCTGTTCATCGTCACTTCGGCGCTGTGAGCCCTGCGGCCGCGCCGCGCCCGGTAGCTCGGGCTGCAGGCTGGTTCTACGGGTGGTGGGCCGTCGTGCCTGCCGTGTTCGTGATCCTGCTAGTCACCAATGGCCTCACGGTCGGCGGCATTGCGGCATTCGACCCACTGCTGATCGCGGAGCTC
>CAZAWM010000246.1:0-4690 GCA_964488605.1 uncultured Steroidobacteraceae bacterium | reverse complement strand
CCCGTGCGACCAGGTGCACATCCGCTGCGAGCCTGGCAGCGGCCTCGACGACCGATCCGGGCCCGAGCACGCAGCGCGGACCGATCTGCGCAGCAGGACCGACGTAGCAGAGCGGCCCGATGTGCGCACTGGGATCGACGGACGCACCGCGATCGACGACGGCACTCGGATGCTGTCCCGGCGGTGGTACCGGCGCCGGATGGAGCAGCGCGGCCACGCGCGCGAAACAAGCGTGAGGGTTGGGCGTGACGAGCGCCGCCACGGGACACTCCGCGGCGCTGGCCGCATCGACAATCACCGCGCCCGCACGCGTCCCTCGCAGCTGGGCCCGGTAGCGCGGATTCGCGAGGAAACTGATCGTCCGGGACGTGGCGGCGGACAGGGATGCGACGGCCTCGACCTCGAGCTCCGGATCGCCGCGCAGCTCGCAGCCGAAGCGCACAGCGAGCTCGGCCAGCTTCAAGCGACTGCTCCGCGCCGCGGGGCGCTCACTGGCTGACCCGCCGCAGCAGCCTCAGCGGCCGCCCTGCTGCCGCGGCGCGGTGGCGGGCGCAGCCGCGGCGGCCGGCGCGCGCGACTGCAGCAACTGCAGGACCGCGGGCGTGATGTCGATCGCCGGATTCGCATAGATCACGCCGTCGGTGACCACGAGATCGTAGTTCTGACCACGTGCGTAAGTCTGCACCTCGGTCAAAAGAGTCCGCTGCAGCTTGGACATTTCCTCGTTCCGGCGTGCATTGAAATCGTCCTGGATCTCGGCCTGACGCCGCGCGAGGTCGCGCTGGCCGTCCCGCAGTTCTTTCTCGGCACGGCTGATCTGGTCGGCGGTCATCGTCGCGCGATCCTTGTTCAGTTTCTCCTGCTTCGCCTGCAGCTGCTGCGCCGTGGCCTGCAGCTCACGCTGCTTCGTCGCCGCCTCGCTGCGCAGCGACTCGAGCAGCGCCTTGCCCTGCGGAGACTCATCCATGAGGCGCCCGTAGTCGAGCACACCGATCTTCAGTTCGGCCATGGCCGGAGCCGAAAAAGCCGTCGCAAGCAGCGCCACACCCCAGATTGCCGACTTGAGCGAACGATTCACGCTGGACATCCCTCACAAAATGGTCAGAACGCCTGACCGACCGAGAACTGGAACCGCTCTTCCTCGTCAGGGTAGAGCACGGAATCGCCCCGATACGCGTTCAGCGGAACCGCGTAGCTGAAGCGGAAGATACCGAGCGGCGCCAACCACTGCACCGCCAGGCCCGTAGAGTGCTTCAATTTATCATACTTGAAGCCATACTCGATCGGCGTGCCGGACCCCGGATTCAACAGATCGTCCTGGCCGCGGAAGACGTAGCGATTGCCGGTCTGGAAGACGTTGCCGAGGTCGTAAAACCAGCTGATCCGGGCCGACGTGCGCCACTTCTCAGGTGTCGGGAAGATCAGTTCGGCGCGCGCGACGACCTTCATGTTGCCGCCGTACGGATTGCCGAAGCTGTCCTTCGGACCGAGCCGGCTTTCGCGATAGCCGCGCACGGTATCCGGGCCACCCGCGAAGAAGTTGCGGAATGGCGGCAGTGCCGTAGTGTCGCCGATATCCATTCCGTAACCGACCTCGGCGCCAACCGACATCGTCCAGCGGCCCCAGAGCGGGATGTACTGCAGATAGTCGTAGTTCGCGACGAAGTATTGGACGTCGCTACCCGGCAACGAGTACGACAGCGACAGGCTGTGCCGCATGCCGCGGTCGGCGAACAGCGCACGGTTGCGCGTGTCGAGGCTCCAGCCCGCGACGAGTTCGACGGAGTTGAACTGCGAGGTGTAGATCGTCGAGGCGGGGATGATGAAGCCATTGCCGAAGTCCTGCTCCGGGATCGTCGTCTCCTCGGGATTGCCGTTGCTGCGTACCCAGTCGATGGCCTGCTGGGCACTGCCGCTGCCAACCAGCAGCTCGGAGCTCTGCAGCGCGAGGCCGATCCTCAGGCCCTGGAACTCGGTGATCGGATAGCCGTAGTCGATGCCGAGCGAGAGTGATTTCGACGAGAAGTCGGACGATGCCGAGACGAACTGCGTGACGTCGCGGTAGGTCAGCGACAGCGTGCGGGCGACACCATCGATGTTCGTGTACGGATCGGTATGCGAGATGCCGTACACCTTGGAGAATCGACCGGAGTTGAGGTCGATGGCGACTCGCTGGCCCGTGCCCATGAAGTTGCTGTCGGCGTAGTTGCCATTGAGGATGAACGACTGCGACTCGGAATAGCCGATGCCGCCGCCGAGCTGCGCCGACGGCCCTTCCTTGATCTCGAACTCGACGTCGACCAGATCGGCCGAGCCGGGCACCGGCTTCGTCTCCGACTCGACCTTCTCGATGTACGGCAGCCGCTGCAGCCGCTGCTTCGAGCGCTCGACCGCGGCATTCGACAGCCACGCGCCCTCGAGTTGGCGCATCTCGCGGCGCAGCACCTCGTCGTTGATCTTGGTCACCCCGTTGAAGACGATGTGGCGAACGTAGGCGCGGTTGCCGGGATCGACGAAAAAGGTCAGCGACACGGTCTTGTCGTCCTCGTTCGGCGTCGGCACCGGATCGACTTTTGCGAAGGCGTAGCCGTCGAGCCCAAGACGGTTCTGGATCAGTTCCTGCGTTGCGGTAATCTCCTTCTTCGAGAAAGTCGAGCCTGCCTTGACGATCAGGTAGTTGCGCAGTTCCTCCTCAGGGACGACGAAGGTACCCGCGAGCTTGACCTCCTTGATCCTGTAGACCTCGCCCTCCGAGACGTTGATGGTGACGAAGATGTCGTCTTTCTCTGGCGAGATCGCGACCTGGGTCGATTCTATCTCGAAGTTCGCGTAGCCGCGGTCCATGTAGAACGAGCGCAGCTTCTCTAGGTCGCCCTGCAGCGACTCGCGCGAGTAGCGGTCGTCCTGCCGGTACCAGGACAACCAGTTCGGTGTCTTGAGCTCGAACTGCTCGAGTATGTCCTCGTCCTCGAAGCTCTCGTTGCCGACGATATTGATCTGGCGGATCCGCGCGCGCTTGCCTTCCTTGATGTCGATCTTGACCTTGACGCGGTTGCCGGGAACGTCCTCGACCGACGTGTCGATGCGGACTGCGTACTTGCCGCGAGAGAAATACTGATCCGTCAGAAACTGGCGCACGTCCTCGAGCACCGAGCGGTCGAAGGTCTTGCCGGTGGCCAGCCCGACGTTGCGCAGCGACTTGCTGAGATCCTCGGTCTTGATGTCCTTGTTGCCCTTGATTTCAAAGCTCTCGATCGAAGGGCGCTCGAGGACGACAACCACCAGCGTGCTGCCGTCGCGGCGCAACTCGATGTCGCGGAAGAAGCCAGTGTCGTAAAGCGCGCGCATGGCCTCGCGAACCCGCTGCGGAGTGAGCCGGTCGCCGATGTTCACGGGCAGGTAGTTGTACACCGTGCCCTCCGAAACGCGCTGCAAGCCCTCGACACGGATGTTGCCGACCGTGAACTCGAGCGACTCCGCGGCGGCCTGCGCACGCGCCGCCGCTGAATAGACCACTGCCGCGCCGGCCAGCACGGCAGAGACGAACATCGCAACGGTCGGAACTGGTCGCACGCTAGACCCCTGGGGATCAGCCAGGCTGGAACTGGCGAGCCACGTCATTGAAGAGAGCCACGCCCATCAGCAACAGCAGCAGCGCGATGCCGACCTGCTGGCCGAGGGCCTGAACGCGCTCGGACAGCGGGCTGCCTTTGGCCCACTCCGCGAGCTGATAGAGGATCTGTCCACCATCCAGGATCGGGATCGGCAACAGGTTCAGGAAACCCAGAGACAGCGATATGAGCACGAGGAAGCCGATGAAGGCGGCGATGCCGCCTCGGGCGGATTCGCCAGCGTACTCGGCGATCGAAATCGGACCCGAGAGGTTCTTCAGCGATACCTGCCCCATGATCATGCGCCAGAACATCTTCGCTTGCAGGACGGTCATGTCCCAGGCGCGGATCGATGCCTGCACGAACGCCTCGATCGGCCCGAAGGTCTTGCGCACCATCATCTCGGCAGGTAACGGCGGGGGCGGCGGTGTTTCGATGCGGATTCTGCCGACCTCGACGCCGTCGATTCGGTCCGCTTCGGTCCTGAGCCGCACGCGTCCGGCCACGCCGCCGCGCTCGTATTCGACCACGATGTCGCGGTCCGGGCGCGCCGACACCAGTTCGACGAGCGAGGTGAAATCGTCGACCTGCTGGCCATCGATCGCGAGCACACGGTCGCCGCTCTGCAGCCCCGCCCGCTCGGCCGGCCCACCTGCCAGCACGCGACCGATGACCGCCGGCCGCGGCGGCTCCCAGAAGCGGAAACCGAATCCGCCCGAGAAAGCGCTCGGCTCGGTCAGCGCGCGACGTACCTGCGGGTCTTCGACGCGCAGGGTCAGCGCACGAGTGCCGCGATTCGAGCTACGGACCGTCAGCTGTGCCACGCCGCGACCGCTCATCGATTCCACGAGGCCCAGCACGACGTCCGCGCGGCCATCGACCGGCTCGCCATTGACGGTAAGAACCTCGTCGCCACGCTTGAGCCCGGCCCGGTCAGCGATCGATTCCGGTGTGACGTCGCCAACCACCGCGCGCACCTCGGGGGCCCCGGCCACCCAGAGCAGACCCCAGAGCAGCAGGATCGCGAAAAAGACGTTGAACGCAGGTCCCGCCAGCAGCACGAGGATGCGCTGCCACGG
>CAZAWM010000245.1:0-4691 GCA_964488605.1 uncultured Steroidobacteraceae bacterium | reverse complement strand
GACTGTGATAGTCCTGATGATAGGCCTCGGCCTCGTAGAACGGTGCTGCCGGCGAGATGCGCACGGCCACGCTGCGTCCAAAGCGCTTCTCGAGCGCCCCCTTCGACTGTTCCGCGAGCTCGCGCTCCTCGTCGCTCGCGACGAAGATCTCGGGCCGATAGCTGTCGCCGCGGTCACAGAACTGCCCACCCGCGTCGAATGGATCGACGTTGCGCCAGTAGATCTCGAGCAGCGTGGCGTAGCTGACCCGCGCCGGGTCGTAAGTGACCTGCACGACCTCGGCGTGACCGGTGCCGCCGCGGGTCACCTCGTCGTAGTTTGGCCGCACGGTGCGGCCACCAGCGAAGCCCGAACGCACGTCGAGGACGCCGATGAGCTGCTCGAACGGTTCCTCCATGCACCAGAAGCAGCCACCGGCGAAGATCGCCGTGCGCATCGTGCCCGCGGCGACGCCTGGCTGGCCAGGCAGTGCGGGCGCGGCGATGAGCAGGGTCAGGGCGGCGGTCAGGCCGGCGGTCAGGGAGCGACGGACGGTGTTCACGGGGACTCCCGCGGTGGCGAATGGACTACCCTTGTGACCGGTTCGATCGCGGTTTTGTTTCACAGCAGCCGCAGCCAGCCGAGCGGATCGTGCGCCCTGGCGATGCCGAGCATCAGGCCGTAGCTGGTCAATGCGCCGACGAAGCAGAGCCGCTTTGCGCGCGCCGTGGGCGCCCGCCTGAGCGCCAGCGAACCGAGTACGACGTACACCACGAGCAGGGCTATCTTGGCGGCTAGCCAGCCCGTCTCGAGCGGCGACAGTCGCAGCATCGTCAGCAGCATCAGAGCCGTCGTCAGCAGCGCCGTGTCGATCGTGTAGCTCAGGTAGCGGACCACCGCATGGTTCGCGACCGAGGGCTGTCCGAACTGTACGAGCATGCCGCGCGCCGCGAAAAGCAGGCCCGTGGCGATCGCCAGTGCGATGTGCAGCAGCCGTACCTCGGGGTAGAACTCGAGCATGACGTCATCATCCAAAGAAAACGGACGCGCGCCAGGGGGATGCGCGCCCGTGCAAGGGCCCGAAGAGAGACTCAGGCCCGAACTTCTACGACCTCCTTGCCGCTCTTGCCCGGCTCTGCAGGCGGCGCTTCAAGCGGCTTCGGCTGCTGCCTGGGAGCGATCCACAGCCTGGCGACGAACCAGGCGATGCAGAGCGCGCCGATCGAGAAGATCACGTCGCCGGGGACGCGCAGCCACACCAGTGTCTCGATGACAGGCCGTTGCATGAACTCGGCCGAGCGCGCATACCAGTAGTCGTGATCGATCGCGGCGGCGCCCTGCAGCACGCCCATCGGCAGCAGGCACATCAGGGCCATCAGCATCAGGCCGATGTTCAGCGCCGCGAAGCCGTGGCCGAGCAGCGCATCGCTCCAGCTCGCCTCGGGTTTCATCAGACGCAGCGTGAACAGCATCAGACCGATACCGAGCATGCCGTAGACGCCGAACAGCGCCGTGTGGCCATGCAGCGGCGTCAGGTTCAGCCCCTGCATGTAGTACAGCGCGAGCGGCACGACCTCGAGCGCCGAGAACGAAGCGCCGATGGCGAACACTTCGAAGAAGCCTTCGACCCACAGGTGCACGACCCACCAGCGCAAGTACTCGACCATAGAGATGTGGGTATGGCGGCCACACATCAGACCAGCGCCGTAGAAGAGGCCGATGGCGACCGTCGACATAAACAGCAGCGAGACGATGGAGCGCTGTTCGTCCTTGCGGCGCATCGCGGCCTTCGAGCGCACGCTGGTGTTCGGCGACTCGCCGTTCGTCCGCTTCTATTTCGGCGTGAACACGATCCAGCTCGAAGCGCTGCGCCTGATCCGCAGTTTCCTTTCCGCCAAGGCAAAGGGCGAGGACGTCGACGTTCGTGCGCTGACGGACCCCAAGGCGTCCGACCTCGGCCGTTTCGCCACCTCCGAGACGCTCGACGACATCGGCGGCTTCAAGACCTCGACGCTGCGTGACGTGGTCGTGCACTACAACAATGGCGGCGTGTCGAACGCCGATGACCCGGCAACCGACTTCTTTAGCGGCGGAATCCATCCGCTGAGCCTCACCGAGCAGCAGATCGAAGATCTCGTCGCTTTCCTCGAGACGCTGACGAGCCCGCAGTTCGCGCAGCGGCTCGTGGCGAACAAGCCTGCTGCAGCCGAAGCCTGACGTCGTCATTTTCGGCGGCGATCTTGCGCAGCGCGGCACGAAGGCCGAGCTCGATACCTAGGCGAGTGCTGGTCGAAGCTGTTCGGGCCGCTGTACTACAGCTTCGACCACAGGGGCGTGCACTTCGTCGTTCCCAACAGCAACCTGACGTTCGACGACTGGACCTACAACCGCTGACCTACCGCCGAGCAGCCCATGCTCGAGATGGCCGGACTCGACAACCCCAACGGTTCGCCGTTCATGGCCGGCGAGAAGCAGCGCGAGTGGCTGAAAGCGGGCCTCGCGAAGGTCAGCAAGTCGACGCCCGTGGTCGTGCTGTCGCACTCGCCGCTGCAGAAGCTCTACAAGGGCTCGAACTTCCGGACTGAAGATGTGGAAGAGGTTCAGGCGATGCTTGCACCGTTCGACCAGGTCAACGTGATCTACGGCTACGTACGCCAGATGCAGTACAACCAGATCGGCAACATCGCCTTCAATTCGGTGATGGCGACGCCTTGGCCCTGGCCCGACCCGCAGAGCCATGCGCAGGCCGAGCACTCGATGCCAAAGCTCACGGTGCCGATGAACCGCGCGGACCCGTTCTTCGGATGCGACGCGACCGGCTGGCAGGTCATCGACGTGCTCTCCAACCGCACGCGTTTCGCCTACAACCTCTACGACAGCCGCACGCGCACGCCGGCCTTCGACCGTGGCCGCGCGGCCATCCGGTCGTCGCCGGGAACTGCTGGACGGTCGTGCCGGCGCCCACGCAGTCCGACGAGTTCACCGAGGGGGACCTCAAGCGCTGGGAGCTGCAGTACACGCTGGTCGTGCAGCAGGGACGTGCGCTGTGTACCAGCGACTCGGACCTCGGCAGCAACAAGGTGGCCTGCGCGCAGTGCCACCGGAACGCGGCCAACGCGCATCCGGAGACCTACCCCAAGTTCCAGAAGCACTTCGGCGGGCTAGTCGCTTTCTGGGAGATGATCAACTCGTGCATCCGCAACCCTCTCAAGAGCAAGTCGCTAGCGGCGGACGACCCCGAGATGATCGGGCTGCGGGACCATGCGGCCTACGAGCGGCGCGGGGTCAAGCTCGAGCCCGGCAAGCACTGAGCCGGCGGCCCGTGCCGGTAGCGCGGCGGCTCGCGAAGGTCTACTCTCACGAACCGAACCTGCGGAGAGCCGTCATGCGCTACTGGATCGGTGCCTTCACGTTCGCGCTCGCGCTGGCCCTGGTCGGCTACGCATTGGCGCGGCGACGTCAGGTGCTCTCGGTCGTCAGCGAAGAGGCGCTGACGCGTCGCCTCGAGCAGCTCGCCAATGATCCCCAATCCCTGTCGGCTTTCGGCGAGATCATGCGGCCGATCGTCTGGTTCGCGCTGGCCGTCATCGGCATCAAGTCGACGATCGCCTATTTCTGGATCGGCGGTTCGCGCATTCTCTCCCCGTTCGATCTCGCCGGCGTGCTCGCGATGCTGGCCGCCTACGGCTATTTCATCCACGTGCAGACCCGGTACCGGCTCTCGGCCGTGGAGGTAGTGGCCGACGCCGGTCCTGCCGACGGGACCAGCGCAGAGCTGTCCCGGCCTGTCTGAAGGCAGCAGCGAGGATTGTTTGCGCAAGGCGAACAGAGAGTGAGGCGTTTGGCCATTTTTCCGAACAGTGGCCGGAGCTACCGTGGCGTCGGACGTCACAGGAGGCTCCGATGTTCATCATTCCCCGCCGAGGTGTTGCCGTGCTCGCCACGCTGACGATCACAGCGCTCGTGACGCTGCTCACGGCCTGCGTCCAGACGCCGGTGCGAAGTGCTGACGTGGCGCGACGTGCCTGCCCCGCCGGAATGGTCGAGATCTACAGCGCGAGCGGATCGGCTCGAAACGCCGAGCGCAGGACCTGTCAAAGTCCGTCGCAGCTCGAAGCACGGATCGGCTGGCCGGGTCGATGAGCGTCGACCCGGCGCTGATCCTCTGGCCGATGATCGCGCAGGTCGGTCTCACGCTCGCCGTGTCGATCAGGATGTATCTCGTGCGCATCGCCGAGATGCGCGCGAGGCGCATCGCTCCGGACAGCATCGCGACGAGCCGTGCAGCGGCCGAGCGGCTCGAGAATACGGCCGCTGCCGACAACTACCGCAATCTGTTCGAGCTGCCGGTGCTGTTCTATGCGATCTGCCTCGCTCTCTACGTCACCGACCTCGTTGCGCCCGCTCAACTCCTGCTCGCGTGGACCTTCGTTGGATTGCGCGTCCTGCACAGCTGGATCCAGGTGACCTCCAACCGCGTGATGCACCGCTTTCGCGCGTTCGTCGCCGGCATGGTCTGCGTGTTCGGCATGTGGGGCCTTTTCGCCGTGCAGCTCTCTGCCTGAGGAGGCGCGCTGGACCGCCTCGCCGCCATGCGTACTTTCGCCCGCGTCGGCGAGCTGCAGTCGTTCACGCGAGCAGCCGATGTCCTCGGGCTGTCGCGGGCCGTCGTCAGCGAGCAGGTCGCTGCGCTCGAGCGTCATCTCGGTTCG
>CAZAWM010000244.1:0-4698 GCA_964488605.1 uncultured Steroidobacteraceae bacterium | reverse complement strand
CCGGCCGCGACGACCAGCCCGGCGGCCCCTGCACCGCCCAATACGTCACGACGGGATACGCTCTGCGTGGCTCTACGACCGGACATGATTCCCCCTCCGTTCAGGTCCACGCGATCAGACACCTTCGCAGCGCAGCCGTCAACCGGCACAGGCCGCGCAGGTCATTTCTCGCCGTTGATGTAGCGGTCGAGCTCGCGGTGGAAATGGCGCACGCGCTGCTCCTGCTCGCCCCAGAGCGGCCCCTTGAAGGCGCGCGAGCGGATGCCTTTCTGCTGGACGGGCAGGAGTTCCGAGTCCTGGTCGAGCACGTCGCCGAGATTCGGTTTCTGGCCGAGCGGCACATGAATCACGGCGGGTCGTGTCCTGCCGGAGCAATCGGTGCCCGGCGGCAGACCCATCCAGCCCGGTACGGTGTAGTCGGGATCGTCCACGGGCCGGTAGAGGATCATCGTCTCGTAGTAGAACATCTCCGGATCGTTCGCGTCGGGCAGGAAGCGCATGATGAAAACGCCCTCCGGGTGCATGCCCATCTGCACATTCGGGAACAGTCCCGTGGCCCAGCTGTCGGTGAGCTGCCCATCCGTGAACTTCCCGTAGTGATCGAGTCCGAAGCGGCGTGCGCGTTCGCGCTTCGATTTCTGGATCGCCGCCCGCACGTCGCGCGCCGTGCCTTTGAAGCTCGCCGGATCGATGCCTCCCTCCTTGAGCATATATTGCAGATAGGGATCGATGGTCTCCTGGTCGCCGACGCGGTGCGACTTGACGCAGATCGGCACGATCATGCGGCTCGCGCCGTTCGGATAGAGGTCGTACTGGGAGAAATCCTCCATGACGCCCTGGGTCTGCGGGTGGATATAGGGCAGATGATAGGTTTCGTAGAACGCGTCGACGCCGGTCTTCCAGTTGGCCTTCCAGGCACTACGCACGTGATGCACGACGTGCATCCGGTCGATCTGGTACATCTCGATGTATTCAGGCGGGATGCCAATATACTCGCGTAGGGGCGGAGCCCGACCGTCCATGTTGATGAAGACGATGCCGCCGAGCGTCTCGCAGCGTACCTCGGTCATGCCGGGGCGGTGTGCAATGAGCTGGGGATTGAACGTGTGTTCATCGGTGATGCACTCGAGGCGTCCGTCGATGCCGAAACGCCAGCCGTGAAACGCGCAGGTGAAGCTGCCGACGCTGCCGCGCTCGTTGAGGCAGATCCTGTTGCCGCGATGCGGGCAGACGTTGTAGAACGCCCGCACGCCCCCGTCGGCCTGACGCACGATCACGAACTGCTCCGGGCCGATCTCGAATGTGAAGTAGTCGCCTTCCTCGGGGACGTCCGAGGTCACCCCGGCGAGCAGCCAAATACGCGGCCAGAGGCGTTGCCACTCCTTCTCCATGAACTCGCGCGAGTAGTAGCGCGACGGATCGGGCACGTCGAGGCCGTTGTCGATGTGCGGTTGCTTGGCCTCCAGTGAGCCCGGCGGGGCACCGAGGTTCATCGGCCACTCGACCTTGTAGTTCACTGCCATGCGGGTATCTCCTCTGCGGCGACCGCTCAGGCGGCCTGACTCGCGCCCTCGGGCGCGAACGGACAATACGGCTCCTTCTCGACGACGTTGAGCACGAACGAGAGCTTCGCCATCCCTGATATGACCGCCATCGCCGTGCCGAGTTCGAGAATATCAGCCTCGCTGAAATGCGCGCGCAGACGGTGGAAGAGCTCGGGGCTCATTTCGCCGTCCATGTTGGTCAGCGCGACCTGGCTCGCGTAGTCGATCACGGCGCGCTCGGCTGCCGTGAACGGCGCGTGGTCACCGGCGATCAGGGCGTCGATCTGCGCCTCCGTGAAGCCGGCCGCGAGCGCACCTGGCACGTTCTGCCGGTTGCACGTGCGGCAGCCGTGCAGAACGGAGAGCTTGAGACGGGCGAGCTGCTTGTATCGCTGGTCGACGCGACCGCCGAAGAAAATTGGAACGTAGAAGCGGTTCATTACGAAGTCGAGCATCTCCGGGTTCTGCGCGAAGACCTCCACGAACTGCGGCGTTCCGGTCAACGCGTTCAGTGTGTCCCAGGCCTGGTGCCATTTCGGATCCAGCGCTTCGCGGGGCGTCCGGGTCAGCAGCGTCTCTTTCATGCTCGGACCTCACTTCGGGAGACGGAAGTAGTCGGGGATTCCCGCCGGCCAGACATCGCCGGTCTGGTTGTTGCCGCCATCGACGACGATGACCTCGCCGGTGATGAACTTGCCGCTGACGGGCGAGGCGAGGTACACCACTGCGTGGGCGATATCGAGGCCGTCGCCGAGCGCATGCATCGGGTTCGAGTAGGCGAAGCGCTCGGCGGCCACCGGATCGTAGACATTGAGGCCTTCTGTGGCGATCGAACCGGGCGAGACGCAATTGACGCGAATCCCGAGCGGCGCCCATTCGGTCGAGACGGACTTCGATAGGTAGATCACGCCGGCGCGAGCCGCACAGGTGTGCGCCACCTGCGGCATGCCGCGCCAGACATTCGCCACGATGTTGACGATGTTCCCGGGCCGGCCCGCATCGCGCCAGCGCTTCGCGGCCGCCTGCATCATGTACCAGGTGCCGTTGAGGTTGGTGTCGATGACCGCGAGCCATCCCTTGACACTGAAGTCGATCGCCGCCTGCGGGAACTGGCCGCCGCCGTTGTTGACCAGCGTGTCCAGTCCGCCGAAACGCTGCCACGTGGACTCGAGCAGCGCCTCGACCTGCGCGGGATCGCGGATCGTCATCGGGAAGGTGGCGATCTCGCGGCCGAGAAGGCGGCGCACGCTCGCCGCGGCGTCATCGAGTTTTTCAGCGCGGCGCCCGCAGATCATGACATTGGCGCCGAGCCGGCTCAGCATGAACGTCATCGCCCGCCCGATGCCGCTGCCTCCGCCCGAGACGAGGAAGGTCTGCCCGCTCAGCAGATCGGCGCGGAACGCGAGCGGTGCTGTCGCGAGCTGCTCGTCGGTGAGTCCCCACTGCCGGTTGCCCGGTCGCGGCCGGGCAGCGCTGCGCGCGGCCATTGTGAGATCGAGTTTCGTGGAATCGGTGGCCACGTGCGGAGTGCCTCAGATCGAGTGGAGTCCGAGAACGCTGACGCTCGCGACGTTGCGGTTGGGGATCCCGCCGAGGTTATGGGCGAGCCCGACGGTCGGCTGGCGCAGCTGCCGCTCACCCGCGCGCCCGAGCAGCTGCAGGTAGATCTCGTAGGTCATGCGCAGACCGCTCGCGCCGATCGGGTGGCCGAAGCATTTCAGGCCGCCGTCGATCTGGCAGGGAATTGCGCCGTCGGCATCGTAAAGTCCATCGAGAATATCGTGCGGCGCGCGGCCCTCGTCCGAGAGACCGAGGTCCTCCATCAACACGAGCTCGGTGATCGAGAAGCAGTCGTGCACCTCGATGAGATCGAGCTCGCGGCGCGGATCGCGGATCCCCGCCTCGCGGTAGGCACGCTGCGCTGCGAGTCGCGTGGTGAGCGTGTAGGTGCCATCCCAGGATGTGTGACTCATCTCGATACCGTTCGACGGTGCGAGCTGTAGCGCCTTGATCGTGACCACGTCGCGGCGGCCAAGCGCGCGTGCGATCTGCGGAGCCGTGACGATGGCGCAGGCCGCGCCGTCGCTGACGCCGCAGCAGTCGTAGACGCCGAGCGGATAGGAGACCATCGGTGCGTCCAGCACCTGCTCGACGGTGATCCGGCTGCGCAGATGGGCCTTGGGATTGAGTGCCCCGTTCGCATGGCTCTTGACCGAGACGTGCGCCATGGCGCGACGCAGTTCGTCCATCGAGTAGCAGTGTTTGGCCCCGTAGGCGCTCGCCAGCTGGGCGAAGGCTCCGGGCGCCGTACTGCCCGGCAGGTACAGATCCTCGAAGGTTCCCTTGGTGCGCTCGGGGAGGCCCGAGTAGCCCGTGTCCTTGAGTTTCTCGACGCCCATTGCCAGCGCGATGTCGCAGGCGCCCGCGGCGACCGCGTAGGCCGCGCCACGCAGGGCCTCGGTGCCGGTCGCGCAGAGGTTCTCGACGCGCGTCACCGGGATGTTCGGCAGCCGCAGCGTCATCGACAGCGGCAGGGCTGACTTGCCGATACTCTGCTCGTCGAAGAACACGCCGAGCCAGGCACCGTCGATGCGGTCGCGCTCGATGCCGGCATCGGCGATCGCCTCGGCGAAGGCTTCGACCATCAGGTCGTCGGCGCCGCAGTCCCAGCGCTCGCCGAAGCGCGTGCAGCCCATACCGATGATCGCCACCTTGTCGCGTATGCCGCTCGCCATGCGATGCCTCAGACTCTCACGGCCTTCCAGAAGTAGCGTCGAAAGCGACGCAGCGGGTCATGATCCTTGATCCGCAGCACGAAGCGGACGCGATCGCCGACCGCGAGCTCACCGGCGTCGAGATCGGTCAGTTCCATGAGCAGGTTGCCGCCCTCGGCGAAGCTCACGTTGCCGTATACGTACGGCGGCCGCCGCGAATAGGCCAACCAGTCCTCGGTAAAGGTCTTGACTGTGCCGGTGCTGTCGGCAAGGCGGTAGATGTCCTGGCTGTCGGTGCGCCGGCAGTCGGGGTTGACACAGACGCGGCTGCGCGGGAACTGCTCCGTGCCGCAGTCCCGGCAGCGGCAGCCACGGAAGGCGTCGATGATATCGTGCTTGCGCCAGGCGGGAAAATCGGCGGCTGGCTAATCGGCCTGAGC
>CAZAWM010000243.1:0-4717 GCA_964488605.1 uncultured Steroidobacteraceae bacterium | reverse complement strand
CTGCCGGCACCGGCCATCTGCTGATCGTGGCGCTGCCAGGGCGCGTCGCCATCGAGACGCGTGAGCTGCCGGCGCTCGATCGCTGGGTGCGGGCCGGCAATACGCTGCTCGTGCTCGCCGCGCTCGTCGACGCGCCGGAGTGGGCCGCCGGCGGCGAATCGCCAGCCTTCGATCTCGAGGCGCTGACGGGACTCGCTTTCACGCGCGGCGACGCTGGTCCGGGCGACGCGCCGGCACGCGAGCGCCGAGCTGTGCCGCGGACGCTCGCTGCACCGCGTCGGCACATCGCCCAGCCGAGTCGCGCGCATCCGCTGCTCGAGGGGGTCCGCAGCCTGCATGCGCGCTCGGTAGTCGCGCCCGGGTCATGGCGGCTGCGTCTGCCATTCGAGACCTTCGCTCTGGAACTTGCGCGCGAATGGCCGTCAGAGCAGGGCGTGCTGTGGCTGCGACGACTCGGCGCCGGTCGCGTCGTGGTCAGCGGCTACGGCTCGCTGTTCTGCAATGATCTGCTCGGCGAGGGCGACAATGCCAGGCTGCTCGCCAACCTCGTCGCTACTTCCCTCGGCCCGCATGGCACGGTGCTGGTCGACGACGGTCGGCAGGGGCTGACCGCCGATTACGATCCGCAGCAGTTTTACGCCGACCCGCGTTTGCACTGGAGCATCGCCATCGTCGTCGCCGTCTGGCTCTGCTGGGCGCTGGCGGGCACACGACTGCGCGCCCCACTCGCAGCGACGCGTCCGCCGGTCCCAGACGAAGTGCAGCTGCTGCGCCGCACGGCGTCGTTCATGGAGCGCGTCACGCCGCCGGCGGCGGCCGCCATAGAGCTCGTCGCTGCATTCTCACGCCGACTCGCGCGGCGGCACCGACTGCCCGCGGCGACGCAGCCGCCCTGGGAGTGGCTCGAAGCGCGGCTCGGCGCCGGATCCCCGGACCTGCTCGAGCTGCGCCGCCGGTGCGCGGACGTTGCCAGCGGGCGGCCGGTCAGACTGTCGCTGCTGCACAATCTTCTGTTGCGTCTCGAGTCCCGACTCTGATGAACGAAACACTCCCGCAATTCGAATCCCGCCTGCAGCACGAGATCGGCCGCTGGGTGATCGGTGCGGCGCCCGCGGTGCACGCCCTCGCGATCGCGCTGCTCGCGCGCGGCCACGTGCTGATCGAAGGACCGCCGGGCGTCGGCAAGACGCTGTTGGCCCGGGCGCTCGCGCGCGCGACCGGCGGCGCGTTCCAGCGCATCCAGGGCACTGCCGACCTGATGCCGGCCGACATTCTTGGCGCGCACGTGTTCGACGCGCAGCGCACCGAGTTCGTGTTCCGGCCGGGTCCGCTGTTCGCCGATGTCGTGCTCGTCGACGAGATCAATCGCACCGGACCGCGCACGCAGTCGGCGCTGCTCGAAGCGATGGCGGAACGGCAGGTGACGCTGGAGCGCCAATCGTTTGCATTGCCCGAGGAGTTTCTCGTGATCGCGACGCAGAATCCGCTCGACTTCGAAGGCACGTACCCGCTCCCCGAGTCACAGCTCGACCGCTTCATGCTGCGCGTGGAGATGGATTACGCGCCGCGCGAGGCCGAACTCGAAGTGCTGCAGCGCCATGGTGCCGGTTTCGATTCCGGGTTGCCGGCCGCCGAGGACATCGTGCCGCTGGAACCCGCCGCGCTGCAGCAGGCACGCGCAGCCGCGGCCGCGGTCCACGTCGCCGGTGCGCTCGCGGGGTACGTGCTCGATCTGGCGCGCGCCTCGCGAGAGCATCCGCGGCTCGCGCTCGGTCTATCGACGCGGGGCGCCCTGGCGCTGCTGCGCGCCGCGCGTATCGCGGCCGGTCTGCGCGGCGCCGCCCACGTCACACCCGACGACGTCAAGCGGCTCGCCCCCGCGGTCGTCGTACATCGTCTCGTGGTGACTCCCGAGTCGCGGGTCGAGGGCGTCGATGCAGCCGCCGTGCTCGCCGACCTGCTCGATCGCACACCGGTACCACGCTGAACGGCCATGCACCTGACCGCCCGCAGCCTCGTGCTGGTGGCACTCGCGGCACTGCTCGCGATTGCCGCGTTGTGGTCCGGCGCAGCGACGCTGCGCGGACTCTGGGCCGCGCCTCTGATGCTGCTCGCGCTCGGTCTGGCATCCGAGAGCCACTGGCAAGCGAAGCTCGTCTTCACGGCGTCACCGCTGTTGCCGCGGCAGTTCTTTCTGGGCCGCCACGCAGTCGTCGTGCTGCGGCTCCGTCACGACGCCGCCGTGGCGGTGCGCCTGGAGCTTATTCCGTGCGTCCCCGATGGAATGCTCACCGACTCGGGGACCCGACGCCTGATACTGGCGCCTCGGCAGCAGACGGAACTGGCAATCCCGCTGACGCCGGTTGCGCTCGGCGAGTTTCGCTGGCCGGCGCTCCCGGCGCGGCTCGTCGGCTTTCTCGGGTTGGCGAGGTGGTCGCGCGAGCTGGCCGTCGACGGCGCAGGATCCGTGCTGCCCGACCTGCGCGTCCACCTGCAGAGCGAGCGCCTAGGCTGGCGGGCAGGGCTGCTGGCGCGGCGCGACGCGGGCAGCGGCAGCGACCTCAGGCAGCTGCGAGCCTACCGGCCGGGCGACCCGCCGTCGCGCGTGGCATGGCGTTCGAGTGCCCGTCATGGGGCGCTGCTGGTGCGAGAACCCGCTGACGAGCAGCAGCTCGATCTGCTGCTGGTCGTCGATGCGGGCCTGCGGTCGCGGGCGCGAGCCGGCGCCCTGGATAGGCTCGGCGTAGCGATCAACGCTGCGGCCGGCTTCGCCGAATCGGCGGTCGCCCGCGACGATCGTGTCGGGCTGCTGATCTATGCCGATCGCCCGCTCGCCATCGCAGCGCCGGCGCGTGGCACAGCGGCGCTTTTGCGGGTGCGTGCGCTGCTCGGCGCGGCGCGTGGCGCGACCCTCGAATCCGAGCCGATCGCGGCGGCGCTGCAGGCGCGTCGCCTGCTGCGCCACCGTGGCCTGATCGTCTGGCTCACCGAAGTCACTGACGCGGCGGCCGCCGACGACCTCGGCGGCGTGCTGCAAGTGCTGACGCCGCCGCATCTCGTGATCTTCGCCGGCGTGAGCGGTGACGAGATCAGCGCGCTGGCGCGTACGCCAGCCCGCAACGAACGCGACGCCTGGCTCGCTCTCGCAGCCGCCGAAAGCGAGGAGCGTCTCGCCGCGGGTCTGCAGCGGCTGCGACGCCGTGGCGCACCGGTCGTTGCCGCGCCTGCGGAGCGACTCGAACCCGCGGTACTAGCGACCTATTCGCGACTGCGCGCGCGGCGGCGCATCTGAGTCACTCCACATCCGTTCCGCCACTGCGGCGATCGGCGGACCTGTCAGACGAATCGGCAGGCCTGCTCGAAAGACAGGCGCGGCAGGCGCGGGTGCAGGCGGCTGCGGTCGCCGAAGCCCAGATTGCAGACGAAATTCACGCGCACGGTGGTGCCGGCGAAGAATTCGGCGTCGATGCGCGCGGCGTCGAAGCCCGACATCGGCCCGCAGTCCAGCCCGAGCGCACGCGCGGCCAGCATCAGATAGGCGCCCTGCAGCGAGGAGTTGCGCAGAGCCGTCTCCGCAATCAATGCCGGCTGTCCGACGAACCAGCTGCGCGCGTCCGCATGCGGAAAGGTCTGCGGCAGCAGCGAGGGGAAGTCGAGGTCCTGTCCGATCAGCACGGTCACGGGCGCGCGCCGCGTCTTGTCGCGATTGCTGCCCGACATCGCCGGCAGAAGGCGCGCCTTCCCCTCGGGCGTCGTCACGAAAACGTACCGGCCAGGCTGACAGTTCGCCGACGTCGGTCCGAGGCACAGCAGCGCATACAGTTCGCGCAGCAGCGATTCGGGGACGGGCTGCTCCAGGAAGTCACTGAAGGTCCGGGCGTCGCGGAACAGGCGATCGAGTGCAAGGCTATCGAGCGGGAAGTGGATCACTTGCGCGTCCTTGCGGTCTGCGATGGCTCAGTTTTCGAGCCGCCCGCCGCGGCTGCGACCGAACACCCAGCCCTGCAGCAGCGCCACCATGAAGCCGAAATAGCCGAAGCCGATGACGAGACGGGCGCCGAGCGGCACGTCGGGATTCGGCGAGACGTACCCCTCGATCAGGCCGCACCCGAGCAGCAGCAGGACCACTGCGACCATGATCGGCAGCGTCTCGCGCGCGGCGTGGGCGAACGACTCGCCGCGCGTCGCGAACCGCGGCCGGAGCAGGCTCTCGCCGACGGCTGCACCCGCGGCGCCTGAGACACACAGACAGGCGAGTTCGACGACGCCGTGCGCGAGCACGAAGCGGAACAACTCGTCGCCGAGCCCGTTCGCTGCCGTGAAGGCGAAGACGCCGCCCAGCATCAGCCCGTTCAGCGCGACGATATAAAACGTGCCGAGACCGAACAGGATGCCGGCGCAGTAGGCGAACAGACTCACCACCACGTTGTTCGTCAGGATCTGCAGCGACAGCACCGAAGACGGCACGATGTTCAGCAGTCCCTCGGTCCAGAGCCTGCCGCGCTCCACGGTCGTGATCATCTCGGCGGAGGCGAACAGACGCGCGAGACCTGGATTTGCGCGCACCAGAGAGGCGCCGGCAACGACCGCGAGCACGAATAGCGCCGAGACGGCCAGCAGGTGCCAGCGCAGCCGCGCCAGCGATTCGGGCAGCGCATCGTGTAGCAGCGCATGCAGCGCCCTCAGCGGCCGTGAAGGCGGCCGATGAAGTTCGCCA
>CAZAWM010000242.1:0-4718 GCA_964488605.1 uncultured Steroidobacteraceae bacterium | reverse complement strand
CAGCAGTGGCAGCCAGAGACGGCGCAGCAGCGCCGGATTGACCACGCCGAGAACCAGCACCAGCTGAACGACCGTCGCAACGTTCGACAGCGCCGCCCCCGCCTGGCACGCTCGCAGCAGAGCTGGCCTCTCGCGCGCGCGGGCGCCGAGCGCGGCGATCGTTGCGGAGCTCGAGACGAACCCACCGAAGAAGCCTGCGACCGGCAGTCCCCGGCCGGGTCCGAGCGCACGCTGCGCGACGTAGCCAAAGGCGTTGATCAGCAGCACGATCACGGTCAGCTTCCAGATCACATAGGGATTGACGACTGCCAGCGGATCCACGGCACGATTCGGCATCAACGGCAGGATCACGAGCGCGGCTCCGGCCAGCAGCAGGCCGTCGAAGACCTCGCGATCGTTGAGACGGCTGCGCACGAATTCATGCAGCAAGTGGCGCGAGGCGAGTAGCAGGGCGATCAGCGTGCCAAGTCCCGCCGCAAGCTGCGCCGAGCGGTAAGAGAGCGCGCCGACCAGATAGGTCACGATCAGCGCGAACTCGGTCGTCAGGCCCGGATCACGCTCCTGCGTGCGCTGGTAGGAGACGATCGCAAGCAGGCCGACCAGCACCGCGCCGACGGCGATCAGCACGGGCGATTCGAACAGCGCCGTGATGGCACCGCACAGTGAAACGACGACGAAGGTCCGCACACCGGCCGCCGCCCGCGTCGGACCCTCGCCCTTGCGACGTTCGCGGTCGACGCCGATCAGCAGGCCCACCCCGAGCGCCACGACGAGGCTGACCACCTCGGGCGAGGTCAGCACCGGCGGTGGCGATGGTGCTGCCATGATTCAGGCTCGCTCCAGTACCTCGAGCGCAGCCCGTTCGCCGGACTCCATGGCACCCTCGAGACCCGGCAGCAGGACCGCGGTGTGCTCGCCGGCGAAGTGCAAACGGCCGTGCGGCTCGGCGACCACGTTGCCGTACCTCGCGATCTGGCCCGGACGCCGGTACGAGAACGTGCCGCGAGACCAAGGGTGGCGGCACCAGTTCATGACGCCAATCGGTTCGACGGCGCCTTTCATCGATGGGCGCGCACGCTCGAGCGCGCGCAGCACGTAACGGATCGTGGCGGCGTCGTCGAGCCCGCGCACGGGCCGACTGGCAATGCCCGAAAGGAAGGCCCATACATAGCGTCCGCTAGGAGTCGACCAGTCGTAGGCGCGACCGGCCGCTGCGTCGCTCCAGAGCGATGAGCCGAAGCCGTCATCCTCCCAGAAAGGTCGGCGGATTCGCAGGAACACGCTCACTCCCTGACCGAGCGGCACGCTGCGCACGGCTTCAGCCTGTAGCGGCGGCAGCGCGGGTATGATCGGCAGCTGCGCCAGCACGGGCAGCGGCACCGTGCAGATCGCGAAGCGCGCGCGTAGCCGGTGTGCGCCGGACCGGCTACGCCGTACCGTGACGATGACGCCATCTGGGCCGGTCTCCAGCGCGCGCACCTCGGCGCCGAGCTCCGGCGGCTCGCGCAAAGCGGCGGCCATCGCGATCGGCACCTGGCTCATGCCGCCGACGACCTGGTAGAAAGCCGGCCCAGAGGAGCGACGTCCCCATTCGCTGGCGTTGCGCTGACGCGCATTCCAGAGCCACGATTGCCCGGCCAAGTCATCGGCCTGCGCAGCGAGTCGCAGGAAACGCAGCGATTGCTCGCTGGCCCCCGCGCGTCGATAGGCCTGCTCGAGCGACGGGTCGGGCGCACTACGCGCCGTCGTCAGCCAGCTGTCGAGCTCGGGCAGACCGGTGTCTCCACGAGCATAGACCGACTCGATCGCTGGCGGGATCACGGCGCGCGCGGCTTCCTCGGTGCGGTTCAGTTCGCTCGTTGGCCAATCCTTCGCGCGCACGAGCCGACCGTTGATGTGCAACGCGTAATCGAGTCCGCCGAACTCGAGCCGCCGCGTCGCGATGCCATGCCTCCGTATCTCATCGAGGACGCGGGCGTAGTAGGAACCGACCTCGGCGCCACCTCCCTCGGGCCTTTCGGGTAAGTCGAGGAAGGTCCGCACGCGGCCACCGACACGGCTATCGGCCTCGACCACGCGCACCGAGAGTCCCGCCTCCTCGAGCAGCCGCGCGGCATGCAGCCCGGCCAACCCGGCACCGATCACGAGTACGTCAGCGTCGTGATCCGCAGCCCGCGCTGCGCCAGCGGCAACCCAGGCACCCCCCATCAGGACGAAGCGTCGTCGCGTCAGACTCATCGATGGCCCTCCAACCGCTACCATACACGCAGCTCGATGCCTGCGGAGAGCAGCGTGCCATACGTCATTCCCCCCGCGAACCTTCCTAGCCTTGCTGTCGAAGGCGAGTCAGGCCGCTTTCCGATCCGGCGGGTCTTCTGCGTGGCGCGCAACTACGCCGATCATGCGCGCGAGATGGGAATGGACCCCGAGCGCGAGCCGCCCTTTTTCTTCACCAAGCCTGCCGATGCCGTCGTCTGCGGCGGGGGCCCTCTGCCCTACCCCTCGCGCACGCGGAATCTGCACCACGAGGTCGAGCTCGTGCTCGCGCTAGGCCACGGCGGTCGCGACATCCCGGCCGCCAGTGCGCTAGGCTGTGTCTACGGCTACGCGGTCGGCCTCGACCTGACGCGTCGCGACCTGCAGACCGAGGCCCGCGAGAAGGGCCGGCCCTGGGATACCGCCAAGGCCTTCGACCGATCGGCACCGGTCTCTGCTATCGCCAAGGCCGCTCGGATCGGCCATCCGGAGCGCGGCCGCATCGCGCTCGCCGTCAACGGCGAGATTCGCCAGCAAGGTGATCTGTCCGAGATGATCTGGAAGGTCCCCGAGATTCTCGCCGAGCTGTCGACGCTGTTCGAACTTGCGCCCGGCGACCTCGTCTTCACCGGTACGCCGGCGGGGGTCGGCCCGCTGGTGCCCGGCGATCGGGCCGTGGCCGAAATCGAAGGCGTCGGCCGGCTCGTGGTCTCGATCACCGTCTAAGATACCGGCTTCGGCTCGCCGCCCGCCAATCGCGATAGTTCGGAGCATCATGAGCGTCATCAAGCAGCAGGATGTCATCGACAGCGTCGCCGACGCGTTGCAGTACATCAGCTACTACCACCCGATGGACTACATCGAGGCGCTCGGGCGCGCTTACGAGCTCGAGGAGTCTCCGGCTGCGAAAGACGCGATTGCGCAGATTCTGACCAACTCGAGGATGTGCGCCGAGGGTCACCGGCCGATCTGCCAAGACACGGGGATCGTCATCGCCTTCGTCAAGGTCGGCATGGACGTGCGCTGGGACGCGTCGCTGTCGCTCGAGCAGATGATCAACGAGGGCGTGCGTCGCGCCTATCTCGACCCCGACAACAAGCTGCGCGCCTCGATCGTCGCCGACCCTGCTTTCGGTCGGCGCAACACCGGTGACAATACGCCGGCCGTGATCCACACTGAGATCGTCCCCGGCGATACCGTCGAGATCAGCGTCGCGGCCAAGGGCGGCGGCTCGGAAAACAAGTCGAAGTTCGCGATGCTGAACCCGTCCGACTCGATCGTCGACTGGGTCGTCAGGACCGTGCCGCTGATGGGCGCCGGCTGGTGTCCGCCCGGTATGCTCGGTATCGGCATCGGCGGCTCGGCCGAGAAGGCGATGGTGCTCGCCAAGCAGTCGCTGATGGAGCCCATCGACATGGCCGCGCTGAAGGCGCGCGGGCCGCGCACGCCGCTCGAGGAACTGCGCATCGACATCCATGACAAGGTCAATGCCCTCGGCATCGGTGCGCAGGGTCTCGGCGGTCTGTCGACGATCCTCGACGTCAAGATTCTCGACTATCCGACGCATGCGGCCTCGAAGCCGGTCGCGATGATCCCGAACTGCGCCGCGACGCGGCACGTGCACTTCACGCTCGACGGCAGCGGCCCCGCGAAGCTCGAGCCGCCGGACCTCGCCCGCTGGCCGAAGATCGACTGGAAGCCCGCGGCGACGGCGAAGCGCGTCGACCTCGACCGCCTGACGCGCGAGGAGGTCGCGAGCTGGCAGCCCGGCGACCGCTTGCTGCTCAACGGTCGCATGCTGACCGGCCGCGATGCGGCGCACAAGCGGATCGCCGACCTGCTCGCCAGTGGCCAGGGCCTGCCGGACGGCGTCGACTTGCGCAATCGCGTGATCTACTACGTCGGCCCGGTCGATCCGGTGCGCGACGAGGTCGTGGGCCCTGCCGGGCCGACCACCGCGACGCGCATGGACAAGTTCACGGAACTGATGCTCGACAGGACCGGCCTGATTGCGATGGTCGGTAAGGCGGAGCGCGGTCCCGCGGCCATCGAGGCCATCCGCAAGCACGGCGCCGCCTATCTGATCGCCGTTGGCGGCGCAGCCTACCTCGTCTCCAAGGCGATCAGGGCCGCGCGCGTCGTAGCGTTCGAGGATCTCGGCATGGAAGCGATCTACGAATTCGAGGTCAAGGACATGCCGGTCACGGTCGCTGTCGATGCGCGCGGCGCGTCCGTGCACCAAAGCGGTCCCGCCGAATGGAGTCAGCGTATTGCGGCGAGGATCCCGGTCAAGGCCCGCTGAGAACTCACGCGATAGGAGAGAACCGATGAACGACGAACGCCGCCGACTGCTCGGAATCGGAGCGACCGCCCTGGTGGCTGTGCCGTTTGGCCTGAATCCGCGGCTCGTGTTCGCCGCCAAGCGCGAGCCATTCCGCGAGGATGAGGTCTACCGCGAGGCC
>CAZAWM010000241.1:0-4731 GCA_964488605.1 uncultured Steroidobacteraceae bacterium | reverse complement strand
AACATGAGATCAATGTAGATCTTCTCGTCTTTGGGGCAGTAGAAAGGCCCGGCGCCCGAGCTCGCGATGCCACAATCCGACGCGACTCGCTGCTCGAACAAAACGAGCGTCGGCGGTCGATATCGTGCGCTGCCACCGGCGAAGATCTCGCTCCAGGTGTCCTCGGTGTCGCCGAGGACAGCGGCGACGAACTCGCCACCCGCATCCGTAGGCGTGCCCGTCGGCGCCACGGCCTGTGGGTCCGCGCCCGCTCCCGTTTGGGTCGCCTGCATGAGTCCGAGGATCATGCGCGGATCGATGCCGAGGAAATAGGCTGCGACGAGTGCGAGCAGCGTGCCACCCAGCCCGAGTTTGAGCCCTGGACCCCGCGCCGGTCCCAAGCCGCGCCGGTCTTCGATCTGCGTGCTGCGCCGGCTGCGATCGATTCTCATCGAGGTCCTCCTGTGTTCCTGTCGGCGGAGAGCGTAACAGCAGTGGGCTCCGCCGCAACGACCGGCGGCAGCTCGCCGAGCCAGTCGCGGGTGGCGCGCGCCACGCCTTCGGGCTCCTCCTCGTGCACGTAGTGGCCTGCGTTGGCGAAGCGCACCAGTGTAGAACCCGGCAGGAGCGCCTGCAGCGCGCCGGCCTCCGACCGAGGCTTGTTGCGGTCCCGATCGCCCCAGAGGATCAGCACGGGGACGCGGATGCGCGCGGCGAGCGCGATTTCCTCCCCCTCGGCATACTGCTTCATCAGCGCGGTCATCCCTTCCATGTAACCCTCGCTGCGGGCGGCGAGCATCACCTCGTCGAGCACCTGCTCGGTGACGATCGACGGATCGACGTAGGACTTGCGCAGGAACTCGCCGCGAAACTCGCGGCTCGCGAACAGGCGGGCCGATAGCCGCGGCAGGGGCGGCACCGTCAACTGCACGATCCTAGGCACGCCGGTGCTGAGGATGCCGGGGTTCAGTAGCACGACGCCGCGTGCCTCGGGGTCGCGTGCCGCGGCCTGAAGCGCGATCGCGCCACCCAGCGAGTGGCCGACGTACACGGGCCGCTCGAGCCCGAGGGCCCGCGCGGCGCGGATCACGACCTCGGCCTGCGGTCCGTTGTGGTAGTCGTGATCGACGGGTTTGCTGGACAGACCATAGCCGGGCAGGTCGAGCGCAATGACGCGGCAGCAGCCGGCGAGCCGCGGCGCGAGCAGACGGAAGCTCTGCAGCGAGTTCGCGAACCCATGGATCAGGATCAGTGTCGGCCGATCGGGTCCTGCCTTGCCCCACTCGCGGTAGCGCAACCGCAAGCCGTCGACCGCGACGAACCGGTCCTCTGCCCCAGCGAGCTCGGCGACCGGGACTTCGCTCTGGCCGGGCCAGTAGGCGTAGGCCATCAGCGAGAGCCAGAGCAGTCCGGCGAGCGCCACGACGCCGAGCAGCAGCGACTTCAGGATGCGCATCCGCGCCATTGCATACAATCGCGGCCCGCCCCGCAACCCGAGCGGCGATGACGTCCACGGAATTCCAGTCCGGCCTGCCGATCGACGCGGCGCTGTCCGAGCTGCGCGCCGCGCTCCAGCGCACCGACGCCGTCGTCCTCGAAGCGCCACCCGGCGCCGGCAAGAGCACCGTCGTACCGCTCGCGCTCCTGCAGGAACCGTGGGTGCGGGGGCGACGCCTGCTGATGCTCGAGCCGCGGCGCATCGCAGCGCGCGCGGTTGCGGCGCGCATGGCGCGGACTCTAAGCGAACCCGTGGGCCGGACCGTCGGTTTCCGCACGCGCTTCGAGACGCGTGTCGGTCGCGAGACGCGCATCGAGGTTGTCACCGAGGGCGTGCTCACCCGGATGCTGCAGAGCGATCCGGCGCTCGAAGGCGTCGCGGCCGTGATCCTCGACGAGTTTCACGAGCGGAGCCTGCAGGCCGATCTGGGTCTTGCGCTCTGTCTCGATGCGCGTGACGCGCTGGATCTCGATCTGCGGCTGGTGGTCATGTCGGCGACGCTCGATGGCGCCGCCGTCGCCGCATTGCTCGGCGGTGCGCAGACACCGGCTCCGCGCGTGATGGCCGCGGGGCGCGCCTTTCCCGTCGACGTGCGCTACGTCGGCCGTGGCTTGCCGTTGCTGCCCGACGGTACGGATTCACCGGAACGGGCGGTCGTGCAGGCGGTTCGCCGCGCGCTGGCGGACGCGCCCGGCGACATGCTGGTGTTCCTGCCGGGCGCAGCCGAGATCCGCCGCGTCGCAGCCATGCTCGACGGCGGTGCGGCGCGCGAGCCGGGCTGGCCGCGGGTGTTGCCGCTGCATGGCGAACTCGACGCAGCCGCGCAGGACACGGTGCTGCAGCCCGATCCGGAAGGCCGCCGGCGCGTGATCCTCGCGACGAACATCGCCGAGACCAGCCTGACGATTGCCGGGATCCGCATCGTCGTCGACAGCGGGCTCGTGCGGCGCAGCCTGTTCGATCCGGGCACGGGTATGAGCCGTCTCGAGACACAGCGGATTTCGCGTGCCTCGGCCGAACAGCGTGCCGGCCGAGCCGGACGGCTCGCACCGGGCGTCTGCTATCGGCTCTGGAGCGAGGGCAGTCAACGCAGTCTCGGGGCGACCACGCCCGCAGAGATCCTCGAGTCCGATCTCGCACCGCTGGCGCTCGAGCTGGCCCGCTGGGGAGACGGTTCCGGTGCCGCACTGCGCTGGCTCGATCCGCCGCCTGAGGCCACGCTGGCCGTGGCCCGCGACCTGCTGAGGCGGCTCGGTGCGATCGACGAACGAGGGCGTCTGTTGCCGCATGGGCGTGCGCTCGCCACGCTGCCGACCCATCCGCGGCTTGCGCAGATGCTCGAGGTCGCGGCCACCCATGGGGCGCTCGAGCTCGGTGTCGATCTCGCGGCACTGCTGTCGGAACGCGATCTGCTGCGCGGTGGCGACGCCGACATCGCCACGCGTCTGGCACTGCTGCGCGCCGGTGGCGGCGATCCGGCAACGCTGCGGCGCGTGCGGCACGTCGCTGCGCAGTTGACCCGACTCATGACACGCGCCGAGCGACCCGCTCGCCGTCGGGCAGACCCGCCGCGTCGTGCCTCCGCGGGACTGCTGCTCGCGGCAGCCTATCCCGATCGAATCGGCCGGCGGCGGCCGGGAAATGCGTCGCGCTACACGCTGACCACCGGTCGCGGCGTCGAGTTCGTTTCCGCCAACGCGCTGACGCGCTGCGAATTCATCGTGGCTGTCGACGTCGACGACCGCGATCGGGACGGACGGATCCGGCTTGCAGCGTCGATCGAGCGCGCGGAGATCGATGTCGTCTGGGGTGAGCGGATCGTGCGGCGCACTGAGGTAGAGTGGTCGGCACGCGAGGAGGCCGTCGTGGCCCGTCGCGTCGAGCGGCTCGACGAGCTCGTCCTCGACGAGAAACCGCTGAACCCGCCACCGCCCGAGCCTGCGCTACGCGCGATGCTGCAGGGAATTCGCTCGCTCGGTCTCGCGGCGCTGCGGTGGGACGAAGAATGCCGGCAGTTCGTCGCCCGCGTGCGCTTCTTGGGCAGCCTCTCCGGGACTGGCGCGCTGTCTCCACGCGCTGCCGACTGGCCGGAGTTTACCGATGAGGCTCTGCTCGATGCGATCGAGGAGTGGCTCGCGCCCTGGCTCACGGGTGTGACACGACGCAGCCAGCTTGCTCGCGTGCCGCTGCTGGAAGCCTTGCGTGACCGGCTTGGCCGCGAGCGGCTGCAGCAGCTCGACGCGCTGGCGCCGACGCACGTCGCGCTGCCGGTCGGCACGCGCGCGCGGATAGACTACGTCGACGATCTCGCGCCGGTCGCCGAGATGCGCCTCCAGGAGGTCTTCGGTCTCGCCGCGACTCCCGTGATTGGCGGCGGACGCGTGCCGCTCACCTTCCGCCTGCTGTCCCCGGCACAACGTCCGCTGCAGGTGACGCGTGATCTCGCGGGCTTCTGGCGCAACACCTACGCCGAGGTCCGCAAGGACATGCGTGGCCGCTACCCGAAGCACTACTGGCCCGAAAATCCGCTCGAGGCGGAGCCGGTGCGCGGCACTCGGCGGACCCGCTGACAGGGGCGCCAGCGTAGTCAGCGAGCGTCTCCCTTGGGTCGATGGCGGATCTCGATCCAGGTCAGAGTCGATCACGGGCTCGATGCGATGCGTGGCAATCAAGGCGTTCATCGCCTCGAAGTCGGCCCGCGAGCCGACCGTGATGCCCGAGACGCTCGCATTGCGCCCGATCAAGGTCACGGCCGGAATGTCGCCGCCGAAGCCCGATAAACCGCCGATCAGCGCCACGTGCCCGCCGCTGCCGACCGCGGCCAACTACTGCGCCAGCATTCCCGCGCCACCCACCTCGAGGATCTGGTGTGCGCCGATCCCGCCGGTCAGTTCACGAATCGCTGCGCCCCATTCGGGCCGGCTGCGGTAGTTGACGGTGCCGGCAGCGCCGAGATCGCGAGCGCGCGCGAGTTTCGCGTCACTCGAACTCGTCATGAAGGCGCGCGCGCCCGCTGCGATCGCAAACTGCAGGCCGAAGACCGATACGTCTCCCGTACCCTGCAGCAGGACGTTGTCGCCGGGCTGCATGTGGCCCCTGGTCACGAGGCCGCACGTACGCGCACGGGCACTTCGCACGGTCCCGGTGCGCGCACCGGGGCGCCTTCGCGCAGCTGCAGGCCAAAGCCCCGGCCTGTCTGACGAGCTCCGGAGCTGGCTCTTCGGCAGGTCGGTCATGGTTCCCTCCGTGGCCGC
>CAZAWM010000240.1:0-4792 GCA_964488605.1 uncultured Steroidobacteraceae bacterium | reverse complement strand
CTCAGCTCGAGCCCGTCGAACCCCACTTCCACCCCTTCGGTAAGGCGCTCGGCGGTGGCAGCGGTGGCTACGTCGCCGCACGCCGCCCGGTGATCGAGTGGCTGCGGCAGCGCTCCCGGCCCTACCTGTTCTCGAACAGCCTGCCGCCCGTGATCGCCGCGACCACGCTGCGCGTTCTCGACCTCATCGAACACGACTCCGCTTTACGGCGGCGCGTTCACGACAATGCGCGCCACTTCCGGGCAGGACTCGCGGCCGCAGGGTTCCGGCTGCTGCCCGGGGAGCATCCGATCATCCCAGTCATGATCGGCGACGCGCCGCTCGCGGTCAGGATGGCAGACCGGCTACTCGACGAGGGCGTCTACGTCATCGGCTTCTCTTATCCGGTCGTACCCAAGGGACAGGCACGCATCCGTACGCAGATGTCCGCAGCGCTCAGCATCGCCGACCTCGACGATGCGATCGACGCGTTCTGCAGGGTCGGACGCGAACTCGGCATCGCGGGACCGGAGGCGGCACGGCCATGAAAGCCCTGATCAAGCAGCGTGCCGAGCGCGGCATCTGGATGGGCGACTTGCCGGAGCCCGAGTTCGGCCCGAACGACGTGCTCATCAGAATCGAGAAGACCGCGATCTGCGGCACGGATACGCACATCTTCCTCTGGGACGAGTGGGCGCAGCGAACGATCCGCGTGCCCATGGCGATTGGCCATGAGTACTGCGGCCGGATCGTCGAGATGGGCAGCGAGGTGCGCGGCTTCACGATCGGTGATCGTGTCTCGGGCGAAGGCCACATCACCTGCGGCCATTGCCGGAACTGCCGCGCCGGGCGACGCCATCTGTGCCGCAATACGGTCGGCATTGGCGTAGACCGCCAGGGCTGCTTCGCCGAGTACCTGTCGCTGCCGGCCGTCAATGCCTTCAAGCTGCCCGATGCGATCGGTGACGACATCGCCGCCATCCTCGACCCGCTCGGCAACGCGACGCACACGGCCCTGGCCTTCAGCATGATTGGCGAGGACGTACTGATAACCGGCGCCGGGCCAATCGGCATCATGGCGGTGGCCATTGCACGTTTCACCGGTGCGCGGCACGTCGTGATCACGGACGTCAATGACTACCGTCTTGCGCTCGCCGCCAAGCTCGGTGCGACTCGCACCGTCAACGTAGCGCGTGACGGCCTCGATGACGTCATGCGCGAGCTCGGCATGCAGGAGGGCTTTGACGTCGGTCTCGAGATGTCGGGCAACGCGGCGGCGCTGCGCGACATGCTGCGCACGATGCACCACGGCGGCAGCATCGCCATCCTTGGCATCCCGCCAGCCGAGACCGCGATCGACTGGAACCAGGTGATCTTCAAGGGCCTGACCCTCAAGGGCATATATGGCCGCGAGATGTTCGAAACCTGGTACAAGATGTCGAGTCTGCTGCAGAGCGGGCTCGACGTCACATCCGTGATCACGCACCACTTCGGCATTCGTGACTACGTCGAAGGCTTCGAGACGATGGCCTCCGGTCGATCGGGAAAGGTCATCCTCGACTGGCGGGATCTGTAGCGCGCCTGCGCGACTCTGGGTCGCCGCGCCACCGTTCGGCGCTCACTGCGCTTCGCAGAAGCAATAGGCAAAGAGCTGATTGGGCGAGCGCATCCGGCCCCAGCGGGCCACCTCGCGCTCGAGCGGATCGACGAACCTCGCCGCCCGCAACAACTGTCGCAGCGACGGCGAGTCTTCGACGATTGCACCGAACAGACGCGCCTTGAGCGAGAGAGCGAGTTCCTCGGCCCACGACAACTCGGTTTCGAGGTAGTCGATCCGGTACTGACCGTTGGACAGGCCCGCGCGCCTCGCGGCCGCATCGACCGCATCGGCGAAATCCCCGAGCTTGTCGACGAGACCCACCTTCTGCGCATCAAGGCCCGACCAGACGCGCCCCTGCGCGATCGGGTCGATCTCGTCGCGGGTCTTGCCGCGTCCGGCGGCGACCCGACGCAGGAAGTCGTCGTAACCGCGCTCGATCACGGACTGCACCAGCTGTGCGGCCGTAGGCCCGACCGGACGATCGAGCCGGAATTCACCCGACAGTGGCGTCGTGCCGACGCCGTCCACGCTGACGCCGAGTTTGTCGAGCGTGCGATTCAAGGTCGGGAACAGCGCGAAGATGCCGATAGAACCGGTAATCGTCGCCGGGCTCGCCCAGATCTCGTCAGCCGGCGCGGCGATGTAGTAGCCGCCCGAGGCCGCCAGATCGCCCATCGATACGACGAGCGGCCGGCCCGTCGACTTGAATGCCTCGAGCTCGCGATGGATCTGCTCCGAAGCGAAGACGCTGCCGCCCGGACTGTCGATACGCAGCACGAGCGCGCGGATTTTGTCGTCGAGTCGCGCATCGCGGATCAGCGCCGCAACCGTTTCGCCACCGATGATCCCAGGCGGTTGGTCGCCATCGAGGATCTCCCCGGAGGCGACGATGACACCGACTCGCGGTTTTTTGTCGCGATGCAACTTCTGCTCGGCACGTAGGACGCGCAGGTAATCCTCGAGCGAGACGGCGTTGAAGGAGCCAGTCGCCTCGTCCTTGCCGACGAGTTCCGCCACCCGCGCCTCGACTTCGATCGAAGACTTGATGCCCGTGACCAGCTTGGCGGCGAGCGCGACCGCCGGCAGGTCACCTTTCGCGCCGACGGCCAGCGGTCCGATCTCGTTCGCGTAGCGCGCGAGCGCCTCCGGTTCGATGCCACGCGCACGACCGACCACGGTGCGATAGTTGTCCCAGAGCGCAGCGAGATACGCGACACTGGCCTCACGGTCTTCGGGCGACATGTCCTGCCGCAGGAAAGGCTCGACGGCGCTCTTGTAGCTGCCGACCCTGTAGACGTTGACGTCGATGGCGAGCTTCTCTAGAGCGGCCTTGTAATAGTTACGGTAGCGCTCGTAGCCCTCGATGAGCACGAAGCCGAGCGGATCGACATAGATCTCGTCGGCATGCGCGGCCACAAAGTACTGGGCTTGCAGGAAGCCGACGCTGCTGGCGACGACTTTCTTGCCCGATGCGCGGAATTTCGCGATCGAGCTGGCCAGTTCCTGCAGGGTGGGCTGACCGCCCCCTGTCATGCCGTCGAGTTCGAGGACGAGCGCCTGGATTCGATCGTCGGCTGCAGCTGCTTCGATCGCGTCGGTCAGGTCGCGCAACAAGGTCTCGCCGCGGCCCGCCCCCTGCGCCTCGGCCAGCGCTCGCTCGAGAGGATCGCCGGACAGCTGCTCGACGATTTCCCCCTCCGGCGCGATGACCAGTGCCGCGCGCGTCGCTAGCGACGGAATCGTGCTGCGCAGCGCACCGGCGACGAAGCCGAAGATCACCAGCAGCAGGATCAGGTGCAGGAAGCGGCGCAGCCCGTCGAGGCCGCGCCAGAGAAAACCGAGGAACCGCCGCACGACCGGACGAGAGGCGGCTTAGAGCTTCTCTTCGATGCGCGCCGCCTTACCCGACAGTTCGCGCAGGTAATACAGCTTGGCGCGACGAACACTGCCGCGACGCTTGATCTGTACGTCGGCGATGAGCGGGCTGTGCGACTGGAAGGTGCGCTCGACGCCTTCGCCGTGCGAGATCTTACGCACGGTGAACGAGGAGTTGAGGCCGCGATTACTCTTCGCGATGACGATACCTTCGAAGGCCTGCAGCCGCTCGCGGTCGCCCTCGACGACCTTGACGTTGACGACCACGGTGTCGCCGGGCTTGAAGTCCGGCAGCTGTCGCGTCGCGCGCGCGCTTTCGATCTGGGCAATCAGGTCAGCCATTTTTCTCCACCTCTCGCTCCGCGAGAAATTCATCCAACAGCGAGCGCGACTCGCGATCGAGTCCGCCGCGCTCTTCGAGCGCTGCGATCAGGTCGGGCCTTCGCAGCCAGGTCCGGCCCAGTGCCTGCTTGCGCCGCCAGCGCGCGATCTGCGCGTGGTGACCGCCCTGCAGTACCTCGGGCACGCATCGCCCTTCCCACTCTACGGGCCGAGTGTAGTGCGGCCAATCGAGCAGCCCCCCGGCGAAGGACTCCTCTTGGCCCGACCGCTCGTCGCCGAGCGCTCCAGGCAGCAGCCGCACCACTGCGTCGATGACCGCGAGCGCCGCGAACTCGCCGCCCGACAGCACGAAATCTCAGAGCGAGACTTCCCTGTCGATGCGCGACTCGAGCACGCGCTCATCGAGCCCCTCGTACCGGCCCGCGACCAGCACGAACCCGGCGCCGGCCGCGAATTCGCGTGCCATCGCCTGATCGAATCGTACACCCTGCGCCGTCAAATAGACCCTCGGCAGCGCTCCGGCGCCCGGCCCCACCGGGCGACCCGTGCCTGCCGCGAGCCTACTCGCCGCCGCATCGATCGCCGCGCTCCACGGAGCCGGCGTACCGACCATGCCGGGACCGCCTCCGTAAGGGCGATCGTCGACGCTCCGGTGCGGCCCGCTCGCATGCAGCCGCGGGTCCTCGGCACCCACCTTGACGAGCCCTCGCTCGACGGCGCGTCCCAGTACGCCAAAACCCAGCGCGTGGTGCAGCAGCTCCGGAAACAGCGTGACGACCTCGATCCGCAGCATGCGTCTAGAAGTCTGCCGGCCAGTCCACCCGGATCCGGCGCTGTTCCAGATCTACCTCGCGCAGATGGGGCGCAGCGGCCGGCAACCAGTGCTCCCGCTCGCCGCGCACCACCATCACCACCCCGGCCGGCGCGTCGACGAAATGGTCGACGATGCCGAGCTCGACATCCTGCTCATTGACCACCCGGCAGCCGAGCAGGTCC
>CAZAWM010000239.1:0-4807 GCA_964488605.1 uncultured Steroidobacteraceae bacterium | reverse complement strand
ACATCGATGGCCGCGATCAGTGCCAGGCCGCTCGCTACGGCGAGCAGCGCCTGGCCCGCGACCGATACGGCATGAGCGAGCGCGGGCGCAGTCGCCTCGCGCGCTACTGCGACGAAGGCTGGGCTCTGCTGCCACAAGACGATCGCTGCCAGCGTGCCGACGACCGCGAACTTCCCCAGCGACTTGCCGAGCTCGACCACACTGCGAATCGAGAACATCCGCTCGAAGCCCGAGACGGGATTGAGCCGTTGCGGCTTGACACCGATTGCTTCGGTGCTGAAGTTCCAGCCGCCGATCAGCAGAGGTGCGAAGAGCGCCGCCAAGAACGCGATCGCGAACACAGGTAGCAGGATCCACATGGCCCGCAGCAACAGACCCGAGAGGGTTTTGGGCAGGGCACTGACATCGAGCAGTTCCGTACGGGTGATCGTCAGCGCATCGCGCATCAGTGCCGCTAGGTCCGAGGACAGACTGGCGCCGAGCGCATATAGGCCACCGGCGACCGACAACGTGACCACGGCGGCGTTGAGGTCGGGCGAGCGCGGAACCTGCCCGCGTCGGCGTGACTCTGCGAGGCGCCGCGGGGTGGCGCGTTCGGTACGCTCCTGACCGCTCTCTTCGGCCACGGGTTCGCTCTCAGCCCGTCCCGCCCTGCAGGGCGGTGATCGCGTTGAACACCTCGACCATCAGCGCCCCAAATGTCGTCTGCACCATCGGCAGTCCGGCCACGACTATTACGAGCCCGAACACGAGAATGATCGGAAAGCCAACGCCAAATAGGTTCAAGGTCGGAGACGCACGGCTCATGACGCCGAAGGCCAGGTTGACCACGATCAATGCGGTCATGCCTGGAAGCGCGACTGCGAGCGCTCCAGCGAACATTTGGCTGGCGAAGCCGACCACGGTCCAGAGCCCTGCGGCTCCAAGCCCGGTTGCGCCGGGTGGGAGCGTCTCGAACCCGCGCACCAGTGTCTCGACGGCGGCCAGATGGCCATCGAGCGCGACGAACGTCATGGTCGTGAGCAGCAGATAGAACTGGCCGAGGGCCGGCGTCGATACGCCACGCATCGGGTCAATGTTGAACGCGAAAGACAGGCCCATGCTGTTGGCGATCAACTGGCCGCCGAGCCCGATCGCATCGAAGATCAGCTGCAACATGAAGCCGAGCGCGAGACCAATCACGACCTGCTGCACCGTGATCAGCACACCCTCGACCGAGAACACCGCTACCACGGGCAATGGTGGCAACAGCGGGGCCGTGATGACGGTGATGGCCGCTGCCAATACGATCCGTAGACGCGCGGGCACGAAGCGCGCGCCGAACACCGGTGCGACCATCATGCAGGAAGCGATACGTGCGAACGGCCAGAAATAGGCTGCGATCCATTCGTTGAGCTGGGCTTCCGTAAGCGTCAGCATGACATCTCACTGAATCAGAGATGGGATACTCTCGATCAAGGCCCGCGTGTAGCTGACGAGTACCTTGAGCATCCATGGGCCCGCGATCGCAATGGCCGCTGCCATCGACGCGAGCTTGGGTATGAAAGACAGCGTCATCTCGTTGATCTGTGTCGCGGCCTGGAAAACGCCCACTATCAGACCCACGACCAACGCCACTATCAGGAGTGGCGCCGCGAGCAACAGCATGACTTCTAGGGCATGTCGGCCGACCGACATGATCGTCTCGGGCGTCATCGGAAGAAGCCCTCGGCCAGCGTGCCCATGACCAGCGACCAGCCGTCGACGAGGACAAACAGCATCAGCTTGAACGGTAGCGAGATGAGTACCGGCGAGAGCATCATCATGCCCATTGACATGAGAACGCTCGCGACGACGAGGTCGATGATCACGAATGGTATAAACAGCAGGAAGCCAATCGTGAAGGCCGTCTTGAGCTCGCTCGTGACGAAGGCGGGCACAAGTATGGAGAGCGGCACGTCCTCGGGGGTCGCAAACCCATGCCCGCCAGATATCCGTACGAAGGCGGCGATGTCCGACTCGCGAGTCTGATCCAGCATGAACCTTTTGAGTGGAACGATCGCGCGCTCGAGCGCCGCAGTCGTCTCGATGCGCCCCGCCATGTAGGGCTTGATCGCCTCCTCGTTGATTCGCTCGAAAGCCGGCGCCATGACGAAGAAAGTCATGAATAGGGCGATGCCGATGATGACCTGGTTAGGCGGGGTCTGGCCCGCTCCGAGCGCCTGACGGAGGATGCCGAGTACGATCACGATGCGCGTGAACGCAGTCATCATCAGCAGGATCGCCGGCAGCAGAGTCAGCGCCGTCATCAGCAACAGCACCTGCAGCGTCAGCGAGTACGACTGACCGCCACCCGGCGCCGGCTGTACGGTCAACGCGGGCAGTGCCGGGAGCGCGCCGCCCGCCTGCTGAGCCCAGGCAGGTCCGAAAAGACCCAGCGCCAGCGCGAGACAGCTCGCGACCCTGATCCAACGGTGCCGCTTCATGGCAGTCCAAGACTCCTGCGCAATAGAGAACGGAAGGATGGACGCCCGCCATCCAATCTGATCTGCGTCGCGCTGTCAGTCGTGAATGGACCGGACGCATCGCTACTGTCGAACACGTGCAGCGTCGTCACCGATCCTGCCGCGACGCCGACCAGAAACTGGCGACCCCTGACCTGAAGCAGCACTGCGCGCTCCTTGGGGCCGATCGTCGTTTCGGCCACGATCCGGATGGTCGAACCGTCTACGCCGCTGACACGCATGCGGCGCGCGAGCCAGGCGATGACCATGATCAGCGCGAGCACGACTATCAGCGCCAACACGACCTCGGCGAGCGAACCGAGGCCCGGCGTCACACCTGCCGGCGGCGGTGACTGTGGTGCCGCGAAAACCGCACGCGACGCGACGATCGAAGCGCCTAGCATGTCCGGCATCGAAACGCTCACTTGAGCCGTCGGATTCGCTCGGCAGGACTGATGACGTCCGTCAAACGGATTCCGAACTTGTCGTTCACGACGACGACTTCGCCATGCGCGACCAGTGTGCCGTTGACGTAGACGTCGAGCGGCTCGCCGGCGGCCCGCTCGAGTTCCACGACCGAGCCCTGGTTGAGCTGCAACAGATTGCGAATCGGGACGCGCGTGCGGCCAACCTCCATCGACAGGGTGACCGGCACGTCGAGAATGACCTCGAGATTGACCTCGGCGCTCGGGCTGTCGGACGCACCCTGAGGCGGCTCCGCGGCCAGTTTCTCGAATGCGGCCACTTGCGCGGCTTCGTCTTTCATCGGTGTACTCATGCTGTTCTCTCAGGGAATCTCAGTGGCCCGATCTCAAGCGCTGAGGAGCCGCCGCGCCTGCGGGTCGGCCGCGGACCAGGTGCTCCTCGACCTTGACGGCCTGTTGGCCGCGTGAGATACCGAAGGTGCCCCGCAGAATCGGAGTGTCCTCGGCGTAGATCGTGACTTTTCCGTCGAAGTCGCACGGCAGGACGTCGCCGGGCTTCAGGTTCAGTAACTGGGCGATCGTGACCGTTGAACGCCCGATGAGAGTGGTCAACTCCAACTCCGCGTCCTCGATATCCTCGCGCAGGCTCTGTCGCCAGCGGCCGTCGTCGTCGTTGCGGTCGCTCTGCACACCGCCGTCGAAGATCTCGCGCATCGGCTCGATCGTCGAATACGGTATCGTCAGATGCAGCTCTCCAACCGCACCCTCGAGCTCGATCGCAAAGGTGGCGACGACGACGATTTCGGTCGGCCCGACGATATTCGCGAACTGGGGGTTCATTTCGGAGGCGAGATACTCGATATCGATGGGCAGGACGTTCGACCAAGCCTCCTTGAGATCGCTGAACGCCGATTCCAGAAGCATCTGGATGATGCGTATCTCGGTCGCCGTGAAGTCACGGCCCTCTATCTTGAGATGTCGCCCCTTGCCGCCGAAAAAGTTGTCGACGACCGTGAACACGAGCTTTGGCGACAGCACCACCAGTGATGTGCCACGCAGTGGCGCGATCCGTATGAGGTTTAGGCTGCTGGGCACCTCCAGACGCTGTAGGTAATCGCCGAACTTCAGCGTCTGCACGCCGCGAATAGAGATCGCCGAATTTCGCCGCAGCATGTTGTAGAGGCTCATCCGGTAGAGCCTGGCGAAGCGTTCGTTCATCATCTCGAGCGTCGGCATGCGGCTGCGTACGATGCGCGCCTCCTTGCCGAGATCGTAGAGACGGACGTCGCCGGTCACCGGCTGAGCCTCCGTGCTGACTGCACCGGAGCTCATCCCGTGCAGCAGCGCGTCGACCTCCGCCTGATCCAGAATCGACTGATTGCTCATTGCATCACGAAGCTCGTGAAGAACACGGCCTCGGCGTTCTGGGGCTTGCCACCGGCAGCCTTGACAATCCGCCGGATCGCCTCGAGCGTGTCGGCGCGCAGCTTCTCCTTACCTTCGCGCGTCGCCAGCGCTGCCTGCTCCTGCGCGCCGAACAGCAGGAGCAGATCATTGCGGATCACGGGGTCATTGGCCTTCAGCAGCTCTATCGTCTCGGATTCGCGACTACCAATGCGAACCTCTACCTGTAGGAAGCGCGCCGGACCTGGCGACTGGAAGTTGACGACGAAGGCCGGATCGACCGCGTGGAACTGAAGCGGTGCAAGCGGTTTCTGTTCGACCTTCGCGTGTGTGGCGCCAGCATGGCGCGATTGCCAGTACCAGAAACCGCCCGCAGCGCCGGCGAGGACGATCGCGACACCCGCGATCAGCAACAGTTTGCCTTTGCTCTTGGACGGCGCCGCGGTTGTCGCTTCCGCCTCGGCCGCGCTCGATGCCGCACTCATGACTGACTCC
>CAZAWM010000238.1:0-4810 GCA_964488605.1 uncultured Steroidobacteraceae bacterium | reverse complement strand
GCGAGAACCCGACCCATCCGCGCGTCGACTACGCTTGGTACATCAAGGGCCTCGTAGAGTTCGAGCGCACCCCGAACGTGCTGGAGCGGTTCTTCCGGGTGGATCTGGACGCGCGCCCGCCGCAGAGTGCGTTGAAGTCCTTCTCGGCCTTCAGCAAGGTCGTCGAGGATTTCCCGAAGAGCGAGTACGCGCACGACGCCCGCCGGCGCATGATCCATCTGCGAAACCGGCTCGCCGACTACAATATCTACGTCGCCCGGTACTACGTGCGCCGCGGGGCATGGGTCGCGGCCGCGCAGCGCGCCAAGGAGACGATCGAGCAGTACGACGGCGCGCCGGCCGTGCGCGAGGCGCTCGAAATCATGACTGTCAGCTACGAGCGGCTCGGCATGGACGAGCTCGCGAAGCAGACCCGCGCCGTCTACGCGGCGAACTACAACGAGCCGATGCGCGAGAACCCGGTCGCGGAGGCAAGACGGCCGTGGTGGAAACCCTGGGGCTGAGAGCTCGCTGCGCGCCCGTCGCCGGTCTCAGCGCCTGTAGCCGTTGGTGATGGGGTAACGCCAGTCGCGACCGAACGCCCGGCGGCTGACACGCACGCCGGGTGGCGCCTGCCGGCGCTTGTATTCGTTGCGCTTGACGAGGTCGAGCACGCGACCGACGGTGGCGCGATCGAACCCGCGCGCGCAGATCTCGTCAACCGTGAGGTCCTCCTCGATGAAGGCCTCGAGGATAGGATCGAGGATCGCGTAATCGGGCAACGAGTCGCTGTCCTTCTGGTTTGGCCGCAGTTCTGCCGAGGGCGGACGCTCGATCACGCGTTGCGGAATCACGGCCCCGAGCGAGTTCCTATAGGCGGCGAGCCGGTAGACGAGCAGCTTGCTGCAGTCCTTGATCGGCGCGAACCCGCCCGCCATGTCGCCGTAGAGCGTCGCGTAGCCGACCGCCATCTCGCTCTTGTTGCCGGTCGTCAGCAGCATCCGGCCGGTCTTGTTCGAGATCGCCATCAGGATCAGCATGCGACAGCGCGACTGGATGTTCTCTTCGGTCGTATCGGGCGCGCGCCCGGCGAACTCGTCGCGCAGCGCGGCGAGCGTCGCCTCGAACATCCCCTCGATCGGGATGACACTGTAATGCACGCCGAGCCGCCGTGCCTGTTCGGTGGCGTCGGCGACGCTGATCTCGGCCGTGTAGCGCGAGGGCATCATGACCGCGTGCACGCGCGCGGCGCCGAGCGCATCGACGGCGATCGCGAGCGTCAGCGCCGAGTCGATGCCGCCCGAGAGTCCCATGACCACGCCGGGAAAGCCATGCTTGTCGACGTAGTCGCGCACGCCGAGCACGAGCGCGCGGTAGACGCTCTCCACGTCCTCGAGCTCGGGCGCGACGGCCGGCGCGGGCGCGTGCGGAGCGGGCACCGGCAGTGCGGCGCAGCGTGCACGACCGTCCGCGCCGCGGGTGAACTCGACGCAGGCGAGCCCTTCGGTGAAGGCTGGCCTGCGCAACACGAGCTCGCCGCGTGCGTCGGTGACGAACGACTGGCCGTCGAAGACGAGCTCGTCCTGCCCGCCGACCAGATTCACGTAGACGACCGGCAGACCGACGTCGCGGACCCGCTGGCGTACGATCGCTTCGCGCGCATGCTGTTTTCGGACCTCGTACGGCGATGCGTTGATGACGATCAGGATCTCGGCGCCCTGCGAGCGGGCGAGCTGCGCGGGCTCGGGTTCCCAGATGTCCTCGCAGATCAGCACGCCGAGCGCGAAGCCGTGAAACGGCGCGACGGTCGGCTGCGCACCGGCCTCGAAGTAGCGCTTCTCGTCGAAAACCCGGTAGTTCGGTAGGCAGGACTTGCGATGGTTCGCGAGCATCGCGCCGTCGTCGAGCAGTGCCGCCGAGTTGAAGATCTGCGCGCCGCTGTACTCCGGATAGCCGACCACGACACCGATGCCGCGCGCGGCTGAAGTAACGCGCTCGAGCGCCTTGCCGATCTGGTGCCGGAAGCCGCGATGGAACAGCAAGTCCTCGGGCGGATAGCCTGCGAGGGTGAGCTCCGGGCAGACCACGAGCTGCGCGGCGTAATCGTCGCTGGCGCGCCGCATCGCCGCGAGCACGCGATCGGCATTGCCCGCGATGTCGCCGACGAGCAGATCGAGCTCGGCGAGCGCGATCCGCAGCCGGGGGCCGGCGCTCACCGCCTGCGCGCGCCGAAGCGCCTCGCGCGGGCCGCTGCCGGCTTGCGCGTGGGGCTCGTCCGTTCCGCGGGCCCTCGGACGGCGGCCGGCTTCGCAGCGCGCTCTTTCCTGATCCGCCGGCGCGCGACCGGCTGTTTGGGCTCACGCCGCTGCGGCGCAGCGCCTGCGGCGCGCGGCTTCGCGGGCGCCGGCGCCTGGCGGCGCGGCGCGACCGGCCTCGTCGCGAGCGGCTCGCTGGCGGCAGCCGCGGCGGTACGGGCCCGTGCGGCCCGGACGCGTCGCTTCTTGAGCAGCTCGAGCATCGCCGAGCCAAGCTCTGCGGGTGACTTCACGGTGCGGACGCCAGCCGCCTCGAGCGCGGCGTACTTGTCGGCGGCGGTACCCTTGCCGCCGGCGATGACCGCGCCCGCATGGCCCATGCGCTTGCCCGGTGGCGCCGTGACGCCTGCGATGTAGGCGACGACGGGCTTGCTGACGAATCGACGGATGAACTCGGCGCCGGCCTCCTCGTCGCTGCCGCCGATCTCGCCGACCATGACGATGCCCTCGGTGCCGGGATCGCGCTCGAACAGTTCGAGAACGTCGACGAAATTCATGCCGCGCACCGGATCGCCGCCAATGCCGACGCAGGTGCTCTGACCGAGGCCGTTGTGAGTGGTCTGGAACACGGTCTCGTAGGTCAGGGTACCGGAGCGCGAGACAATGCCGACCACGCCCTTCTTGTGGATGAAGCCCGGCATGATGCCGATCTTGCACTCCCCCGGCGTGATCACGCCGGGACAGTTCGGTCCGATCAGCCGCACGCCCGTGCCGGCGAGCGCGGCCTTGACGCGGATCATGTCGTTGACCGGAATGCCCTCGGTGATGCAGACGATCAGCTCGATGCGTCCATCGGCCGCCTCGAGAATCGCATCGGCAGCGTGCGCTGCTGGCACGTAGATCATGCTCGCCGTGGCGCCGGTGGCCTCGACGGCATCGTGCACGGTGTCGAACACCGGCAGCCCGAGGTGCCGGTCGCCACCGCGGCCAGGCGTGACGCCGCCGACGAGCTGCGTCCCGTAGGCGAGGCACTGCTCGGAGTGGAACGTGCCCTGCCTGCCCGTGAAGCCCTGGCAGATCACGCGCGTGTTGCGATTGACGAGAATGCTCATGTCTTGAACCCTTCGGAATCCTGGATCGTGCTCAGCGCGCGGCCGCGACGACCTTCTGCGCCGCGTCGGTCAGATCGCCTGCGGCCACGACCCTGAGGCCGCTGCCGGCGAGCATCGCGCGCGCCTTGTCGGCGTTCGTGCCTTCGAGGCGCACGACCACCGGCACCTTGACACCGACGTTGCGTACCGCCGCAATGACGCCCTCGGCAATCAGATCGCAACGCACGATGCCGCCGAAGATGTTGACGAGGATCGCGCGCACGCGCGGATTGGAAAGGATCAGCTTGAATGCCTCGGTGACGCGCTCGGCCGTGGCGCCGCCGCCCACGTCGAGGAAGTTCGCCGGACTGCCGCCGTGCAGCTTGATCAGGTCCATGGTCGCCATGGCCAGGCCCGCGCCGTTGACCATGCAGGCGATTTCGCCATCCAGCGAGACGTAGTTCAGGTCGTGCTCGCTGGCGGCCCGCTCCATCGGGTCTTCCTGGTTGGGGTCGCGCCGCGCAGCGAGGGACTGCTGGCGGAACAGCGCATTGGGGTCGATGTTGATCTTCGCGTCGAGCGCGACGAGCCGGCCGCCCTCGGTGACGATCAACGGGTTGACCTCGACGAGGCTCGCGTCCATGTCGAGCACGAGCCGGTACAGCGCCATGGCGATCTGCTGGAACTCGGTGACCTGGCCATCCTTGAAGCCGAGCGCGAAGGCCATGCGACGGCACTGGTAGGGCTGCAGGCCCGCCGCCGGGTGGATGTTCACGGTCGTGATCTTCTCGGGCGTCTGCGCGGCGACTTCCTCGATGTCCATGCCGCCGGCGGCCGACCCGATCAGTGCGATCCGGCCCTTCTCGCGATTCAGCGTCAGCGACAGGTAGATCTCGCGCTCGATCTTCGAGCCTTCCTCGACGTAGACCTTGTCGATCGGCAGGCCCTCGCTGCGCGTCTGCTTGGTCACGAGGCGCTGACCGAGCAGGCAGCCCGCTGCGGCGCGTACGCCCTCGAGGTCGCGCGCGAGCTTGACGCCGCCTGCCTTGCCGCGCCCGCCGGCATGCACCTGGGCCTTGACGACCCAGAGGGCCTTGTCGGTCGCCCCGGCGATCGACACCGCGGCCGACACGGCCTCCTCGGGCGTCGCGGCGACTTGGCCACGCGGCACCGGAATGCCGTAGCTCGCGAACACTTCCTTGGACTGGTACTCGTGCAGATTCATGATCTTGCGGACCCGGCTGGCCGACGAAAGCGTGCATTCTCGCGAAATACCGCGCCGCTGGAAACCTCCCCTGCCGATCGACGATGATCGGCGTCCAATGAATGCCCCCGCAGCGACCGCCGCGCCGCCGACCGAGCTCTCCCGGCGCATCCTCGGACTGCTCAACCTTTACCGGCTGCTGATCCCGCCGACGCTGCTCGCGATCCGCGCGCTGACCGCGCCCGAACCGACCGTCGGCCGCGTCTCGCCGACCCTGCTGC
>CAZAWM010000237.1:0-4832 GCA_964488605.1 uncultured Steroidobacteraceae bacterium | reverse complement strand
CCCCGTGCCGGCGAGCATCTCGCGCAAGCGCGGCAGCGCATGCTCGATCGCCGCCCGCGTCTCGGGCAGGGCGGCACCGAACCATATGCGGGCCTCGCCCTCTCGGACGGCGAGGCGCACCTCGACCGGGCCGAGCTGCTCTGGCGAGAGGCGGATCGACGCATACTGCTCACCGCTATCCACTAGCCAGCTGACGCGGGCCGCGAACTCCTGGCTCCATTGCGGCGTCCCGACCGTCGAGCTCATGGGGATCTGTGGCGCGCGAACGAATGGTTCGAGTGTCGGACGAATGGCAATCGGTACCGCCTCGCCGCGGACGGTTCCGGGCGAGCAATCGGCGCCTGCGCTCGCGGACGCGCTCTGTGCCGGATCGGCGCCCGATTCCGGCGTCAAGGTCTCGCCGCGCTGCGCGTCGCTCGACGTCGCCATGATGGCCATGACGGTACGATCCGGTCCAGGTAATTCCACTCGATCGCCGGTGGCGGCCGGCGGCAGAACGTGTGCCGTGCCGCTTGCTCCAGATTGTGATCCCATCCGAACGTCCTGAGGCGACGGCGAGCCCGACGCTGCATCGGCCGGCAACAGAGGACCTGCGGACAGTCGTGCGGCAGCGGACACCGTCGTCGGGATACCGAGCGGGTCCCTGATCGACAGCAAGGGCAAGGATGCGAGCGGATCGTGGGGCGCAGCCTGCGCGGCCGGTGGTTGCGTCAGCTGGGGTGCCGGGGCAGAACTCGTAGAGTCGGCGGCGACGTCGCCGCGAGATCCTCCGGCTGATTCGGTCTCCAGTCCCGGCGCTTGCAGCTCCGGTCCAAGGGCAACGGTAGATTCAGCGAGCTGCTGTAAAGTAGCCAGAAAATCCACACCGTGCTGCGACGGTTCGCCCGCGTTTGGGCAGGTCTGCGCGTCGGTCGCCGAGATCGCCACTGCCGGCATCATGCCTGTCGGTCGCTCCCTATTCCACCTGCGATACTGCGCGCGCGTTCGTCGCACTCGTTCTGTTCGCGCCGTGCGACCAAACGCTTCTCGTCCGCACGCCAGCGCTCGCCGACCACCTCCACCGCCCGCACTCGCACCGCCGCCTCGCGCCAGTGCTGTCGCTCAAACTCGAGTTCCACGGCGGCCCGCGCCGCAATCTGCTGCTGCTGGCGCACGGCCTCGTCCAGACGGGCGAGAAAAGCCTGGTAGTCGCGCAGCCCGGCGCCGCCCATTCCCGCGGCGGCGCGGCTCGCGAATCCGCTGACGTACTCGTCGCGGTAGCGCTGTAGTTCCTCGAGGCGACGCGCCGCATGCTGCACCCGGACCTGGGCTGCGGCAACGCGCTCGTCAAGCCTCTTGCGCTGCGCGAGAAACTCTTCCTGCAGCTGCCTGAGTCGCTCCGAGCGCTTCACGCGGCGGCCTCCGATGGCACCTCGGACACGTGCGAGGTCAACGCTGCCTCGAGTCCCGCGAGGCTCGACTCGATGTCGGCCCGTTCGCGCAGGTCCTGTTGCAGGAATCGCTCGATCGCAGGCCAGAGCGCCACGGCACTGTCTAGCGCGGGGTTCGCGCCGGGCTTCCAGGCGCCAAAGGCGACCAGATCGCGCGACTGGTTGTAGACCGACAGCGCCTGGCGCAGGCGGCGCGCGGCAGCGATCTGCCGGTCCGACACGATCTCCTGCATCACGCGGCTCACGGAGGCCTCGACATCGATGGACGGGAAATGTCCGGCCTCCGCCAGACGGCGCGACAGCACGATATGCCCATCGAGGATGGCGCGGGCGGAATCAGCGATCGGATCCTGCGGGTCGTCGCTTTCGGTCAGTACGGTGTAAAAGCCCGTGATCGAGCCGGCGCCATGTGCGCCGTTGCCGGCGCGTTCGACGAGCTGCGGCAGGCGCGCGAAAACCGACGGCGGATAACCCTTGGTCGCCGGCGCCTCGCCGATCGCAAGCCCGATCTCACGCTGGGCCTGAGCGAAGCGCGTCAGCGAATCCATCAGAAGCAGCACGGACCGGCCGTGCTCGCGAAAGTATTCCGCGACCGCAGTCGCGAGCCACGCACCCTGCAGTCGCATCAGCGGCGGGCTGTCGGCAGGCGCCGCGACGACGACCGCCCGTTCCCGATGCTGCGGACCGAGAATGCGTTCGACGAACTCCTTGACCTCACGACCGCGCTCACCTATCAGGCCGACGACGATCACGTCGGCCGTCGTGTAGCGGGCCATCATCCCCAGCAGTACGCTCTTGCCCACGCCGCTGCCGGCAAACAGTCCGATACGCTGACCGCGACCGATGGTCAGCAGCGCGTTGATGGCGCGTACGCCAACGTCTAGCGGTTCATGGATCGGTTGTCGCTCCAGCGGATTGATCGGCTGGCCGGCGAGCGGGACACGTGTGGCGCAGCTCGGCGTTGACCGACCGTCGAGCGGCCGGCCGGCACCATCGATGATTCTTCCGAGCAGCTCCGGGCCCACCGCAACAGTGCAGGCGCGGCGCACCGGCACGACCCGAGCCGCCGGTTCGATGCCGTGCAGGTCTCCGACCGGCATCAGGTAGAGCCGGTCAGCAGCGAAACCGACGACCTCGGTATCCACCCAGCGGCCGTGGCCAGAGCGCACTTCGCAACGGTCGCCGATCGCGGCCTGCACGCCGACCGCCTCGAGCGTCAGGCCGATCATGCGCGTCAGACGACCCTCGACCGCGGGCGGCGGGACGCTTGCCAGACGACGCGCGAGTGCCTCGAGTCGTCTCTCGAGCCCGCTGTCCCGCCGCTCGGTTGTCACGCGACTGTCACTCATCGCCACCCTCCGGCGTGCTGGTCGTGCGGTCCCCGAACCGCTCCTCGCCCAGCACCGCGGCGACGATGGTCGCCAGGCGACTCTCGAGGCGTGCGTCGACGCTCGAGTGCTCCGTGGCAACGCGGCAGCCACCGCGCGTCATGACGGGATCGTCGAGCAGCGTCCAGGCGCGCTCGCCGGTGCCCTCTGCGAGCCGCTCGCGGATCGCCGCACCGTCGGCGGGATGCACGTAGATGCGCACTTCGCGCGCACCGACCGGCAGCAGGCCCACCGCCTCCCGGATGATCGCGATGACCTGGGAGGGAGCCGTGACGAGCTCGCGCCGGGCGAGCTGGGCCCCCACCTGGAGCGCGAGTCTCGCGAGCTGATGGGCCACTTCGTCGTCGAGCGGCTCGATCGGCCTGGCGAGCTGGTCGCATAGCGAAGCAAAGCGCTCGGCCAGCTCGTCGAGCCGCGCCACCTGGGCGGCGTGCGCAGCCTCGACTGCGGCACGGCCTTCCGCGCGGCCGCGTTCAAAACCCTGTCGCCAGGTCTCGCGCTCGGCTTCGACCAGCGCGGCGGCGCTCTGTGCGCGCCCGCGCGGCGCGACCACCGGACCGCGTACGTCCGGCAAACGCCAGCGACTGGCGTCAGACATAGGCTTCACCGCCCTTGCCGCCCAGACTGATGGTGCCCTCCTCCGAGAGCTTGCGGGCGATGGCGAGAATTTCCTTTTGCGCCGCTTCGACTTCGGAGAGTCTCACCGGCCCGCGCGACGCGAGATCATCTTTGAGCATCTCGGCGGCGCGCTGCGACATGTTCTTGAAGACCTTCTCCTTGAGCCGATCGTCGGCTGCCTTGAGAGCGAGCAGCAGCTTGTCGCTTGGTACCTGGCGAAGCAGCTCCTGCATGCCCCTGTCGTCGACGTCGACGAGATTGTCGAACACGAAGATCAGATCCTGGATCTTGGCGCCGAGCACCTCGTCGACCTTGTTGATTTCCGCCATGACCGCGCTCTCGATCCGAGGCTCGAGCATGTTGACGATGTCGGCGGCGCATTTGGGGCCGCCGAGAGCGGAAGAGCGCGCCTGACTGTTGCCGGCGAATTGGCGCTCCATGATCTGATCGAGTTCGCGCAGCGCCGCTGGCTGAATGCCGTCGAGCGTCGCGATCCGCAACAGCACTTCGGCGCGTACGTTCTCGGGGAGCTGCGCGATGACCTCGGCCGACTGGTCCGCTTCCAAATAGGCAAGGATGATCGCGACGATCTGCGGATGCTCGAAACGGACCATCTCGGCGATCGCGCGCGAGTCCATCCACTTCAGCTGTTCGAGTCCTTTGCTCGAATGCCCGAGCAGAATTCGATCGATCAGCCCGGCAGCCTTGTCCTCGCCGAGAGCATTGACGAGTGTCTTGCGGATGAATTCCTCCGATCCGATGCCGAGTGATGACTGCATCTCCACGGCCGCCGTAAAGTCGCCGATCACGCTCATGACCTCCGCACGACTGACGTTGCTCACCTGAGCCATGGCAGCGCCAACGCGCTGTACATCGCGGGCGCTGAGGTGCTTGAGGACGTCGGCAGCCTCCTTCTCGCCGAGCGACAGCAGCAGGATCGCCGCCTGCTCGACGCCCGAACGTCCGCCGGTGCCCGTCGCCGCCTCAGTCATCCTTCGCCACCCAATTCCTGACGACCTGTGCGACCCGCGCGGGGTCCTGGGCCACTAGTGATCGGGCCTCAGCCAGTTGCTGCTCGTAGGCCAGCGACGTGCCGGACGCTGCACCGACCGCCTGGGCGCCCGACCCCGGCACCGCGATCGCCGAGCCTTCGATCACGCCTGTGCCGGATGACGCGGTGCCGGCTGCGCCGCTCGCCCCGGCCGGCACCACGGCAAGCGCCGGACGCGGGGTGGCGAGCAACTGACGTAGCGTCGGCCGCAGCACCATGAAGATGATCACGAGCGCCAGCACGAGCCCCGCCACGACGCGCGCGAGGTCCCGGACCCACGGCTGCTGCCACAGCGGCACCGATTCGACCTCGCCGCCCATGATCAGCGGCTCCCCCTTCCATGGC
>CAZAWM010000236.1:0-4859 GCA_964488605.1 uncultured Steroidobacteraceae bacterium | reverse complement strand
TGCTCGCGCAGCGGCAGTCCCCCGACGAGATCATCGTCGCCGATGACGGCTCGGGACCGGCGACGCGGCAGGTCGTCGATTCGTTCGCACGGCGTTCGCCGACGCCCGTCGTGCATGCACGCCAGGCGCACGAGGGCTTTCGGCTCACGCGACTCCGTAACCTCGCGATCCGGCGTGCCACGGCCGAGTACCTCGTGTTCGTCGACGGCGACATGTTGCTGCATGCGAGCTTCGTCGCCGACCATCGCGCCTGCGCCCGCCCCGGTTACTTCACCCAGGGGGTGCGTGTGCTGCTCGACGAGGGGCGCACGCGCGCCGCGCTCCGGGAGCCGCCGGCGCCAATCCGGCCGTGGTCGTCGGGACTGGGCGGCCTACGCCGTCTTTATGCGATCCACGCACCGCGTCTCGCCGTGGCGGTCCGTCTCCCCGCCAACGGCTTCATCGCGCTCAAGGGGTGCAACCAGGGCTTCTGGCGCGACGATCTCGTGGCCGTCAACGGCTTCAACGAGGACATCGTCGGCTGGGGGTCCGAGGACAAGGAGCTCTGCGCCCGTCTGCGCAAGGCAGGCATTCGCCGTCAGACCCTGCTGTTCGGCGGCATTGCCTATCACCTCGCGCATCCGCCGGCTGCGCGCGATCGGCGCGAGGCGAACCAGCGCATCCTCGCGCAGACTCTCTCGAGTGGACGTCTCCGGTGCGAGCGCGGTCTCGATGGGCACCTCGATGAAGTCCGGGACGCCGGTACGCGCTGATCGACCTCAGCTCCCGTGCTATAAAGCGCAGGCTCATCGTAATTGGGTACGACATGACGGACGCCACGCGCATCCCCGGCAAGCTCATCCTGGTACGGCATGGACAGAGCACCTGGAACGTCGACAACCTTTTCACTGGCTGGACCGACGTCGATCTCTCGCCACAGGGTCTCGAAGAAGCGCGGCAGGCAGGGCGCGAGATCCTGCGCGCGGGACTCAGGCTCGATTTCGCGTTCACCTCGGTGCTCAAGCGCGCCATCCGCACGCTCTGGTGCATCCTCGACGAGACCGACCGGATGTGGATCCCGGTGGAGCGCAGCTGGCGGCTCAACGAGCGGCACTACGGTGCGCTCCAGGGGCTCAACAAGACGCAGACCGTGGAGCAGCACGGCGAGGCGCAGGTCAAGATCTGGCGGCGCAGCTACGACGTGCCACCGCCGCCGCTCGCCGCCGACGATCCGCGACATCCGCGCTTCGACCCGCGCTACGCTGATGTGGACCCCGCGCTGCTGCCCTCGACCGAGTCACTGAAGGACACGCTTGCGCGCGTGCTGCCGTTCTGGGAGCAGCGCATCAGCGTCGAGTTGCGCGCCGGGCGCAACGTGATCGTCGTCGCTCACGGCAACAGCCTGCGCGCGATGGTCAAGATGCTCGACGACGTCTCCGAGCAGGAGATCGTCGAGCTGAACATTCCGACGGGCGTACCTCTGCTCTACGAACTCGATGCCGAGCTCAGGCCGCGCGGCAGCCGCTACCTCGGCGATCCAGAAGCGATCAGGGCCGCTGCCGAGGCCGTGCGCCGCCAGACCGAGAAGAGATCCTGACACCGCGCCGACCCGAGCGCGGCGCGCGCCTCTCCGGGCGCCTGCAGTGACGGCGCCCCGACATCCGACTAGACTGGCCCGCCCTCGCCCCGACCGGCCGTCCAGCCGTCGTAGCGTCCCCCTCCGGCCTCGGCCAGTCCGCGCAGCCGCGCCGACGTCGCGCGCACCTCGGTGACGGACAGCGACATGGCCTTCTTCGCGTGCACGCTATAGGGATGCGAGACGCTTTCGGTCACGGCACGCACGTCGACCTCGAAACCCTCCGAGACGAGTCGCTGCGCGATGCGCTGTGCGGAGCCCTCGTCCGGCATAGCGAGGAAGAAATCGAGCTGCTGTGGTCGGAATGGGTCCGAGCCGCTGCGCCGCAGCCGCTCGATGAGTTTCGTGTCCCAGTCGTCTTCCGTCTGGTTCCGGAGCCGCCGAAGCTGCAGGACAATGCGACCGATCGCGAGTGCGCCGCCGACCAGCAGCAGCAGGTAGAACCATGTCATCAGGAACTCATCGGTACTGCGCCTTGCGCTTTTCGAGGATGGCCTTGATGCCCTCCTGACCTTCCGGGCTCGCCGCCTGCTGTGCGATCGTCTCGCTCTCGAGCAGCAGATGCGCCTCGAGCGCGCCGCTTGCGCCGGCCACGAGCCGTTTCGCCTTGCCGAACGCGTGCACGGGTCCTGCGGCGAGCTTCTCGGCGAGCCGCAGTGCGTCCTCGACGCAGGCGGCATCGTCGACGACCTGGTTCACGAGGCCCCAGCTCAGCGCCTCGTCGGCACCGAGGGGGCGGTTGGTGAGAATCAGCTCCATCGCACGCTTGGTACCGATCAGGCGCGGCAGGAAGAACGACGTGCCGCCGTCCGGCGTCAGCGCGACGCCAGTGTAGGCGAGCGAGAACTTCGCGCTGCGCGCGCAGATGGCCAGATCCGCCATCGCCACGAGCCCGACGCCGGCGCCCGCCGCCGTGCCGTTGACCGCGGCGATCACGGGGGCGTCCATCCGGACGAAGTGCGAGATCGCCTGGTGCAGGAACGACGTCAGCTCGCGCAGGTAGGCGTCGACGGCGCCTCCCTCGGACATCATGCCGCGAAGGTCGCCACCGAAGCAGAAGTTCTTGCCGGCTCCCGTGAGCACGATAGCCCGGACATCGGGGTTGGCACCGCACGCGATCGCCGCCTCGAGGAGCTCCCGTCCCATCGTGAGGTTCAGCACATTGGCATTGTCGGGGCGGTTCAGCGTGACGAGGCCGACCTTACCGCGCTGTTCCACCGAAACCGTCGTACCGCTCCAGATCATTGCGTGGTCTCCTGACAGGTCACCGGCCGCCGCTCAGGGCGCAGGCAGGTTTGCGAGTTCCTTGATTTTCTGCTGCAGATACTCGAGCACGCGTTTGTCGCGCTCCGTCTCCTTGTGCGTCAGGAAACTGATCGCCATGCCCTCTAGCACATAGCGAGACAGGTCGAAGGCGAGATCGAAGTTCTCACCCTTGCCGCGCCACTCAGGGAATACTTCGAGTGTCACGGCATGCCACTCGCGCTCGAACGATTCCTGAGCCGGTCTGAGGATCTCGGCCAGCTCGCGGTCGGTACGCGCCGCAACCGCCAGCTCGAAGAAGGCGACGAACAGCGGGTGATTGACGTGCGCCCAGTAGGTCTCCACGCCCTGACGCACGTGATCGCCGTCCGCCGGCGCCTTCGACATCGCCTTGCGGAGTGCCCGCAGTCGCTTGGCATGCAGGTGCTCGACCGCGGCTCGAACCACGTCGATCTTCGAAGGAAAGTGGTGCAGCATCGCGCCGCGCGACAGCCCGGCCTTCTCGGCAATCACGGTCGTCGTGGTCCGTGCGTAGCCGAGTTCGACGAAACAGCGGATAGCCGCCTCGACGATCAGATTGCGGGTCGAGGCGCTCTTCTGCGCCTGCCAGCCGAGCGGCGCGTCGCTCGCGCCGGACTGCCCGAGTGCGGGTTCGAGGGCCGGTTCGCTGGAGCTCATGCGGAGGAAATTTCCATGCGCGGCAAGGATGTAGTTGCTGTCTGAAAAAGTCAAAGCTGATTGAAACCGGAGAGCTTGACTGCTAGTTTCAGGGACCGAAGAAGCCGCAGGGGGACGCCATGGGTCGGGTTGCGGGAAAGGTCGCGCTGGTCACGGGCGCCGCATCGGGTCTTGGGCGCGCCGACGCGATCGCACTCGTGCGCGAGGGCGCGCGCGTGATCATCACCGACATCAACGAGGCCGCTGGCCGCGAGCTCGAGACCTCGCTCAATGCGCAGACGCCTGGCAGCGCCTTGTTCCTGCAGCAGGACGTCGCGAGCGAGCGCCGCTGGCAGGAAGTGTTCGCGGAGATCCGGCGGCGCTTCGGCGCGCTGCACGTGCTCGTCAACAATGCCGGCATCGTGATCATCGGTAACCCGGAGAACACAACTCTCGACGACTTTCGTCGGCAGCTTGCCGTCATGACCGAGAGCGTGTTCCTCGGCTGCAAGTACGGCATTCCGCTCATGCGCGAGTCTGGCGGCGGCTCGATCATCAACATGTGCTCGACCGCCACGCACCTCGGCTATCCGGTCTTCTATGCATATTCGGCCGCAAAAGGCGCGGTCCGTTCGATGACCAAGGCCATTGCGGTGCATTGCCAGGTCAGTGGTTACGGAATCCGTTGCAATTCGATCCACGCCGGCGCGATCGAGACGCCGATGGTCATGCAGGCGTCGAAAGAGCTCGGTTTCGAGCTCTCGGCTTACGAGAAGATGCCGGGCGGGCTCGGCAAACCGGAGGACGTCGCGAACCTCGTGCTGTTCCTTGCCGCTGACGAGTCGCGCCATGTCAATGGCGCCGAACTACTGATCGACAATGCGCTGACGGTGCAGTAACGCTTCCGCGCCGCGCTCACTCGTCCGGCGCGATCGTCAGCTTCATGCCATCGAGCGCATCGGTCATCTCGACCTGACACGACAGCCTCGAAGTCGTCTGGTAGTGACTGAGCTCGGAGAGCAGCTCGCGCTCGTCGGACATCGGCGGCGGCAGTTTGTCCGCCCAAGCCGGGTCGATCACAACGTGGCAGGTCGCGCACGAGCACATGCCGCCGCAGATCGCCGCGACCCCGTAGTCCACCTCGCGCAGCGCCTCCATGATCTTGAGGCCCGACTTGGCCTCGAGCTCATGCTCCACGCCATCCCGATCGATCACCTTCAGCAGCGGCATGAAAATTCCCTAGTTGATTCAGAGGTTTATGACAGAGACGTCCGACTAGCCACGATCCGAAAAAAACAGTCATGACTGTTTGTGAATCGGGCAG
>CAZAWM010000235.1:0-4868 GCA_964488605.1 uncultured Steroidobacteraceae bacterium | reverse complement strand
AGCGAGGGTACCGAGCGCGAGCGCCGCGGTGAGCTTAGTGGTCGAGGCGACACTGAGTCTGAGGATCTGTCCGCCGTAGGGCTCGAGCAGGATCTCCGACATGCTGAAGGCCATCGTGCCGAGACCAACGGCCAGCAGACGGCGCAGCGCCCGATCGTCACGACTGAATTGGGCCCAGGCTTCCGTGAACGAGGGCTCCCGGGCTCGCGGCGGCTGCAGGCGCGCCGGACGCCGCGCCTCCTGTTTCCAGAGCGCACAGAGGTTCAGCAGGATCGTCACGACTGCCGAGCCCTGGATGACCTGCACGAGCCGTCCGGCCGTGAAGTCGACGAGCAAGGCACCGAACACGAGGGAACTGCCGATCATGCCCACCAGCAGCATCACGTACATGAGGCCGACGACCCTCGGCTGGGACGCCTGCGGCGCGAGATCGGTCGCGAGCGCGAGACCGACGGTCTGGGTGATGTGCACGCCGGCGCCGACCAGCAGGAAGGCGAGGGCCGCGGCAGCGGGCCCGAGCCATGGGGGAGCGCTCGCAGCCTGCCCCGCGCCGGAGAGCACGAGCAGCGCGAACGGCATGATCGCAAGCCCGCCGAACTGGATCAACGTGCCCTGCCAGATGAAAGGTACGCGACGCCAGCCGAGCTCAGAGCGATGGGTATCGGAGCGAAAGCCGATCAGTGCACGGAACGGCGCAAAGACCAGCGGCAGCGCGACCATGACGCTGACAATCGATGCAGAGACGCCGAGCTCGACGATCATCACGCGGTTCAAGGTGCCGACGAGCAGCACCAGCGCCATGCCGACCGATACCTGGAACAGCGACAGGCGCAGCAGCCGCGAGAGCGGTACGTCCGGGGTGGCGGCGTCGGCGAACGGGAGGAAGCGAGGGCCGAAGCTGATCCAGGTCTGGACGAGCTTCTCGCCGAAGCGGGTCATGGAGTCGGTAGGGGCGCCTGAATCCGCACAGGGGCCGGGATTCGCACCCCGGCCCCCGCAAGAGCATCAGCAGCGCAGCGGCCGTCTCAGTTGCTGGCGACGACAGTCGGCTCTGCGGCGACCGGTGCGGCGGCCGTCGCAGCCTTGGCGCTACCTTCCAAGAAGGCCGAGAACCAGGTCGTGTTGGTCAGCACGGCTGCGTGGATCAGCAGCGAGATCAGCAGCACGGTGCCGAGGAACAGCGGCAGACCGACGGTTGGCTTGACGACCAGCCAGATTCGATATTGGTTCATGGCGGTTCCCCGTTACCCGAGCCACGGCGTATAGATGTACGCCAGCAGGTGCGCGACGAGCGCAATCGCAAAGAAGATGCGCGAGCCGTCGATGACGTGCTTGTGCAGTTCCTTCGCCTCCGGAAGCGTCAGGCCGGTCGGCCATACGCGGTTTGGATCATCTAGCGACATTGCGTTTACCCCATCTACAGAAACGTGCGCGACCCGCACGCAGGCTGACCGCCCCTGCACCCCTGCAGACAACGGTTCATGGTCGACTCGAGAAAAAGTCTAGGAACGTCAAGAGAAGTTGTCAAACCGGAGCGTCATCACGAATTGACACAAGGCAGACGCGGTAACCACAGGGCGGATGAGACGGCCGTATGAACAAACACCGGATTACCAGAAGAAAAAACGCCCAGCCGACAGCTCGGTCTGGGCGTCTGATCAGGTGAAACGCACGAGGGCCGGCAGTCGGTGCCGGGCCGGAGACCGATATCAGCCGCTCAGCAGTGGAATCCTGAGCGCCGACGAGAACGGAGCCGGCGCGTCCGACAGTTTCGGCTCCCCAAAATGGTAGGTGTCGGAGTCGGCGAGCTCGCCGAGACCGAGCGCCGAACACAGCGTGCCCCCCTCGCGGGTGACGACCGGTAGCACGAAGAAGGCCGACAGCGGGGCGGTGCCCTCTGCCAGAACGGGCAGGTGCAGCGCAGACGAGAAAGGCACTGTATCGTCCCAGAGCGGCAGCCGTTCGTGGTCGGTCGAGATGCCCGACTCGACCGGTCCCGCCGCATCCATGAGGTACTCGGCGCGCGCACCGGAGCTGAATTCCGGGCGCACGATCACGAGCGCCTTGCCGCCCCGAATCGCGGCCGCGTAGACCTTCGCGTGGTCTTTGAGAACGTAGGCCGCCATGATCGAAGAGAGGATGGGATCGTCTGACTTGGCACTGGCCGGCGCATTGGCGGGCGGCGTGGACTGCGCGGTGACCAGCGTGATGAGCTCCTCCGCAAAGCCGTCGGCGATCAGGGTCGAGACGACGGCTTTGGCCTGGTCGGCCGAGGCATACATGCGAACGGTCGGGTAGCTGATCATGCTCGTTCCCCTGCTGGCCTATGCAAAGCTTACCGTCCGCCACGGGGTTTTGGGAAGCGAGTGCTAAGGCGTGCCGGCTGGCTTCAGCTTGCGCGGCGAGGTGCGAACTGGTCGCGTTCGGGTCGCCGTGCCCGGGTCTCTACCTCAAACAGGCCGAGCACCGAGTCGAACAGGTGGTCGTGGGAGTAGGGCTCGGTGGTGCGCTGTCGCAGGCACTCGACGTCGACCCGGAATGAGCGCGCGAAGCCGGCCGACTGCCAGTAGATCATCTGAACGCGGGTCTGGACGTCGGGCGCGATCTGGCAGGGCGGCCCGTGCAGATAGAGCCCGCCCTCTCCGAGCGACTCACCGTGGTCCGAGACATAGAGCAGGGCGCCATCGACACGCGCGTCGCTCCGTTGCAGTACGCGTATGGCGTCGGCGAGCAGGTGGTCCGTGTACAGGATCCCGTTGTCGTAAGCGTTGACGATCTCGTCGCGCGAGCAGCGTCTGAGCTCCGCAGCGCGGCAGTCAGGCAGGAAGCGGCGGAACTCGTCCGGGTAGCGGCGGTAGTACGCAGGTCCGTGGTTGCCCATCAAATGCAGCACGATGACGCTGTCCCGCTGCACGGACTCGAGTTCCTTCTGCAGTGCTTCGACGAGGATGCGATCGTCGCATTCCTCGCCACGGCAGAGTCCCGGTGTGTCGCTGGCTTCGAGCTTACGGGGCCGGATGCCCGCTCCTTCGCAGACGCCCTTGCAGCCGGACTGGTTTTCGAGCCAGAGCACGTCGTAGCCGGCGCGCGCAAGCACGTGCAGCAGGCCTTCTGCGCCGCGAATGCGGCCCTCGTCGTAGTCCGCACGCCCCCACGGCGAGAACATGCAGGGAATCGATACTTCGGTGGACGTGCCGCACGAGCGCACGTCGCTGTAATAGACGATGTCGAGGCGCGAGAGTTCGGGATTTGTCGGTCGCGAATAGCCGTTCAGCGAGAAGTTTGCTGCCCGCGCGGTCTCTCCGACCACCAGCACGAAGACGCGCGGCCTCGACGTGGAGCCCGACTGGATGCGTCGCGCGTCGGCGCCAACGATTTCGCGCGGACGTCTGGCAGCGCGCGCATCGGACATGCCCAGCCTGCCGAGACCGACGATGAAATTGCCGGGCGTGATCAAGTAGCGCAGTTCGCGCTGATTACGCATCAGCGAAATGAAATCGCGCGAGATCGGGGCGAGCGCGGCGGCAGCGAGTACGAGTGCGCCGACGACGGCGCCCAGACGTCGCAGCGCGGCGCGTCCGATCGGTCCGCCGGAGAGCCGTGGCCACCAGATGATCGCTAACGGCATTACGCTCCAGAGCGCGACGTCGCGGACTAGGGTCAGCGACAGCAGTTCGCCGGCCTCTCGGGTGTCGGTGTGCAGGATGTTGCGTAGCATGGAGCCATCCAGCAGTACGCCGTAGGTGCCCATGAAGTGCACGGTACACGCGGTTGCGATCACGACGACGGTCAGCCACGGCCGCACCGTCCAGCGCGTCGACGGCAGCAGTAGCAGCACGAAATGCAGCGCCGTCAGCGCGATCGCGCAACTGGCGAGGAACAGCCAGGTCTGCGGGTCCGAGAGGCTGCGGCCTTCCGCGACGGCGATCCACCATGCGGAGTTACCGGCCGCGACGCAGTAGAGCGCCACGAGCGCGACCAGTGTCCCGCGACCCCATTGCGGCCGCTGCAGCCAGCGCATGCCGTCGGAACGTCGGTTGTCAGAAGCTGCGACGGGTTTCGACGAGGAACTGGACATTCTGTACGGAGGGGTCCCGATCGAGCGGGATCGCAATGTCGATGTGCAAGACGTTACCGAGAGAGGAGCGACCGTTGCCGAGGCGCAGGCCGAAGCCGATGTCACGCAGCAGCCCTCGCGAAGGCGATCCCAAAGGGTCGTCGCCGCAGACGCGACCCATGTCGAAGAAGATCGCGCCGCCGACGTTGAACAGCCGGAACGGGTACCAGTTGCTGAACAGACGCTGCTCGGCCGTGAACAGCCAGCGCGAGGTTCCCGACTGATAGCGCAGCGGATAGCCGCGCAGTCCATTATCACCGCCGAGCAGGCCGCCGCGCACGTCGCCGTCCTCGAGCCGACCACTCAGCGTTGCGTCGACCTGCAGCGTCTGCCGCCGCGTCAGTTCCCAGCCATCGGCGATGCCGGCGTTGCAGACTATCGCGCTGCGGTCGGCGTCGAACGAACGGCTGGCAAATCCGAGCTGCAGCCGCGCGCGCAGGCCGAGCGCAATGTCCTCGGTACGGTCGATCTGGTCGCGGTTGCGCTCGATCGCGAAGTCGTCCTCGAGCCACTCCAAGGCCAGCCAGGGATAAGCGAGGCTGCGATCCGCTGGCAGCAGGGCAGTCTGCTGGGGGGCGCTCAACGTCCTGAACCGCGACTCGTCGCGCGTAAAGCCGATCCGGTAGCGCGTAACCCACCCGTCCCTCAAGCCGCGCGACCAGCCGAGCCAGCCACTGGCATACCGGGCGCGGACCCCGTAACGATCAGTAATCTTGCCGAGATCGTAGCGCGGTTCGATACGCTCGTCGTC
>CAZAWM010000234.1:0-4945 GCA_964488605.1 uncultured Steroidobacteraceae bacterium | reverse complement strand
GAACCGGTGACCTCGTCCTTACCAAGGACGTGCTCTACCAACTGAGCTACGTGAGCTGATGTAATCCGAGCAGGACGTGGAGCGGGTAGTGGGAATCGAACCCACGTCATCAGCTTGGAAGGCTGAGGTTCTACCATTGAACTACACCCGCGTATCAGCCAACTTACGGCCGCGCGGGCGAGCCCTTCGACCCGCATCTGCCAGACCCGCTCTCCTGCGCTCGCTCGGATCACCGTCCCGCTCGGTGGTGGAGGGGGTAGGATTCGAACCTACGAAGGCGTAAGCCGGCAGATTTACAGTCTGCTCCCGTTGGCCGCTTGGGTACCCCTCCGCGAAAAACGAGCCGCGTATTCTGATTTCGCGGCCGGGGGGTGTCAATGGCGGTGGCGCGCTATTTGCTGGCTTTCGGACCCGGCAGGCCGGCCCGGAAGCGGCCCGTTTGCGCCCGAACTGTATATATTTTTAGCCATGACCGGACAACTCGATCCCATCGTCCTGTTCTTCGTGCTTGGCCTCGCGGCCGGGGTGATGAAGGCGGACCTGCGCCTGCCGCAGCCGGTGTACGAGTTCGTCAGCACGCTCTTGCTGATGTCGATCGGCATGAAGGGCGGTATCGAACTGGCCAAGCAGCCGGCCGGCGACGTCGCCGTCGACATGTTGCTGGTCGTCGTGATGGGCTGCCTGCTGACGTTGCTGGCCTACGCCGTGCTCCGCGTCGTCGGCGGCATCGGTCGCGTCGACGCGGCGGCGATCGCCGCCCACTACGGCTCGGTCAGCGTCGGCACGTTTGCGGTGGGCGTCGCTTTTCTCGGCGTGGCGGCGATTCCTTACGAGCCGCAGATGCCGCTGTTCCTCGTGCTACTCGAGATGCCCGCAATCATCATCGGCATCCTGCTGGCCCGCGGGCTCAACGCCACCACGCCGTGGGGCGAAGTGCTGCGCGAGGTACTGCTGGGCCGCAGCGTCATGCTGCTGCTCGGCGGGCTGCTGATCGGCGCGCTGGCAGGGGCGGACGGCCTCGAGCCGGTCAAGCCGCTGTTCTTCGACCTGTTCAAGGGCATCCTCGCCATCTTTCTGCTCGAGATGGGGCTGATCGCCAGCGATCACCTCGGCGGGTTCCGACGCCATGGACTGTTCATCGCGGCGTTCGCGCTGTTCGCGCCCTTGCTGTTCGCCGCTGTCGGTATCGGCTTCGCGCGTCTGATGGACCTGTCGCCCGGCGGTGCCATCCTGCTCGCCACGCTCGCGGCCAGCGCGTCCTATATCGCCGCGCCGGCCGCGATCCGCTCGACGGTGCCCGAGGCCAATCCGGCGCTGTCGCTGACCGCGGCGCTCGCCGTAACCTTTCCTTTTAACATCCTGGTTGGCATCCCGCTGTACCAGCGGGCCGTCGAGTACGTCTATGGCTGAATCGCACCACATCCGCAGGCTCGTCACGGTCATCACGGAAACCGCGCTGGAGAGGGACTTGACGCGCGAACTCGACGCGCTTGGCGTGCGTGGCTACACGATTACCGATGCGCGCGGCCGCGGCGACCACGGCACCCGCTCGTCGAGCTGGGGCCACACCGGCAACATTCGCGTGGAGGTGATCTGCGAGACCACGCTGGCCGAGCGGCTCATGCAGAGGTTGCGCGACAAGTACTACCAGCACTACGCGATGGTACTGTTCGCCCACGACGTCGAGGTGCTGCGACCCGACAAGTTCTGACGCCTGCCGACCGCGTCATCCGGCGGCGCGCGGCAGGTCGAGCACAGCGTGCGGGGCAGCCCGGCTTGCCCAGCCAGGTCCACGCACGACGCGTCCGGGCCGTGCTCCGGTGATGCGGCCGTCGCGCAGCACCGGTACGCCATTGACGAGCACGTGCTCGACGCCGGTCGCGAAGCGCTGCGGTTCGTCGTAGGTCGCATGATCGGCGATGCCGGCAGGGTCGAAGACGACGACATCGGCGAAGCAGCCGGGTGCCAGCCGGCCGCGGCCGTGCAGACCGAGCTGCGCCGCGGGCATTCCCGTGAGCCGGTGGATGGCCATCTCTAGCGGCACCAGCCCCGCGTCCCTGGCGTAGTGGCCGAGAAAACGCGCGAAGCTGCCGTAGGCGCGCGGATGCGGTCGATGCGCGAGAAACGGCTCGCGCGGCGCCAACGCTTCCTCGTCCGAGCAGATTCCCATCCACGGCAGAGCGAGCTGGCGGCGGACGTTCTGCTCGGACATCAGGAAGAATGCAGCGGTGACCCGGCTGTCGTCCTCGATCACGAGGTCGATCAGCGTGTCCTCGGGCGAGCGGCCGCGGGCTGCCGCGACTTCGGCCAGCGTACGGCCCGCCAGAGGGCGCAGAGCGGGGTTGCGGAAGCCGAGCAACCGCACACGCTGCGGTGAACCGGCGAGGGCATAGAAATTCTCCCAGCCGCAACGCACGGCCCGCATCTCGCGCAGCACGCGCTCGCGCACCCCAGGTTCGCGCAGCCGCCGCACCCACGCCTCATGACCGCCCTCCTGCACCCACGGCGGCATGCAGGCGTCCAGACCCGAGGCCGCCGCCGTGTACGGGTACATGTTCGCGCTGACGTCGACGCCATCGGCGCGCGCCGCCTCGATGCGCGCGATCGCGTGTTCCGCGTCCGCCCAGTTCGCCTCGCCGGCCGCCTTGAAGTGATAGATCTCGGCGTGCCGACCCGTCGCCCGCGCAATCGCGATGACTTCGTCGATGGACTCCAGCAGCCGGTTCGATTCACTGCGCAAATGCGATATGTAACTGCCGCCGTACTCGGCTGCCGCGAGCGCCAGCGCCTTGAGCTCCTCGCTGCTCGCGCAAGCGGCTGGCGCGTAAATCAGCGCCGAGCCGACGCCGAGCGCGCCCTCGCGCATCGCCGCGCGCACGAGCTCGCACATACGTGCGAGCTCCGCGGGCCGCGCCGGACGATGCGCATAACCGATCTCGTGGATGCGCAGCGTTGTAGCCCCGACGAACGAGGCAACGTTCGTCGCGATACCGCGCCTCTCAAGCGATTCGAGGTATTCGCCGAGCGTGGTCCAGTCGACGTGGAAGCGGTAATCGGTCTGCCGTGCTTCGAGCGCGCGCCGCATCGCCGCAGTCAACGGCCCCATGGACACGCCCTCGCCGAATATCTCGAGCGTGACACCCTGACGCAGGTCGCTCTCGGCGCGCGGATCGACCGGCAGGGACTCCGTGGCCCACGAGAGCATGTTGATGAAGCCCGGTGCGACCGCCAGTCCGCGCGCATCGATCTGGTCGCGCGCGCGTGCTCCGGACAGGTCGCCGATCGCGACGATGCGTCCGCCCCCTAGACCTAAGTCCGCGATCCGCGGCGCAGCGCCCGTGCCATCGTAGACGGTGCCGCCGCGGATCAACGTGTGGAAGTGCGGTGGCAGACCGCGGTCGCCGGCGCCACGGGAGGTCGCGGCCCAGAGCGCGCCCCAGATCAGGCCTCGCAGGCGGTGCCAGCGTCCGCCGGGTACCCGGCGCGGATCGAGCCGTCGCGCCATGCGCGGCCGCTCGGCCTGTCGTCAGGCCGCGGCGCCGCGCACGGCCCGCGCCCGAGGCGCGGCCGCCAGCGCGCGCAGCGCCGGCATGACGTCACTGGCAAAGAGACGCATGTTCTTCTCCGTCAGGTCGGCCGGCAGTGTACCGAACTGCAGCATGCTGAGCAGGTGGCCGACGCGCATGTCCTGCCAGGCGGCGGCGAGCTGCTCGCGCACCGTCGCCGCCGAGCCGCAGAAGAACATGCCCATCTCGACGGCGATCTCCAGCGTGATGTCGCCGGTGATCTGCTGCTTGGCCCTGGCGACCCCACGCATCGACTCGATCGACGAGTAGCCGGGCGGCAGCAGCATCTCGATCGGCATCTTCAGGAACCGGTTGCGGAAATTCTCGAAGTGCCACTTCGCCTCGCGGCGGGCGATCTCATCGGTCTCGGCCACGTAGATCGGCACGGCCCAGCCGAGCTTGTCGTCCGCGGCCGTGTAGCCGTGCCGCGCCGCGCTCTCGCGGTACTGCTCGAGATACCTGCGCACGGCCTTGATCGGGCTGAAGGTCTGCAGGTAGGTGTACCGGCGATCTGGGTGCGCTGCCCACTCGATCGTCTCGCTGCTGCCCTGCGAGGGCACCCAGATTGGCGGATGCGGCTGCTGATAGGGGCGCGGCCAGAGGTTGACGTACTCGAAGTGATAGTGCTTGCGCGACCAGCGGAACGGGCCGCTGCGGGTCCAGGCCGCCAGGATCAGGTCGTGCGCCTCGTGGAACCGCTCGTGCGAGAACGCCGGATTCGTGCCCCAGGCATGGTACTCGGCGCCGATGCCGCGCACGAAGCCCGAGATCAGCCTGCCCTCGGTGATGTTGTCGATCATCGCGTGCTCTTCGGCGAGCGTCAGCGGATGGTCGCGTAACGGGATCGCGCTGCCGAGGATCGCGATCTTCGCGGTCGTCGTGCGCCGTGCGAGCGCCGCCGCCATCACGATCGGCGACGGCATCATCCCATAGGCCGTCTGATGGTGTTCGTTGACGGCGATGCCGTCGAAACCGAGGCGCTCGCCGAGTTCGAGCTCGTCGAGATAGCGGTTGTAGAGCCGCGCACCGGCCCTGGGATCGTAGAAACTGTTGGGCGTGACGACCCATGCGGTCGGGTACTTCGCTGCGCCTTCGAGGTCGAGGTCGGCATAAGGCATCAGGTGGAACAGCGTGAACTTCATGGCGGTGACCTCAGGCCGCGCGGGCCAGCTGCTGGACGAGGGCGGCGAGTTCGCGGGGCTGCTCGACCTGCGGCAGGTGACCGCAGCGTTCGATCAGCGAGAAACGCGCACCCGGGATCAGGCTCGCGAGCCGACGGCCGTACTCTGGCGGGAACAATCGGTCGCTGTCGCCCCAGATCACATGCGTCGGCAACCGCAGACGGTGCAACCACTTCTCGAGGTGCGGATCGAAGAAGC
>CAZAWM010000233.1:0-4979 GCA_964488605.1 uncultured Steroidobacteraceae bacterium | reverse complement strand
GCGGCCGAGGCGACGCATCATCGCCGAGGTCGAGGTGATTGCCATCGGGAGCATGCCGAGCAGCCCCAGGCTGCCGATCAGGATGTAGGGCCGCTTCACGAGCTCCGTCGCGAGCCGCCCAGTGTCCAGTTCGAGTTCGAGCACCGCATAGACAGTAAAGTGCAGCGCCGCGTAGCCAAATGCAAACAGTCCGAGCATGCGGCGGAGCCGCAGCAGCTGCGGCGCTCGCAACCACTGGCGCGCCGGCGAGACCAGCAGGGTCAGCCACAGAAGATTGAGCGCCGTCGTGCCGAGCGCGTGCAACAGTTCGCGGGACGGGTCGGGGCCCAAGGACAGACCGCCGACGGTGGCGGCCCGCGCGATAAGCCAGACGAAGGGCGCCAGGCAAGCAGCGGCGACGAGCGGTTTGTAGATCCAGCGATATCGCTGCTCGACCGTCACGTAGGCGTCATCAAGCCGTTCAGTAGTAACGCCGCAGGTCCATGCCCCGGTAGAGCGAAGCGACGGCCTCCGCGTAGCCATTGAATGGCAGAGTCTCGATGCGCGGGGCGAACAGGCCGGAGCCAAGACGGCGCTCACGTGCCTGGCTCCATCGCGGATGGTCCACTTGCGGATTGACGTTGGCATAGAAGCCGTACTCGTCGGGTGCCAATACATTCCAGGTCGTGCGTGGCTCGCGCTCGACGAAGCGGATGCGGACGATCGACTTGATGCTCTTGAAGCCGTACTTCCAAGGCACGATCAGACGCAGCGGAGCGCCGTTCTGGTTCGGCAGCCATTGTCCGTAGACACCGACCACCATCAGCGTCAGCGGGTGGATAGCCTCGTCGATGCGCAGCCCCTCGACGTACGGCCAGTCGAGAATCGCGGCGCGCTGGCCCGGCATCTGCTTTGGATCGAGCAGCGTGGTGAACTCGACGTATTTCGCACGCGACGTGGGCTTCGCGCGGCGGATTAGATCGGCGAGCGGGAAACCGAGCCAGGGCACGACCATCGACCAGGCCTCGACGCAGCGAAACCGATAGATGCGTTCCTCGAGCGCATGAGGCTTGAGTACATCCTCGAGCGTGAGGCGGCCGCGCAGTTCGCATTCGCCGGCGAACTCGACGCTCCACGGCTCGGGCCGCAGACTGCCGGCACGGGCCTTTGGGTCAGACTTGTCCGGTCCGAATTCATAGAAGTTGTTGTAGCTCGTGACGTCTTGGAAAGGGGTCAGCGGCTCCGCGCTCCGGTAAGCGTCGTTGCGCATGAAACGCGGCGCGCCGCTGCGGACCAGAGGCATGGGGGACGCTCGCGCGCCAGACGGCGTCGCCGCGGCGCGTCTGCCGGCGGTCGCGGCGGCGAGCGCGGCTGCGCCGATGCCGAGCGCTTGGAGTATGCGCCGACGGTCACGGAAGACCTCGGGCGTGGTGATCTGCGACGGTAGTATCTGCGGGGATCTCGGGCGACGCATGGAACCTCCGTTTATTGGAACGGCGTCGACTGCTGTTTATCCTGCGCCGGGGCAATCGGCGTCGGCAGAGCGCAAGCGCAGATGACACGACAGGTGCACGTCCTGGGGATTGTCTATCCAGCCCTCGACGCGCGCATCGACATAGCGCACCGATCCCAACGGCAACATGCGCACCGTGCGCGGCGGCAGTTCGCGACGCAAAGTCTGCTGACGATTCGGCGGAAAACCGGGCCAGCCGACCACATGGATCTCGCCGGCGCGAATGCGATTGACGCGCATGGCGACATCGTTGGAAGGCAGATAGTCGACCGCGTCGAGACTGAACGAGGCGGAGGCGTCATGGCGAACATTGCGCTCGAGCCGAAGTGCACCGCGAACCTGGCGCGAGACGAGCCGAAATGCACCGTTGCTGACCCACGTCCCGGCGCGCGACCAGTCGCCTCTGGCCGGTGAGATCACATGCATCGGCAACAGGAAACCTTCCTCGCCGGCGAACAGGCGCGGCAGCGAGGGCGACGGATAGGCAAGCTCGAAGACGATCGTGCGCGCATCGGGCGCGTACGAGACGGTCCAGTAATCGGCGGCTCCCGGGATGATTCGGCCGTCGGCACCGAAGGTCGTCAAGCCCTCGAACAGGTCGCGCAGGATCGCCTGCTCGCTTGCGACTTCCGATTGACGCGGTTCGAGCGAGCCTGGCTCGCCGAAAGCGCCGCGGACGAGCACGCCGGCGGCTACGGCGGCCCGGCAAGCAAGCGCCGTGGCGGCAAGCAGTCCGACGAGCAATCTACGCCCGGGGCAGTGCATGGGCAGACTATACTGCGCCATGCACTATCGGATCCGCACGAGTTTCGCGCGTCCCCCCGGCGAACTCGTCGCGTAGCTCGCAGCGACCGACGTCGGCCTACGCCCAAAACGGGCGACGTGATCGTCGTCGATGCAGGGGCGCGCGAGGACGTCGCATGCTCGGGAATGGGGATGTCGATGGCGGCCCATGCCGCCGGCTGTGCCGGGGGCGTGCTCGATGGAATGTGCATGAAGGGCGCACTGCCGACGCGCGAGCGCGTGCAGCCGCCGGCTTTTGCCCGTGGCCTGTGCGCCAGCGCACGCGGGGCAGAGCGTGCAGGTTGGATCGACGAACCGGTGATCTGCGGCGGCGTGATCGTATATCCGGGTGACATCGTTCTGGGCGACTGCGACGGTGTCGTCATCGTTCCAGCCGCCCGCGCGCTCGAGATCGTCGAGCGCTCCGCCGCGTATCAGTCCGGCGCCGCTGCCGATCGAGAGCAGCTGGTGCCCTACTGGCAAGGACGCGACAGTGAGCGCAAGCTCCGCGAGATTCCCGGTGTCGAATTCCCTTAGCGCCACTCGACCACGTTAATCCCGCGTCGTTCGCATTCGCGGCGCAGGGCAGCTCGCGCATTGACGCACCAGCCTTGATCGACGAGATCGAGGTGCGGCAGATCGGGCGTCGAGTTCCCGTAAGCGATGCTGCGGGCCTCGGGGAAGCGCGCAAGGTACTCTCGGACGATCTTGGTCTTGTGCTCGTCGCGGCAGTTGGGGCCGTCGAGCCGTCCATCCAGTCGATCGCCGTTCCAGCGCACCCGACTGCAGATCGTCTCCGCGAAGCCGAGCGCCTGGCCGATTGCCGGCACGTACAGATCGACGCTCGCCGACATCAGCACCAAGTGATCCTGCTGGCTGCGATGCGCCTCGATCGCGCGCAATGCGTCGGCGTAGACGCTGCGTGCACGCAGGCATGCCACATACTGTCTCGTCCAGCGCTCGAGCGTCCGACGCTGCAACCCACCCAGCGCACACTGGATCAGGCGCCCCTTGAGTTCGCCGCGGTCGACCCGGCCGAGAGCGTATTGCCATAGGGTCGGCAGCACGCCGAGCAGCCGCGGCAAACGCCATGGGCGGCGCAGCAACATGCCGAACACATAACCGGTCAGCGTATCGCGGCGTGTAACTGTCCCGTCGAGATCGAAGAAGACGAGCTGCAAATTCGTATGCCGTCAGCGTCCAGGACGCCTTGATTTTGCTGGCCGTTCCGGCGCGCCGTGTCAGCCGCCGGCGCGCAGCGGCCGGAGCGCGGCTCTGGCGCAGAACTACTTCTTGCGACGTGCGACCCTCGCGCTGCGAGGAACCTGGCGCTTGGGGCCGGACTTGGCTGCGACGCTGGCATTGGGCCGGCTCTTTCGCGTGCCACCCCGCGTGCGCGTTGTGCGGGGCACGGCTTTCGTGCTCGCCTGTGCCTGCCGTCTTGCCTTGACCGCCGTTTTCGCGTTGGCTGCGGGCCGCGGCCTGGCTGCAGCTGGCTTCCTGCTGCCTGCGGCGAGCTGCCGCAGCACGTAATGCAGGATGCCGCCGTGCCGGTAGTACTCGCGTTCCTTCGGCGTATCGATGCGCACCCGTACCTCGAAGCGGATTGGCGTGCCACGCTGCGGTGTCGCGTTGACGAGCAGGGTGCGCGCCTCGGCATTCTGCAGGTCCGAAAGCTCGAGAACCTCGCGGCCCGTGAGCCCAACACTGCGCGCACTCTGCCCATCCATGAACTGCAGCGGCAGAACTCCCATGCCGATGAGGTTCGAGCGGTGTATGCGTTCGAAGCTCTCGGCGATGACGGCCTTGACGCCAAGCAGCATGGTGCCCTTGGCTGCCCAGTCGCGGCTCGACCCCGTGCCGTATTCCTTGCCGGCGATGACGATCAGCGGCGTGCCTTCGCCTTGGTATCTCATCGCGGCGTCGTAGATCGACATCTGCTCGCCGCTCGGAACGTGGATCGTGACACCACCCTCGGTGCCGGGTGCCAGCAGGTTCCGCAAGCGGATGTTCGCGAACGTGCCGCGCATCATGACCTCGTGATTGCCGCGGCGCGCGCCATAGGAGTTGAAGTCCGGCTTCTGCACGCCGTTGGCCTCGAGATATTTCGCGGCGGGACTGCCACGCGCGATGTCGCCGGCGGGCGAGATGTGGTCCGTCGTGACCGAGTCGCCGAGCAGCGCCAGCACGCGAGCGCCTTTGATCTGCGGAAGCTCTCCCGGTTGCATCGTCATGTTCTCGAAGTACGGCGGATTGCGCACGTAGGTCGAGTCGGGCTGCCACGCATAGAGCTTGCCGGCCGGGATTCTGATCGCGCGCCAGTTGGCGTCGCCCTCGAATACGCTGCCGTAGCTCTCCTTGAACATCTTCGAGCTGATCGAGGTGCGAACCGTATCGGCGATCTCCTGCGGAGTTGGCCAGATATCCTTGAGGAATACCGGCCGGCCATTGGCGTCGGTGCCGAGCGGTTCGCTGGTGAGATCGATGTCCGTGGTCCCGGCGAGCGCGTAGGCCACGACCAGCGGCGGCGAGGCGAGATAGTTCGCCTTGACCTGGGGATGGATGCGTCCCTCGAAGTTACGGTTGCCCGAGAGCACCGCCGCAACGGTGAGGTCGCCGCTGTCCACGGCAGCCGCGACCGATGGGGGCAGGGGGCCCGAGTTGCCGATGCAGGTGGTGCATCCGTAGCCGACCAGATTGAAGC
>CAZAWM010000232.1:0-4982 GCA_964488605.1 uncultured Steroidobacteraceae bacterium | reverse complement strand
CCACGCCGAACACCGAGCCCACTACCCGCACCCAGGCGCTTGCTGCCTCCGGCAGGCTGATAAAACCTGCGGCCGGAAGCATGGATCTCGACACCGAGCTGGATCAGTTGTTCGCCGACGAACATAGCCTGGCGTTTCCTGAAACCCTCGATGAGGCTGACGATATCGGCGACCTCGACCTCGATCTGACCAATGCGCTGTCGGATACGCCCACCGGGATCGCGGCGGAGCAGCAGGCTCGCGGTGCTGAGTCCCTTTCGCGACGCGCCTCCGACGCACTCGTCACTCCGGTCGAAGATACGGCCGAGCATCTCGACCTGCAGTCGCTGGCCACCTCTGCCGAAGGTGACGAGAAGCTGTCGCAGACGCTGATGGAAGCGTTGACGCTGCTCGAGCGCGATTACGAGGATGAACTGACCGCGAGCCAGGTCGTGGATCTCAACGCGCTCCGGCAATCCGTCGCCGATGAGGACGACGACACGGCTGCCCGTACCGGCACCGGCTCGCGCCGACTGCGCTGACCCTCAGCTCGCGCTGGATACCTCCAGCCCTTCGACGTTGCGCCAGCCGCGCGGCAACACCATGCCGCGGCGACCGCGTTCGCCCTGGTAGTGACCGAGGTCGGCCGGCTTCAGGGTCATGCGCCGCTGGCCGCTGCGCACGATCAGGTCGTCGCCCGGTCGCAGCACCGCCATCGCCGCGAGCTTTTCTTCGCCGGATTTAATTTTTCCAGACGGAATGGCGAGAATCTTGTTGCCCTTGCCGCGCGGCAACTCGGGCAGCTCAGCGGCGGCAAACACCAGCAGGTGACCGCCGGAACTCACGGCGGCGATCATCGCATCACCCGGAAAATCGGCGCCGCGAAACGGTGCGGGGATCACCACGTCCCAGCCGGGCTTCAGCCGCAGGCACGACTTCCCGGCGCGGTTCCGGGAATGCAGTTCGCCCAGCCGCACGAAAAACCCATAACCCGCCGAACTCGCCACCAGCCAGCGCATGTCAGGCTCGCCGATGAGCACGCCGCGGAACGTGGCGCCATCCGGCGGGTTGAGCCGCCCGGAGAGCGGTTCGCCATGGCCTTTGGCGGAAGGCAGCGTGTGCGCCGCAAGACTGTAGGCACGTCCGGTGGAATCGAGGAACACCGCGAGCTGCGTGGTGCGCCCGCGCGCCGCGCAAAGGAAGGCATCGCCCGTCTTGAACGCGAGGCTCGCCGGGTCGATGTCGTGGCCTTTCCCGGCTCGCACCCAGCCACGTTCCGAGAGAACTACGGTGACGGGCTCGCTCGCGACGAGCTCGGTGTCGGCCATCGCCTGGGCGACGGGCCGCTCGACGATCGCCGTGCGCCGCTCGTCGCCAAACTGCTCCGCCAGCGCCGTGATCTCGTCCTTAATGAGTGTCTTGAGCTTCGCCGGGCTGCGCAGGATCTTCTCGAACCTGTCGCGCTCCTCCGCCAGCTCCTTCTGCTCGCCGCGGATCTTCATCTCCTCGAGCTTCGCCAGGTGGCGCAGACGCAGGTTGAGGATCGCCTCGGCCTGCGTGTCGGTGAGCTTGAATTTCTTCATCAGCACCGGCTTCGGCTCGTCTTCCCGGCGGATGATGCGAATCACCTCGTCGATGTTGAGGTAGGCAATCAGCAGGCCGTCGAGGATGTGCAGCCGCTCCTCGACCTGCCTCAGCCGGTGTTTCAGCCGCCGCCTGACCGTGTCGGTGCGCCATTCCAGCCACTGCGTGAGGAGCGCGCGCAAATCGCGCACCGCGGGCTTGCCGTCGGTGCTAATCACGTTGAGATTGACGCGCAGCGTCTTCTCGAGATCGGTGGTGGCGAACAGGTGCAGCATCAGCGGCTCGGCCTCGACGCGGTTCGAGCGCAGGCCGATCACCAGCCGCGTCGGGTTTTCCTCGTCGGATTCGTCGCGCAGGTCGTCCACCATGGGCAGCTTCTTTGCCCGCATCTGCGCGGCGATCTGCTCCAGCACGCGGCTGCCCGACACCTGGAACGGCAGGCTGTTGATGACGACCGTCTCGCCTTCCTGTTCCCACGTGGCCCGCACGCGCAGCGTGCCGTTGCCCCTGGTATAGACGTCCACCAGCTCATCGCGGGTCGAAACCAGCTCGCCACCGGTCGGGAAATCCGGGCCCTTGATGATGCGAAGCAGCTGCCGCACCGAGGTGTCTGGTTCGTCGAGCAGCCGCACCAGCGCCGCGGCGATCTCCCTGAGATTGTGCGGCGGCACGTCGGTGGACATGCCGACGGCGATGCCGGTAGCGCCGTTGAGCAGCAGGTTCGGCAATCGCGCCGGCAGCAGCAGCGGTTCGGTCAGCGTGCCGTCGAAATTCGGGCCCCACTCGACCGTGCCCTGGCCGAGTTCATCGAGCAGCACGCTGGCGTAGGCGGTAAGCCGCGATTCGGTGTAGCGCATCGCCGCGAAGGACTTCGGATCGTCGGCCGAGCCCCAGTTGCCCTGGCCGTCGATGATCGGATAGCGATAGGAGAAGTCCTGCGCCATGTGCACCATGGCTTCGTAGCAGGCGGAGTCGCCGTGCGGGTGGAATTTGCCGATGACGTCGCCGACAGTACGGGCGGACTTCTTCGGCTTCGACCCGGCGGCGAGCCCGAGCTCGCTCATCGCGTAGATGATGCGCCGCTGCACGGGCTTCAGACCGTCCGTGATGTGCGGCAGCGCGCGGTCAAGGATGACGTACATCGAGTAGTCGAGGTACGCGCGCTCGGCGAAGTCCTTGAGTGGGACTCTCTCAACGCCTTCGAAGTCGAACATGCTTTGCTTGGTCATTTCAGTGCCATCAATTCGAGCGTTGCGTGCGCGAGAGCCACGCCACCATCAAGCGCGTCGCCGTTAGGCCGCTTGCGGTCCCGCAGCGGTTCGATGCGGACCCGAAAATCACACCTGCACCTGCGCCAGGTTACCCTTCGTCTCCAGCCACTCGCGCCGGTCGCTGGCGCGCTTCTTCGCGAGCAGCATGTCGAGCAACTGCTCGGTCTTGTCCTGCGCATCGACCGTCAGCTGCACCAGCCGGCGCGTGTCCGGCGCCATCGTCGTCTCGCGCAGCTGCGAAGCGCTCATCTCGCCGAGGCCCTTGAAGCGGGTGATCGACACCTTGCCGCGCAGCTTCTCCGCCTCGATCCGGTCCAGAACGCCCTGGCGCTCCGACTCGTCGAGCGCGTAGAACACCTCCTTGCCGACATCGATGCGATAGAGCGGCGGCATCGCGACGAACACGTGGCCGGAGTACACCAGCTGCGGAAAATGCCGCATGAACAGCGCGCAGATCAGCGTCGCGATGTGCTGGCCGTCGGAATCCGCATCGGCGAGGATGCAGATCTTGTGGTAGCGCAGTGCCGAGAGGTCCGCGCTGCCCGGCTCGATGCCGAGCGCGATGCTGATGTTGTGCACCTCCTGCGAGGCCAGCAGCTCCGCCTGTTCCACCTCCCAGGCGTTGAGGATCTTGCCTCGCAGCGGCAGCACCGCCTGGATCTCGCGGTCGCGCGCCTGCTTCGCCGAGCCGCCGGCGGAGTCGCCTTCCACCAGGAACAGCTCGGAGTGCTCGGGCTCGCTGCTGGTGCAATCAGCCAGTTTCCCCGGCAACGCGGGCCCTGAGACGATTTTCTTGCGCACCACCGACTTGCTGGCCTTGAGGCGGTTCTGCGCGGCGGTGATCGCCTTCAGCGCAATCTGGTCGCCGGTCTCCGGGTGCTGGTTCAGCCACAGCGCGAAGGAGTCCTTGACCACGCCCGAGACAAACGCCGTGCACTCGCGCGACGACAGTCGTTCCTTGGTCTGGCCGGAGAACTGCGGGTCCTCCAGCTTCACCGAGAGCACGTAGGCCGCGCCCTCCCAGACGTCTTCGGGCGCGAGGCGCACGCCCCGCGGCAGCAGGCTGCGGAACTCGCAGTACTCGCGCAGCGCCTCGGTCAGTCCTGAACGCAGGCCGCTGACGTGCGCGCCCCCCTGGGTCGTCGGGATCAGGTTCACGTAGGACTCGGCGATCGGCGCGGCCTCGCCGGTGATCCAGAGCAGCGCCCACTGCAACTCCTCCTTCTGGCCCTTCGCCTCGCCGGTGATGGGCTCGGCCGGCAGCGTGCCCGCATCGCCGACGGACTCCGCCAGGTACTGGCCGAGCCCGCCGGTGTACTCCCACTCGAAGGATTCCTTCGGGTGCTCGACCGTGAAGCGGATCTTCAGTCCCGGGCAGAGCACGGCCTTCGCCTGCAGCGCGTGCTTCAACTGCGGCACCGAGAATTTCTCGGAATCGAAGTACTTCGCGTCCGGCCAGAAGCGGATGGTGGTGCCGGTATTCTGCTTGCCGACCTTGCCGACCACCTCGAGTTTGCTGGCGCGCTCACCGCCGCGGAAGCTCATGTTGTACTCGTTGCCGTCGCGGCGCACCCAGATTTCCAGGTTCTTCGACAGTGCGTTGACCACCGACACGCCGACCCCGTGCAGGCCGCCCGAGAACCGGTAGCTCTTGTTGGAGAACTTGGCACCCGAGTGCAGCCGGGTGAGGATCAGTTCGACACCGGTCACCTTCTCGGTGGGGTGCATGTCCACCGGCATGCCGCGGCCGTCGTCGGCCACTTCCAGCGAGCCGTCCTTGTGCAGCGTGACCTCGATGCGCGAGCAGTGCCCGGCGATGGCCTCGTCCACGCTGTTGTCGATCACCTCGTGGGCGAGGTGATTGGGCCGCGACGTGTCGGTGTACATGCCCGGCCGGCGCCGGACCGGGTCGAGCCCGCTCAGGACCTCGATGGCGGATGCGTCATACCGGGCGTTCATCGCTGCCTTCCCTTGCCTGCGGTGGTTCGATGCTGTGCGCAGCGCGGGAAATCGGGGTCGGAGTCTTTGGACTCCGACCCCAATTTCCTCAATTCCCCGGATTTCCCGGTGACCTCACTCACGGCACGCGCACAACAGGCGGGAATGGTAGCGGCGAGCGCGTGCAAAGACAAAAACACCGCCGGCGCG
>CAZAWM010000231.1:0-4997 GCA_964488605.1 uncultured Steroidobacteraceae bacterium | reverse complement strand
GCGCGCGCGGACGCCGCGCTCGACCAGCGCAGCGAGCAACGGCTCCTCGTCGACGTCGGGCTCGGGCAGCGGCCGACAGGTCGCGATCCGCAGTTCCATGGCCAGGCTCAGGCGCGGGCCGAAACCGCGGCGAGCAGCGGCTGCACGGCCTGCCGGATCAACGGTGGCACGGGGACTGGCCGGCGCGTTGCGGCATCGACATAGACGTGCACGAAGCGGCCCGCCGCGGCCGGTGCCCCGGCACCGGCGACAAAGACCCCGATCCGATAGACGATGCTGCTGCTGCCGAGTCGCTCGACGGAGATGCCGACCTCGAGTGCGTCGGGAAAGGAAATCGAGCTGAAGTAGCGACAGCCGGTCTCGACAACGACGCCGATCTGCGGCAGCGTGCGGATATCGACGCCCGTGGCATCGATCAGGTAACCATTCACGGCCGTGTCGAAGTACGAGTAATAGACGACGTTGTTGACGTGGCCGTAGACGTCGTTGTCCATCCAGCGCGTCGCTATGCTGCGGAACACGCGATAGTCTGCTCGGGTCGGGAGCGGTTCGCGCGCGCTCATCGGCGCACCACCGGCGCGCCGCGGAGCAGCGCAGTGACAGCGGCGACCAGCGCCGCAATGCCTGCGGGCCTCCCTGTGGCGGACCGCTCTCGTGGGCGGAGCGTGAACATCGGCGCATTTTGTCAGGATCGGCGGCCGCGCGTCAGCGACAATGCGGGCCATGCGTACCCGTGCCGCGATCCTCGTGCGCTCCGGCGCCGACCCCCCCTACGAGCGCACGAAGCCGCTCGAAGTCGCCGATGTCGAACTCGATCCCCCAGGGCCCGGTGAGGTCCTGATCCGCCTGCGTGCCGCCGGGCTCTGTCACTCCGATCTGTCCGTCATCGACGGCAGCCGGCCGCGGCCGCTACCGATGGTGCTCGGCCATGAAGCCGCGGGCGTCGTCGAGGAACTCGGCGCAGGCGTTACCGATCTCGCGGTTGGCGATCACGTCGTCACGGCCTTCGTGCCGAGCTGCGGCCGCTGCGAACCATGCCGCCTCGGAAGGCCGGCGCTCTGCGAACCCGGCGCCGTGAGCAACACCGCCGGCACGCTGCGTTCTGGCGCGCGGCGGCTGCATCGCGGGTCGGTCGACCTGAACCATCACCTCGGCGTCTCGGCATTCGCCGAGTTCGCGACGGTGGCACGCGAATCGCTCGTCAAGGTCGAGCGCTCGCTGCGCTTCGCAGAAGCCGCCGTATTCGGTTGCGCTGTGATCACCGGCACCGGAGCGGTCATCAACACCGCGCAGCTGCCGCGCGAGCGCAGCGTGGCGGTGATCGGACTCGGCGGTGTTGGCCTCGCCGCCCTGCTCGGGGCTCGCCTGCAATCGGCCCGAATGCTGATCGCCATCGATCTGTCGGAGGCCAAGCTCGCGCTCGCGCGCGAACTCGGTGCGACACACACGTTCAACGCCGCGGCACCCGAAGTCATCGAGCAGGTCCGCGAACTGACGCGCGGTGGCGTCGAGTACGCCTTCGAGATGGCTGGCTCGCCGCGGGCCACGGATATCGCGCTGCGCATCACTCGGCGCGGTGGCACGACGGTTACCGCCGGCCTGCCCCACCCGAAGCACGCGCTGCCGCTGCCAATCGTGACGCTGGTCGCCGAGGAGCGCACCGTGAAGGGCAGCTATCTCGGCAGCTGCGTGCCATCGCGCGACATCCCTCGCTACATAGAATGGTATCGGCAGGGACGGCTGCCCGTGGACCGGCTGCTGTCGGAGACGCTGCATCTCGACGAGATCAATGCCGGTTTCGACCGACTGGCTAGCGGCGCCACGGTGCGCCAGATCGTGACCTTCGACTGATCGCGGCTCGCGAGATTCACGGCAGCAGCACGGTCGAGCCGGTGGTGCGCCGCGACTCGAGGTCGCGGTGGGCATCGGCGGCCCGGGCGAGCGGGTATCGCTGACCAATGCGCACGCGGATCCTGCCCGCACGCACGGCTGCGAACAGCTCCTTCGCGGCGGCCTCGAGATCGCGCCGTTCGGCGATGTAGGCAAACAGCGAGGGCCGGGTCAGGAACAGCGAGCCGCGCTTCGAGAGTTCGAGCGGCGAGATGGCCGGTGGGGGACCCGAAGCGTTGCCATAGGTCACCATCATGCCGAGCGGCCGCAGGCAATCGAGTGAATCCATGAACGTGTCCTTACCGACCGAGTCATAGACGACGTGTACACCGGCACCGCGGGTCAACTCGCGTACGCGCTCGACGAGGTTGTCCCGTCCCATGATGAGTACGTGGTGACAGCCCTGCCGCCGGGCGAGTGCGACTTTCGAATCGGTGCCGACCACGCCGATGACCCTGGCGCCCAGTGAGCGCGCCCACTGTGTCAGCAGCGAGCCGACGCCACCCGCCGCGGCATGCACGAGGATCCAGTCGCCCCTGCGGACGCGGTAGGTACGGCGCAGCAGGTAGTGGGCCGTGAGCCCCTTGAGCATGAGCGCAGCCGCCTGCTCGTCGTCTATGCCGCGCGGAATGCGCACGAGCGCCCGCGCCGGAACGTTACGCAACTCGCAATAGGTTCCCGGCTGCGCGTGCACGTACGCGACGCGATCGCCGATCCGAAGGCCGCGAACACCAGGGCCGAGACGGGTCACGATGCCGGCGGCTTCGCGACCGAGCCCGCCCGGCAATGGCATGGGATACAGGCCCGTGCGATCGTAGACGTCGATGTAGTTCAACCCGATCGCCGTATGACGCACCTGGACCTCGCCGCGAGGCGGTGGGCCTGGATCGAACTCCTCGAGTGCGAGTCGCTCGGGACCGCCGGTGGTATGCAGACGGATGGCTTTGGGCACGGAGATCCTCCGGAGTCAGCCGGCACCGGCCAGGCGTGCCGTGGCGATACGCAAGGCCTCGACGGGCCGGCCGCCGATCAGGTGTTCCTCGATGATGCGTTCGAGATTCTCGGGGGTGCAGTCGCGGTACCAGATGCCCTCGGGATAGACGACCGCAATCGGGCCGGCGGCACAGATCCGCAGGCAGTCCGCGCGCGTGCGTAGCAGCGGCGCTGGACGATCGACGCGCCCGAGTTCACGCAGACGCTGCTTGAGGAACTCCCAGGAGGCGCGATGGGCGGCCTCTGGCGCACACTTGCCCCCCGTGCAAAGCAGGATATGACGCGTCGCCGACTCGAGGTGCAGCTTGGCGACGGCATTGGCGGCAGCATCTGGCATCGCGTCGAACGCTAACCGAGCGCCGCCGCGGCGGCAACCGCCGCAGGCGTTGACCCGCCCTCTCCGTTAAAGAGCCGACTCGTCGGTCTCGCCCGTGCGGATACGGATGACGCGCTCGATGCCCGTGATGAAGATCTTGCCGTCGCCGACCTTGCCGGTCTTGGCCGCCTTGACGATCGCCTCGACGACCTGGTCGACGAGATCGCTGCGCACGGCCACTTCGATGCGCGTCTTCGGCACGAAGTCGACGACGTACTCGGCGCCCCGATAGAGCTCGGTGTGGCCACGCTGACGGCCGAAGCCCTTGACCTCGGTGACGGTCATGCCCGACACGCCGATCTCGGACAGCGCCGCCCGAACGTCGTCGAGCTTGAAGGGCTTGATGATTGCGGTGACCAGTTTCATGTCGTTGTTGCTCCCATCTTCGAATCGCCACGTCGCAGGACCGGGGTGGAATCCCCGGCCGCCCAGTGCAACAGCACCTTTCGTGCCAGCGTGCGCGCGGCGCGCCGACCGCCCGGTGGGGCTGCGGCGAGGACGAACGCGACGGCAGCCGCACCATTATGGCGCAGTCGCGGCAAGCCGCGCTCGTGCGTGGTGCGGCCGCCCCACGTATTCTATGCCGTATGAGCCGCAGCATCGTCATCGTCGGCGCGGGTCAGGCCGCGGCGCAGACCATCGAGACCCTCAGGCGTCGCGGCCATGATGGTCCGATCACGCTGATCGGGGACGAGCCCCACCTGCCCTATCAGCGGCCGCCGCTGTCGAAAAAATACTTTGCCGGCAGCCTCGAACGCGACCGGCTGCTGCTTCGCCACGCGACGTTCTACGCCGAGCATCATATAGACCTGCGACTCGGTCGCCGAGCCACGGGCATCGACCGGGCTCGCCACGAGCTGCGGCTGGACGACGGGTCGGTGATCTCGTGGGACACGCTCGTGCTGGCCACCGGCAGCCGCGCGCGCCGCGTATCCGTGCCCGGAAGCGACCTCGCTGGCATTCACTACCTCAAGACGCTCGCCGACGCCGACCGTCTGCGCGAAGCGGCGCGGCCGGGCCGTCGGGCGGTCGTGATCGGCGGCGGTTACATCGGCCTCGAGGTCGCCGCCACGTGCCGCGAACTCGGTGTCGAGGTCACGGTGCTCGAGATGGCCGACCGCGTGATGAGCCGCGTCGTCTGCGAACCGGTGTCCCGTTACTACGAGGCCGAGCACGCCCGCCACGGCGTCGACATCGTGCTGCAGACCCGCCTGCAGGAATTCCTCGGCGACGACGCCGGCGGCGGACGCGTACGCGCCGTGCTCTGCGAAGACGGCAGCGAGTATCCGGCCGATATCGTCGTGGTGGGCATCGGTGTCGTCGCGGAGGACCAGCTCGCGCGCGAGGCTGGACTCGAATGCAGCAACGGCATTGTCGTCGACGCCCACTGCCGCAGCTCGGACCCTGACATCTACGCGATCGGCGACTGCAGCTTCCACCCGAGCCCGCGCTATGGGACGCGCATCCGCCTCGAGTCGGTCGACAACGCCTTCGAGCAGGGCAACACCGCAGCGCTGAACATTCTCGGCATACCCACCGTACACGACAGGGTGCCGTGGTTCTGGTCGGACCAGTACCACCACAAGCTGCTGATCGTGGGGCTGTCGCTGGGCTACGAGCGCATCGTGCTGCGCGGCGATGCGGATGCGCATGTCTTCTCGGCCTGCTACCTGCGCGACGGCGAGTTGATCGCGATCGACACGGTCAATAACGCGCGCGATCAACTGGCGGCGCGCAA
>CAZAWM010000230.1:0-5005 GCA_964488605.1 uncultured Steroidobacteraceae bacterium | reverse complement strand
CGCGAGACCATCCGCGGGCTTCGGTACACGCCAGCCGGCGCATTCGGCTCGGCGCGCTACAAGCTCAAGGGGCTCGATACGCATCGCGTGGAGTACGAACGGCTCATCGAAGTGTTCAAGGCGCACGACATCGGCTATTTCTTCTACAACGGCGGCAACGATTCGATGGACACCGCCCACAAGGTCTCGCAGCTCGGCGAGTCCCTCGGCTATCCGATCACCTGCATCGGCATCCCGAAGACGGTCGACAACGACCTGCCCCTGACCGACTGCTGCCCGGGCTTCGGCTCGGTCGCAAAATACGTCGCGGTCTCTACCCGCGAGGCGGCGCTGGACGTCGCCTCGATGGCGCGTACCTCGACCAAGGTGTTCGTACTCGAGGTTATGGGCCGCCATGCCGGCTGGATCGCAGCCGCTGGCGGCCTTGCCGGCAGGGGTCGCGGCGAGCCGCCGCACGTCATCCTCTTCCCGGAGATCCCATTCGACCAGGCGGCCTTCCTGGCCAAGGTCAAGCAGAGCGTCGAGAGCTACGGCTACTGTGTCGTCGTCGTCTCCGAGGGCACGCACTACCCCGACGGCCGCTTCCTGGCCGATGCTGGCACGAAAGACGCCTTCGGCCACACGCAACTCGGCGGCGTGGGTCCGGTCGTGGCCAGCATGGTCAAGGAGCATCTGGGCTACAAGTATCACTGGGCCGTCGCCGACTATCTGCAGCGCGCTGCGCGCCACATCGCCAGCAAGGTCGATGTCGAGCAGGCCTACGCCGTAGGCAAGGCCGCGGTCGAGTTGGCCGTCGCAGGCCGCAACGCGGTCATGCCGGCCATCATTCGCAAGTCAGCACGACCCTACCGCTGGACGATCGAGCCGGTGCCGCTCGCCGCGGTCGCCAATGTCGAGAAGAAGGTGCCGCGCGACTTCATCACTGCAGATGGTTTCGGCATTACCGAGAAGGCCCGTCGATACTTGGCGCCGCTCATCGCCGGCGAGGACTATCCGCCGTATCGGGACGGTCTGCCGGCCTACGTCCGCATCCGGGGCGCTGCCGTGCGACGCAAGCTGCCGCCATTTGCGGTCTGAGCCTCTCGGGCCTGTGCTATATTTCGCCGCCCTTTGGGGCGGGATCGCCGCTGCGCCGGTCGCCCGCATAACTACAAGCATTTGAATTAAACAGGTTTGGGAGGAATCCCGGAGATGGATGCCGCTATCTGGCTGTGGCTGGCCGTCGCCAGCGGTGTGCTCGCCGTGCTCTACGGCGTAGTGTCGATGATGCAGATCCTCGCTCTGCCTGCGGGCAACGCGCGCATGCAGGAGATCGCCGCTGCAGTCCAGGCTGGCGCCAGTGCCTACCTGAACCGTCAGTACACGACGATCGGCATCGTCGGCGTCGTCCTGTTCGTGCTGCTCGGGCTCGCGCTCGACTGGGTGACGGCGGGCGGCTTCGCAGTCGGCGCCATCCTCTCGGGCATCGCCGGCTACATCGGCATGAACATCTCGGTGCGCGCCAACGTGCGCACGGCCGAGGCCGCTAACCAGGGTCTCAATGCGGCGCTCAACGTCGCCTTCAAGGGTGGCGCGATCACGGGCATGCTCGTCGTCGGCCTCGGCCTCGTCGGCGTCGCGCTCTACTACAAGCTCATGATCCCGGTGGTCGGCGACGAGAAAGCGCTGCGCTCGCTGGTCGGCCTCGCCTTCGGTGGTTCGCTGATCTCGATCTTCGCGCGCCTCGGCGGCGGTATCTTCACGAAGGGGGCCGACGTCGGCGCCGATCTCGTCGGCAAGGTCGAGGCCGGCATCCCGGAAGACGACCCGCGAAATCCGGCGGTTATTGCCGACAATGTCGGCGACAACGTCGGCGACTGCGCCGGCATGGCGGCCGACCTTTTCGAGACCTACGCGGTGACGCTGGTCGCGACCATGCTGCTCGGCGGCCTGATGCTCACCGACGTCGGCGGCGCCGCCATCGTGTACCCGCTCGCGCTCGGTGCCGCGTCCATCGTCGCGTCGATCATCGGCACGTTTTTCGTCAAGGCCAGCGACGGCGGCAAGATCATGAACGCGCTCTACAAGGGCGTGATCGTCTCGGGCGTCGTCGCGGCCGTCGCGTTCTGGTTCATCACGGACCTGCTCATGCCGCAGTACTTCGCGTCGATGTTCGGCTGCGCACTGATCGGTCTGGCGCTTACCGCGGCGATGATCGTCATCACGGAGTACTACACGGCGACCGAGTTCGGCCCGGTCCGCAAGGTCGCCGAGGCCTCGCAGACGGGCCACGCGACCAACATCATCGCCGGCCTCGGCGTGTCGATGAAGTCGACCGCGCTGCCCGTGCTCGCGGTCTGCGCCGCGATCTGGGCCGCCTACACGCTCGGCGAAAGCGGCGCCGCGGGCCACGGCCTGTACGGCATCGCGATCGCTGCAACAGCGATGCTGTCGCTGACGGGCATGATCGTTGCGCTGGATGCTTACGGACCGATCACCGACAACGCCGGCGGCATTGCCGAGATGGCCGGCCTCGACAAGAAGGTCCGCAACATTACCGATCCGCTCGATGCGGTCGGCAACACGACGAAGGCCGTCACCAAGGGTTACGCGATCGGCTCGGCCGGCCTTGCGGCGCTCGTGCTGTTCGCCGACTACACCCACAAGCTCGAGGAGCAGGGCAAGCTCGTCGAATTCGCCTTGTCCGACCCGGCCGTGATCATCGGCCTGTTCATCGGCGGCCTCGTACCGTACCTGTTCGGGGCGATGGCGATGGAGGCGGTCGGCCGCGCCGCCGGCTCGGTGGTCACGGAGGTCCGGCGTCAGTTCCGCGAGATCAAGGGCATCATGGAAGGCACGGCCAAGCCCGACTACTCGCGCGCGGTCGACATGCTGACCAAGGCCGCCATCAAGGAGATGGTCGTGCCGTCGCTGCTGCCCATCCTCGTGCCGGTCGTCGTCGCGTTCGGCATCAACGCACTGATGGGACCGGGCGCGGGCGTCAAGGCGCTCGGTGGCCTGCTGATCGGCACGATCGTGACTGGCCTGTTCGTCGCGATCTCGATGTGCACCGGCGGTGGCGCCTGGGACAACGCCAAGAAGTACATCGAGGAGGGCCACTTCGGTGGCAAGGGCTCCGAGGCCCACAAGGCCGCGGTCACCGGCGACACCGTCGGCGATCCGTACAAGGACACGGCAGGCCCGGCGATCAATCCGCTGATCAAGATCATCAACATCGTCGCGCTGCTGCTCGTGCCGCTGCTCTGATCACGGTCTGCCCGGTCACCGACCTCGGGAACCCGACGCTGCGCGAGGTGCAGCGGGTGCTGCCCGCCTCGCGCGTCACGACTGGCCGTGATCGCCGTCCGTCTGGCCCCCTGCCAGAGCCTGCCGCTCGGCACGCAGCTTCGCGACCCTGCTCGCCGCGCGCGGCACGTGCAGCAGGTCGGCAATGCGTCGCATCAGGTGATCCTCGTGTGCGCAGAGCCTGCCGTCAGCGAAGGCGACCCGCCAGGCCGCCTCGACGATGCGCAGCTTCTGCGACGCGTCGAAGCGCTCGTCGATCACGCGCGTGAACTGGAACAGGTCGTGGGCCTGTTCCGAGCTTTTCATCGCGAGCTCCATGAGTCGCGCCAGTTCGTCGGCCGTGAGCGCGAAGCGTTCATGCAGCGCATCGAGCACCGCGCGCCGCTCCTGCGCGCCGACATCCGCATCCGCGCGGCTGACTTCGATCAGCAGTGCCGCGGTCGCGAGTTCGAGCGCGTGGTCGGCCTCGACTTGGGTGTCAGGAGGCGGCCGCAGCGCCGAGAGCAGGTCGTTCAGGGTCCGCAGCATCACTTCCCGCCCGCCGCTGCGGGCACGTGGCGCAGATAGTCGGCCGGCAGTATAGGCCGGTACGGCGGGTCCCAGGCGAATGGCCGCGAGGCCGGTTCGAAGCGCGTCGAGTAAGGGCCACCTTTGCCGCGACAGAGGTGGAGGGTGCCGCCGAGCGTTCCGAAGGGTCCGTGCGGGACGTCGGCGGGCCTCCAGAAGTAGCCCCCCTCGCGCATCACGCCATTCGGCATGTGAATGTCGCCTGCGAGCGCGAATTCCTCCTCGCAGACAGGATGCCGTTCGACCGTCGCGCAGCTCCAGTACGGCATCAGGCCGGCAATCCAGGTCTTGTCGCGCGTCAGGGGATCGTCGAACAGCAGCTTGTGCACGGTGCCGCTGTGATTGAACCCCTCGCTGGCCATGTGCCGGCGCGGTCCGTGGATGCCCGCCGTTGCACGCGTGTCGATGCGCCGCACGAGCCGCTGCGTCTCGATGCCCTGCTGCGGCTGACGTAGCACCCGGGGCTCCGCCGAGACGAACGTCAGCACCTCGGCGCCGCCCGCGCAGAGCATGCCCGAGCGCGGCATCTGCCGCGGCAGGTGCGCATAGTCGTGCACGCCATAGCAAGTACCATCGATCTCGATCGAACCGCTGAGCACGAACAGTTCCTCGTCGGCATCGAGCGCCTCGGCGCCGCGCCGATAGCCGGGCGGGTAGCGCAGGATCAGGCTCGCTGCACCGTCGTCGGGATCGCGCGACAGCACCCGGGCAGCGACCCCGGGCCGCCAGGCCGCGGTTGCCGTCTCATCCCAAGGCAGCCACTGGGACTGGATGAATTCGATGTGTGGACGCATGGACGCACTCTGCCCCGATCACCCGCCGCCTACAATGGCCCGACGAACGACCTCGCGCTCCGCGCCATCGTCGTCTCGATCGCGGTCATGCCGGCCCCACTGCTGCTGCAGGTGGCGCTCGACCTTATCCGCGGGTGAACCACGATATCGCCTCGCTGGATGCTCGCCGGTCTCGCGGTTGCGGCGCTGCTGCATCCGCGGGCAGCGCTCGATTTCATCGAAGTGGCCGCTGCCCGACGGGAAGGTCCTGCGGCTGGAACCCACCGGGCACCGCGAGCTCGAGCGCTGCCGGCTCATCGCCCGCAGCGTCGGGGTCTCGATCGCCGTGGACGACGAGCTGACGCTGCGGCCCGGCACCC
>CAZAWM010000229.1:0-5009 GCA_964488605.1 uncultured Steroidobacteraceae bacterium | reverse complement strand
GACGCGCGCGAACACCGTCAGCCCCGGCGCGAGCTCGCCGACGAAGCTCTGCGGCACGGTGAACTCGAGCTTGATGACCGAGGTGTCATCGAGTGTCGTGATCACGGTGCCGGCATTGACGAGGCTGCCGACACTGACGCGCCGGAACCCGGTGCTGCCCGCGAACGGCGCCCGGATCACGGTGTCCTCGAGACGCGCGCGCGCCGCGGCAACGCGCGCCTCGGCCGTCGACACGGCCGTCTGCAGCTGCTCGAGCTGGGCGCGGGACAGTGTCTGCGTGATCTCCAGTTCCTGGCCTCGACGCAGTTGCCGGCGCGCCTCGGCGAGAGTGGCCTCGGCCTCCGCCAGCTCGGCCGCCGCCTGAGCGCGGTCGAGCTGCACCAGCACCGCGCCCTTCGCCACGCGTTGCCCCTCCGCGAAGCGGATCGCCTCGATGCGGTTGGTGCTCTTGGCGGTCAGTTCGACCGACTCGCTGGCGAGCGCCGTACCGACCGCCTCGATCTCCTGCCCGAGCGGCACCCGGTCCGGCAGCTGGGTCACGACCGGCAGCGGGGGCCCGCCCGGACCGCCGCGCGCGCCGGCAGCCCCGGGAGTCCGTGGCGGACTGGCGGGCATTCCCGGCCGACCGGCGGCCTCATCGAGCGGGGGCGCATCGCCGCAGGCGGCGACCAGCAGCATGCCGAGCGCCAGCCGCAGCAGTGCACCGGCGCGGCGTCCGCACCGTGGAATCCGGACGTTCATATGGAGCGAGACTATCCTGGGGCTTCGCGTGGCCGGTACAGCGCTTGGAGCGGCGGTTCGGGCGTTCGTTCCCGGACGAACTGGAAGACGTTGATGCCGACGTCCATGAGCGGCTCGGCCCCCGGCGAAGGCGCCTGCGCCGCCGCGCGCGAGAGCCAGGTATCGAGTTCGCCGATCAGTTCCGGCACCTTGGCGCGCGCGAATTCCTCGAAGGCCTCGATCTGGGCCGCGGTCAGCGGCCTGTCGGAGAACACGGACCGCTCGATGCGCTTGTGCGTGACATGCTCGCGCATGTTGTGCTCGACCGTGCTCGCAAGATCGGTCATGACGTTGGCGAAGTAGTCGTACATGCCCGGTGTCATCGTCGAAGGAAACACGAAGGTCCGCGTCACGATCTTGAAGTGGTCGGGACCGACCCGCTCGACGGCGCCGGCGGCCAGCAGTTCGTCGAGCAGCACGCGCGGCGGGATCTCGCGTGTCACGCGGCGCACGAGTTCGCAGAAACTGCGGTTAGGCGTCTCGTCGAAATCGAGTTCCAGCGGTACACCGTAGGGCCCGCTGAAGGCTGGATCCGTGTGCCATTGCTGCACGAGTTCCGCGAGCGCGGCGGCGATGTTCGGGCCGCGCCTGTCGCCGCCGTCCGCGGTGGCGAGGATGGTCTCAACCTCGCGCTGCGGCAGGCCGGTCGCGATCGAGATCCGCGCGATCGACTTGATCTCGGGTGGCGACGGCAGGTCACGTACGGCCGTCTCGACGAACACGCGCTTGGACATGACCACGAAGTCGTCGAAGGTCACGCCCGCGCGCAGCAGCATCCGCACCAGCGGGCGCAGGATCTTCATCAGGGCCAGGGCAAGCGGCGAGTTCCGGTCGTGAGGCGTCATGACGGTACCCTCAGCGCGAGGTGGCCGTGGCGATCTCGGCCTGGATCGCGAGCGCCGCGGCGCGCGGATCGGCCGCATCGCGGATCGGGCGGCCGACGACGATGTAGTCTGCGCCGGAAGCCAGCGCCTGGGTCGGCGTCACGATACGGTTCTGGTCGTCGACCGGCCGGTTGTCGACCGGGCGGATGCCAGGAGTCACCACGAGCAGTCGGTGATCGATCGCGGCGCGCAGCTTCTGCGCTTCGAGCCCCGAGGAGACCACTCCGTCGCAGCCCGCCTCGAGCGCACGGCGCGCGCGCGACAGCACGAGTTCCTCGACGTCGCAGTGAAAGCCAAGGTCGTCGAGATCGCCGCGATCGAGACTCGTGAGTACCGTGACGGCGAGGATCCCGACGTCGCCCTTGGCCGCGGCGGCCGCTTCCATGATGCCCTGGTTGCCGTGCACGGTCGCGAACGTCACGCCCCGGTTGCGCAGCCGTCTGACCGCGCCCGCCACCGTCGCCGGGATGTCGAAGAACTTGAGGTCGACGAAGATCTTCTTGTCGCGCTCGCGCAGCCAGTCGAGCAGCGCGAAGTACTCGCCGCTCATGAACAGCTCGAGGCCGAGCTTGTAGAAGGTGACGCTGTCGCCGAGCCGCGTGACGAGCTCGTGCGCCTCGGCGGCGCCGGGCACGTCCAGGGCGAAGATCAGGCGGTCGCGGGCGGGGATGTTCTTCGGATTCATGGATGGGGAGATCGCGGATGGCAGGCCGGCGTGGCCCGACCGGGCCCGCGCGCCGCACATTTTGCTCCGAACTACGCTGTTTTTCACTCCGCGTCGCGCGCGGCTGAGCGTCAGCTCGGGGCTTCCGGGTCGAACAGCCGCCGGTGTTCGAGGAAGGCGTATCGGTCCGTCATGCCGGCGACGTAGTCGCAGATCACGCGCGCGCGGCCGGCGCGCCCGCGGTCCTGTTCGGCACGCCGCGCGAGTTCTGCGAAGTCCGGCGGCAGCAGCGCCGGTTCTTCCATGAAGGCCTGGAACAGCTCGCGCAGCACCTGCTGCGCCTTGGTCGTCATGCGCAGGACGCGCGAATGACGATAGACCCGCTCGCGCAGGAAGCGCTTGAGCTCGTGGTGCTCCGCCGCCACCGCCTCGCTCATCGCGACGAGCGGTGCGCCCGCCCGGCGCACGTCGTCGATGCCGGCCGGCGCGGCCGAGTCAATGCGCGCACGCGTCGTCGTCGCCACGTCCGTGACGACCCGGTTGATCATGCGGCGGATCGTCTCGTGGACGATACGCCGGCCGGCATCGGGCCGTGCCTCGCGACCCGGCCACTCGCGGCGCACGGCCGCGAGCTCGCGCGCGAACAGCGGCACGGCGTCGAGCTCGTCGAGCGTGATCAGCCCGGCGCGCAGACCGTCGTCGACGTCGTGATTGTTATAGGCAATCTCGTCGGCGAGGTTGGCGATCTGCGCCTCGAGCGACGGCTGCTCGCGCCGCAGGAAGCGTTCGCCGACGTCGCCAAGCAGCCGCGCGTCGGTCACCGAACAGTGCTTGAGGATGCCCTCGCGCGTCTCGAACATCAGGTTCAGGCCCTGGAAGCCCTCATAGCGCTCCTCGAGCTCGTCGACCACGCGAAGTGACTGCAGGTTATGCTCGAAGCCGCCGAATTCACGCATGCATTCGTTGAGCGCGTCCTGCCCGGCATGGCCGAACGGCGTGTGGCCGAGATCGTGCGCGAGGCAGATCGCCTCGGTCAGGTCCTCGTCGACACCGAGCGTCCGCGCCAGTGTGCGGCCGATCTGCGCGACCTCGAGCGAGTGCGTGACGCGGGTGCGATAAAGGTCGCCCTCGTGATTGACGAACACCTGAGTCTTGTAGGTGAGCCGCCGGAACGCGTTGCAGTGGATGATGCGGTCGCGGTCGCGCTGGTACTCGCCACGCAGCTGCGGCGGCGGCTCGGGGTGACGGCGGCCGCGCGAGCGGTCGGCGCGCGCGGCGTAGGGCGCGACGGACAATGGAGCGTAAGGACCGCGGTGGCTCACGACACCGCTAGTATAGGCGCGTCAGCGCGCCGCCCTCCGCCACACCTGAGGTTGGGCAGCTTGACGAGGGCGGCCGCCTTCACCTAGCCCGGCACGACGTGATACGTGAGGATCCCCGTGAGCTGGATTCAGCCGAAGTGCGTCTCGAGCGTCGCGGCGAGTGCCTGTTCGGGGTAGTCGGCGGTCACGAAGCTGCGGCCGATGCCGCGCATCAGCACGAAACGCATGCGGCCAGACTGCACCTTCTTGTCGATGCGCATTGCCTCGAGGGCGGCCTCGCCCGGCACGTCCTGCGCCTCGATCGGCAGGCCGGCACGCACCAGCAGCGTGCGCACGCGCTTTGCGTCGGCCTCGTCCATCAGACCGGCGCTTACGGAGAAGCTTGCCGCCATCGCGAGACCCGCGCCTACAGCCTCGCCATGCAGCAGGCCTCGGTACTGCTGCACGGCCTCTATCGCATGGCCGAACGTGTGGCCGAGATTGAGCAGCGCGCGATCGCCGCTCTCGCGCTCGTCGCGGGCGACGATGGCCGCCTTGATCTCGCAGGACTTGCGGATCGCGTGACCGAGGGCCGCGGGGTCGCGCGCGAGCAGTGCCTCCATGCGATCCTCGAGCCAGGCGAACAGCGTTTCGTCCCCGATAAGCGCGCACTTGATGATCTCGGCGATGCCGGCGCGGAGCTCGCGAACCGGCAGGGTCGCGAGCGTGTCCGTGTCGGCGAGCACGGCGCGCGGCTGATGAAAGGCGCCGATGAGGTTCTTGCCACCCGGGTGATTGACGCCAGTCTTGCCGCCGACCGAAGAGTCGACCTGGGCGAGCAGCGTCGTCGGCAGCTGCACGAAGTCGATGCCGCGCTGATAGCACGCGGCCGCGAAGCCGGCCAGGTCGCCGACTACGCCGCCGCCGAGCGCGAGCACGCAGGCGTCGCGCGCGTACCGGTTCGCCACCAGCACGTCGAAGATCGACGACACGTTCGCGAGCGTCTTGTGCTGCTCACCGTCGGGCAGCACCACCTCGACGATGCGCCGGCCCGGCAGCGACGCGTATACGCGCTCGGCGTACAGCGGGCCGACCGTCGTATTGGTGACCAGCAGGAAGTCGTTCGTCGGCCGGTCGCCACCAAGGGTGGCGGTACGGGCGACGTATTCCTCGAACAGATCGGCGCGGCCGAGCAGACCGGAGCCAATCAGGATCGGGTAGGAACGCGCGCCGAGCTCGACATGCAGACGCTGCAAGGCCATCTCCTCGAATGCGATCGATTATAGGGGCCGTGCGCCGACGGTCCCTACGCGACCGCCGGTCCCGTCGGGTCCGGCGCGGGATCGTCTATACCTTTCAGATCACCAGCATCTTCGGCAA
>CAZAWM010000228.1:0-5015 GCA_964488605.1 uncultured Steroidobacteraceae bacterium | reverse complement strand
CAGACCAAAGGGCAGCGTGACGGAGAGAACGGCGACTTGAATCGGTACGCGGATAGCAAAGGACACAGTGACTCCTTCCCCTGATTTTTTAGTGGATACATTGCGAATGGCTGCCGTGCGCTTCGCGCGCCGCGCAGCTGACGCGCAGACCCGCGGAACCGAGCGCCATGGCCAGCTCGGCGAGTTGTGCCTGCATTGCGGGGCGGTGTTCTTCCGCCACCCACGAGGCGACGATGTCTGCAGCCACGCCCTGACAGCGGCATAGAGAGCGATCGGCTGGCTGAGCTTGCAGCGCGTCGATCACGTCGATCAGCCCCTGCTCGTCGCGTCCCAGCGTCAGGTCTCCTCCGGCGCGAAAATCGAGGGAACGGCAAGCCCAGCGCGCAAGCCGACCCAGCACCGCGTCGAGCGCCGCGAGCGCATCCGACGCACCGAGCCGCGCGAAGGCCTCACCGAGTCGACGTGCGGCCGGCGCACAGGGGTGATCAATTCGAATCCACTGGCGCGCTGCCCAAACGAGAAGCTGGGCGGCGAAGCCGACATCCGCAAGACGTACCGTGCCGTTCCGGGTCATCGGCGTGTGAGCGCCGCGGTTTCGCGCGCGGCCTTGGCGATCACTGCGTCGGCGCGCCCCATACGTTCGGCGAGCGGCTGTGCATCGTCATCGGCGAGCCCGAGCAGTGAGTCCATGACAGGTACGCCGTCGACCTCGAGCTCGATCAGCACGGTCGGCGAGGTACCCAAGCGCCGCGCCCAGGCGCGCCGAACTGCATCCCAGTACTCGGAGGTCCGGCGCCAGTACTCCCGAGCGGCCGAAAAATCGACGTCGCTGATACGCCGATAGGTGTTGACGCCGGTCTCGCGAACGAGCCAGGGTTCCGAGGGATTACGTCGCAGATCGAGCTTCGCGTTGTCCTGCGCGTGCACCCAGCCCCACGGCGTGATGATGTGGCGATTGACGCCGACTAGCACGTCGTAGTCGTTGCGCGTCGTGTGCTCACGGCGCGGCAGCGGGCGCCAAGTCGACTCTGACGTCCACTCCGACATCTGCCCGCGGTGTTCCCAGCGACCGAGGCTCGCGTAGCGGGGACTGTCGTCGACCTCGTAGACGCTCTGCACCCAGCGACCGGCCGTTTCCGCCGCACCGAGTTCGCGTCGCACCCAACGACGGTCGCCGCGGAACTCGAGCAGCGACCGCTCCTGCCAGCTCCAGTCCTGGCGCCAGTGTTTGACGACGGCATTGCGACGCGGATCGAGCAGCAGATGCTGCAGCAAGATACGCGTGGGGCTGTCCTCGACGACGACCACGAGTTCCGTCCCCGCGGAGGTCTTGGTGGGCTGAGGCTGATAGCCAGTGCGCAGGCCCACGGTCTCATCGAAGCGGAACGTGACCCGATACTCGCCGGCCATCGCGAGTATCGCGACGCGGTCAGCCAAGGGCGGCGTGGTCGCGGCAGGCGGTGTCGCCGCGCCGATGGGTGGGCCCTCGGCGGCGGGGGTGAGCGATGCGGCGGCGAGCAGCAATGCGCTCGCGGTTCGCACAACCAGCTTGCAGCGGGGCAGAGTCATCGGTGGTGCTCCTCAGCCGTGGCGTCTCGCAGAGGCAGGTTCACCAGCTCAGGCGCAGCTGCGCGCCGAGGCTGCGGCCGGGGTGGGTATAGAAATCGAGGGCAGGGTCGCTGGCGGTGCGGCCGCGCACGTCGGCCCACTCCCAGTACGTACGGTCGGTGAGGTTGAACGCGCCGAAGTTCAACGTCGCGCGATCGTTCAGGCGCCAGTCACCGATCAGGTCGAAAGTCACGTAGCCGGGCGGTGCGAAGAACGGTCCGCCGCTCTGGTCGATGCGGCGCTTGCGCTCGACGGCGGTCGTCACGAGCTCGAGCCCCCAGGAGCGCCCGGCGGGGCGATACTCGAGACCGACGACCGCGCGCGCCGGGTCGACGGTGTTCAGCGGAACGTCGTCGGTGCGATCATCGCCCTCGCTCCACGAGAACGCGCCACGCAGCCGAAGGCCAGCCACCCAGCGCTCCAGAGGGAGCGCGGCGGTCAGTTCAGCCCCGTGAATCTCGACGTCGGCGACGTTGCGGGACTGGAATATCGTAAAGCCGGTACCCGGCTGGATGCCGACGAAGGCGAGCGATTCGATGAAATCGTTGTAGCGGTTCGAGTACAGCGACAGCGCGGCAAACGCGGCGCCGCGCGTCCAGCGGATGCCGACTTCCCGGTTGTCGCTGCTTTCGGGCTTGAGGTCCGGGTTAGGCAGCGCCGTATAGCGGCCGATGAAGTTCGTGAAGCCGATGTTCACGTCGTTGAACGGTGGCGCCCGGAAGCCGGCGCTGTAGCTGGCGAAGACGGCGAGCTGATCCGCGGCGCGCCAGACGACGCCTAGACGCGGTGACAGCGTCGTGTCACGCAGCGCGGCGGGGACGACGCCCGGGTTGTCGGCGGTGAAGACCGGATCGGGCGTCGGCTCGAGCTCGTAGCGATCGACGCGCAGCGCCGGAGTCAGTGACCAGGCGCCGAGTTGCAGTTCATCCTGAATGTAGAACCCGGCCTCGCGCGTGCGCGTCAGCGGCACGTCACGGACCGGGAAGTTCTCGATGCCGACGAACGACGAGCGTAAGCCGGTCGTACGGTTCAGCTCGAACCCATCGCGGCTCTGCGCGATGTCGCTCTCGAGAAACTCGACCCCCCAGGTCAGCAGGTGATCGACGGCGCCGGTGTCGAGCGCCTTGCGCAACGTCAGTTCGGCGCCGGTCGCGTCCTCGACGAAGCGGAAGACACGCTCTCGCAGCCGAAAGGTGGTAAGCGGTCCTGCCGTGACGCGGCGCTCCTCGCTGGTGTACTGCGTGGTGTCGCTATCCTGGCGATACAGGCGCCATTCGCCGCCGTCGATGAAGCGCCCGTCGAGCCGGAATTCCTGAGCGATCGTGACGCGGGTACGTTGCTGTTCGTCGTTACCGAGCAGTGACAGCACACTGAGCGCCGGCGTGGTGGTGCGTGCGTTGATGACGTCAGTGAAGACGTCGGTACGTGACTGTTCGAGCGTCAGGCGCCATGTGTAGGCGTCGTCGGGTTGCCAAAGAGCCTTGACGAGAAAGCTGTCCGAGTAACTATCCTGGGGATTGGGCGTGGTGCGCGCCAGAGTCGGAGTGTCGTTCTGCCCCTGGTTGTCGAGCGCGCCGCTGTCGCGCCGGGTATAGGCCAGCAGACCGGACCACTGACCGGCACGCGCGGCCAGAGCCCCGGTTGCCGCAGTCCCGTCGTCCTCCTCGCCATAGGCCAGCTTGAGCAGTCCGCCGAGCGATCGCCCCTCACGCAGAAGGTCGTCGGGATCCCTGGTCGTGAACGCAACGACGCCGCCGATCGCATTCGAACCATAGAGCGCCGAGGCCGCGCCGCGCACGATCTCGACGCGCCTGAGCAGATCGACATCGACGCCGTCGCGTGTCGCATTCGAGAAGCTGCCGATCGCGAAGGCCTGGGGCAGTCGCACGGTATCGACTTCAAGCAGCACGCGGTTGCCCTCGATGCCGCGGATGTTGAAATCGGTGAGACCGAAGCGGGCGCGCGCATGACGCACCGAGACGCCGGGCTCGTAGCGCACCAGTTCCTTGATGTCGGAGGCGAGCTCGCGCTCGATGCGCCTAGCGTCGATGACGCTGACGGTGGCCGGCGCCTCGAGCAGGGCGCGCGGCGTGCGCGTCGCGGTGATCGTCACCTCCTGCAGCTGCGACTCGGCGACCTGCTCCGCGGCCAGCAGCGGCGACGACACCGTGCTGAGCAGCGCCCAGGAGAGAGCTATCGATATGCGATCCGACAGGGACATCCAGCCTCCAGCAACAGTTCTGCGGTGCGCGCAGCGCACCCGGAGCTCTGGCTGGCTGGACGGGGAGGGAGAGAAACAACCCGTCGGAGCTGGCGTGGGCGAATTATTTGGTCAGAATCAGTTTCTCGTGACGCGTCCGCCGCAGACGGTACTCGACGCCCTGATGATCGATGCGGACCTCGCGGCCGCCGCGGAACAGCTCGCGACTGTCGAGACGTCGGGGCATCGTGCCGGCGGATGCCGGGCGCGAGCGTGTCGGCACGGCCGGTTTCAGGTTCACTTCCATCATGAGCAAACGATAATCATTCTCATTATGGGCCGTCAAGGGGCTCCCGTCCGAACCGCGGTCGTGCGCGCGCCGCCCCCACAGCACGCCCGCATCTTGTGCCAGATAAGCAGAAATGAAAACCCCCCCCGCCGGACCCCCCGGCGCCGCCCCGCCTGCCCCAGCGTCGACGGCCGCGCTGCCGCAAGCTTCTGGCGCACCTCGGTCGACAGTCCCGGGATCGCCGCATAGTCGAGATCTTCGGGCAGCCGCGTCCGCTCGTGGCGGCGCTGCCGCTCGACCTCCTCGTGCTGCCGCTCGATATAGCCGCTGTACTTCGCGATGACCTCGAGCTGCGCGCGGACCTCGCGCGGCAGCCGCTCGTCGATGCGCGCGAAGTCCTCGCCGCCGTCGAGCGCCAGTTCGCGAACGAGCTCATCGAGATGCGCATAGCCGACCTCTGGTCGGCGCAGCAGCTCGAGCAGCGACAGCTCGCGCGCGAGCGGCGCGCCGAGCACGCGCTCGGCCCATGCGTTCGCCGTGCCCGGCCGCACCCGGGTGCTCTCGAGGCGGCGCTGCTCGGCGGCGACGCCGGCACGCTTGCGGTTGAAGAACTCCCAGCGCTCGTCATCGACCAGCCCCAGTTCGCGGCCGCGCGGCGTCAGGCGCAGGTCCGCGTTATCCTCGCGCAGCAGCAGGCGATGCTCGGCGCGGCTCGTGAACATCCGATACGGCTCACTCGTGCCGCGCGTGGTCAGGTCGTCGATCAGCACGCCGAGATAGCTCTCGCTGCGCGCCGGCAGCCACGGCTCGCGCTCCGCGACGGCGAGCGCGGCATTGATGCCGGCGACGAGACCCTGCGCCGCGGCTTCCTCGTATCCGGTCGTGCCGTTGATCTGGCCTGCGAAATAGAGCCCGGCG
>CAZAWM010000227.1:0-5324 GCA_964488605.1 uncultured Steroidobacteraceae bacterium | reverse complement strand
CCCGGGCCCGTGCTGGCCATCGCCGCCGCGGCGGTGACCATCGCGGCCATCGGCGCGTGGACACTGCCGCGCAGCTTCCTGCCGACCTTCAACGAGGGCACTGTCCTGGTCTCCGTGATTTTCAGTCCGGGCATCGCACTCAGCGATTCGGAACGGCTTGGCACGGAGGCGGAGCGTATCCTTCGGACGGTCCCGGAGATCGAGTCGGTCGGCCGCCGTACCGGCAGAGCGGAGCTCGACGAGCACGCCGAGGGCGTGCACTTCAACGAGATCGACCTGCAGATCGGCGACGGCGGACGCCCGCTTGATGCGGTGCTCGCCGACATCCGCCAGCGACTCGAGGTGCTGCCGGCGTCGGTGTCTCTGGGACAGCCGATCAGCCATCGGCTCGACCACCTGCTCTCCGGCGTGCAGGCCCAGGTCGTCGTGAAGATCTCGGGCGACGATCTCGACACGCTTCGGGCGCTGGGCGCACGCGCCGAACAGCTCGTCTCCGGCGTACCCGGGCTCGTCGATCTGCGCCTGGAGCGCCAGGTGCGTGCGCCCGAGATTCACGTGCGCGTCGACGACGACGCGGCGCGCTGGCACGGCGTGACGCCCGCCCAGGTGGCGCGACAGATCGACATGCTGTCGGGCGGCCAGCGCATCGCGGAGGTCATCGATGGCCCGAGACGCTTCGCCGTCACGCTGAGGCTCGCCGACACCGCGCGCACGCGTGAGGCACTCGAGACGCTGCTGATCGAGACCCCGCGCGGTGCCGTGCCACTCGCGCGCCTCGCTGCGGTCGAGGTCGGCGACGGACCGAACCAGATCCAGCGCGAGGACGGCCGGCGCCGCATCGTCGTCTCGGGCAACCTCGAGGGCGGCGCGGCCGATCGCGTCGTCGCAGCGATGCAGCAGCGACTCGCAGCGCTCGATCTGCCCAGCGGGTATTCGCTGCGTATCGAAGGGCAGTTCCGCGCCCAGCAGGAAGCGGCGCGCACGATCCTGCTGCTTTCGCTGGTTTCCCTGGCACTGATCTTCGTCGTGCTGTACTCACGCTACGAGTCCGCGCCGCTCGCGCTGATCGTCATGGGCAATGTGCCGCTCGCGCTGGTCGGGTCGGTCGCCGCGATCCGGATCGCCGGACTCGACCTGTCGGTCGCGACCATGGTCGGCTTCATCACGCTGACCGGCATCACGGCACGCAATGGCATCCTGAAGATCAGTCACACGCTCAATCTCGTGCTGCTCGAGGGGCAGCCCTTCGATCGGGCGACCATCCGGCGCGCCTGCCTCGAGCGCATGACACCCGTGCTGATGACCGCCGTGTCGGCCGGCGTCGCCCTCGTACCGCTGCTGGTCGGCGCCGGCGAGCCGGGCAAGGAGATCCTGCATCCAGTGGCGGTGACTATCTTCGGTGGCCTGTTCACGGCGACGCTGCTCGATGCGGTCGTCACGCCGCTGCTGCTCGAGCGCTTCGGGGCCGCGGCGCTCGCCCGGCTCGCCGAGCGCCGAGTGCAAGGCACGCCCGCCAATGTCTATTGATCCAGGAGACACCGCAAGGAGATCGGTATGGTCGAGCGAGGCATCCGTATTCTGACGCCCGCAGTCAGGTCGACCGGCATCCTGACGTCGACCCAGCCCTTGCCGAGGCAGTGGGCGCTGCGCGCCTCGCTGGACATGCCCGGCCAGAAGCCGGCCCAGGCACGTTTCGCGTCGACGAAGAACGACCGCCATGCGCGCTGAATACTACCGTCGGACCGCACCGTTACTGCTCGCGAGCGCGGCCCTCGCGGCCGGGACGTCGGTGCTCGGCGCGGGAACGGAGACCCTGACCCTGGAGGCCGCCCTGCAGCGCGCCCTCGAGTCGGGTCCCGCGCTCGCCGTGGCCGACGCCGCGGCGGAACTCGCGCAGGCGCAGCTCGTCCAGGCGCGCCGCCCGTCCAATCCGGAGCTGTCGCTCGAGGCCGAGAACGTTTTCGGCAAGGGCCGCTTTCGTGACTTCGATGCCGCCGAGACAACCGTCGCACTGCATCAGTCGATGGCGATCGGTGGCAAGCGAAGCGTACGCGTCGAGGCCGCCGCCGCCGGCGTCGAGCAGGCTTGCCTCGGTCTCGAACTCGCGCAGCGCGAGACGCGGCGCGAGGTCACGATCGCTTATGCGCGCGTCCTGCTTACCGACCGGCTCGCGACGCTGGCACGGGAGCGCCACGCCGCGACGCTGACGCTGCGCGATGCGGTCCGGCGGCGCGTCGTCGCCGGTCTCGAAGCGGAGTTGCAACTCGCGCGCATCGAAGTCGAGGCGACGACGAGCCTCGGTGCGCTGAACCGTTCGCGCGGGGAAGCCGCGATCGCACGACGCGCCCTCGGCCGCTGGCTCGGTGTCGAGACGGTGCCCGAGCGGCTCGACGATACCTGGTTCGACCAGTCGCCCGCCGCGCCGGTCGCGGTCGCGTTCGACCCCGAGCAGCATCCGCATCTGCGACGGCAGCGCGCACGCGAGGCGGAGCTTGAGTCGCTCGCGAGGCTGGCGCGCCGTAAGTCCATCCCCGATGCGACGCTATCCGTTGGCATACGCCGCTTCGCGGATGCGACGCCCGACGAGGATCGGGCCCTGACGCTCGGCCTGTCCGTGCCGCTGCCGCTCTGGGACCGCAACGCAGTCGGCCTCGCAGCGGCACGCAGCGAACTCGTGCAGGCACGCCTGGCGGTCGCCGAGGCGCGCCGCGCGCTCACCGACGCCTTCGCGACCGCGAGCGCCGCGCAGACGGCCGCTGCCACGGAGCTGCGCGCGTTGAGCGAATCGGGTCTGCCAGCTGCACGCTCAGCGGCCTCGCTCGCGGTGCGAGGCTACGAGGCAGGGCGCCTGTCGCTGCTCGATCGGCTCGCTGCCGAGCGCGCCGTACGCGATGTCGAGGAGGCACTAGAGCGCACACGCTTCGCGGTGCAGGAAAGCGCCGCGCAGCTCGACTATCTTGGCGCCGGCTCGATACGCGGCCGTCGAGGGTCATCGTGCGACCAGCGCGATGCCGGCGCACAGCAGCAGCACGCCCAGTAGCCGCGCGGCGGTGACGGGCTGCTCGGGGAACCCGAGCAGCCCGTAGTGATCGACGATCAGCGAGGCGATCATCTGCCCGGCCACCGCCGCCGCGAGAATGACGACGGCGCCGAGCCGCGGCCCGGCGACGGTGGTGATCGTCACGTAAAACGCGCCCATCAGGCCGCCGAGCCAGGCCCAGACCGGCGCGCTCGCGATCATCTCCCGGGTCGGCACCGGCGTGCGGATCACGGTGGCATAGATCGACAGCGCGATCAGGCCGACGACGAAGTTCAGCAGCGCGCCGAGTACGGGGCGCCCGAACGCCTGGCCGATCGCGGCGTTCATGGAGACCTGCACGGCGAGCCCCATGCCCGCGACGAAGGTGAGCAGGATCAGACCGAATTGCACGTTCAGGCACCGTAGCGGCGAGTCAGCCAGCGTCGTCCCGGCCTCGTGCGCAGCAAGGCGAGCAGCACCCGCCAGAACAGGCGCTTGCGCCACGGCACGGGTTGCGGCGCGATCGCCGTCGCCGATTCTGCGCCGAAATCGATATGCATGAAGAGGGTCGCATCGGGCAGTGACCACTCCCGCCCGGCGGAGCGCAGCACGACGCCCCGCGCCGGCGGCATTGCAAACTCGAGCGTCGCACCGTCGAGCGCGAGAGGCCAGGGCGGTGCCGTGCCGCCGAGCTCGATGTCGACGATGGCCGCTCGTCCGTCCGGCGCGGCCAGGCGACCACGCAGGCGCAGCTGCCCGAGTGCAAGAGCGTCGCAGGCGACGGAGCCTTCGAGCTCGATACGAGCGGCAGACAGGGACCGATCGTGAGTGGTCACCGTCCCATCCTTCCACGCGGCATGCCCAGAGGCTAGTCTAGATGGCGACATCGGACGTCATTCGTGAACGTGATACCCGAGCATACCGCGCGCCTCGTCGAGCGCCTCCTGTCAGCGTACTGCGAGCGCATCTGCCCGCCGACGGCGCGCTTCGCGGCCGTGTTACGCCACCGACTGGACCCCGACCGCGCGACGATCCACGAACTGCGCAGGATCTGCGGCGTGCCTGGCACCGCCCAGCCGTTTCCGCTGGCGCAGTTTCGTTACCGCGCGGCGTACAGCGACTGGACGTTCTTCTTCAATGCAGCCCCGCCCGAAGCAGGAGCCGAGCAGCCAGCGCGCTGGCGTCGGTATGTGTCGATGCCGCGCAGCTCCCACTTCGTCGAACTACTTCGCGAGTTCGACGCCGATCCCCGGGGTCTGTTCTGGGGCCGCGTCAACGGCAAGAGCCTGCGCTGGTGCAGGGCCGACGGGCGCTGCGGTGCCTGCGACGAGCGCTACTGCCAGGTGCTGGGTATCCGTCCCGCGCTGCAGTCGCGCTGACCGCGTCGTGCTCGACGTCAGGCTACTGGTCAAGAGCTACGGCGGCCGTCGCGTCGTCGATGGCGTGAGCTTCCGTGTCGAGGGTGGCGAGTGTTTCGGCCTGCTCGGCCCCAACGGCGCCGGCAAGACGACCACCCTACGCTGCTGCCTCGGCCTGACCGCCCCCGATTCGGGCGAGATCCGGCTCGGCGGCCTGCCCGTGCCCGAAGCCGCACGCGAGGCGCGTTATCGCGTCGGGGTGGTGCCGCAGTTCGACAACCTCGACCCCGATTTCACGGTCACCGAAAATCTCGTCATCTATGCGCGCTACTTCGGCATCGCGGCGCGCGAGGCTCGCGCGCGCGCGCCACTGCTGCTCGAGTACGCCGGTCTCGGCGATCGGGCCACGGCCAGGATCGACTCGCTCTCGGGTGGCATGAAACGGCGACTGACGCTCGCCCGCGCGCTGGTCAACGATCCCGATATCCTGTTCCTCGACGAGCCGACGACCGGGCTCGACCCGCAGGCGCGTCACCTGATCTGGGATGCTCTGCGCCGGCTCGCCAAGCAGGGCAAGACCCTGATCCTGACGACGCACTTCATGGATGAGGCCGAGCGCCTCTGCGACCGGCTCTGTGTCATGGACGCCGGCCGCATTATCGCCATGGATACGCCGCGCCGGCTGATCGAATCGCTGATCGAGCCGATCGTGCTCGAGATCTACGGCGATGGCGTTACCGGGTGGGCAGAGTGTCACGCTCGCACGCTCGCCGAACGCGTTGAGGTCAGCGGCGAAACGGCCTTCTGCTACACGCACGATCCCGAGCCGCTGCTCGAAGCGCTCGCGCGCGAGCCAAGGCTGCGCGTGCTGCGCCGCGCCGCCAACCTCGAGGACGTGTTCATCAAGCTGACCGGACGCGACATCCGTGACTGACGCCATGCTGCCG
>CAZAWM010000226.1:0-5352 GCA_964488605.1 uncultured Steroidobacteraceae bacterium | reverse complement strand
GGCCGGCCCCGAAGCCTGAACAGGCAGCGGTGGCCAAGCCGGCCGCCGCCGAGTTGGGCAAGAGCGTGGCACCCGCGCGCGAGTTCACGGGGGCGCGTGCCGTAGCCGTGCCCGCCAAGAGCCGTCGCTTCGTCGCCCCCGTCGAGGATGAGGAAACCGGCGAAGAAGAGCGCCACAACCTGCTGCTCGGCCCGCGCAACGTACAGCCGTACATCGAGCGCAAGGGCGAGCAGTACATGGGCAAGGAGCAGCTCGAACACTTCCGGCGCATCCTGGAGAGCTGGAAGCAGGACCTCATGGAAGAGGTCGACCGTACGATGACGCACATGAAGGACGAAGCCGCCAATCCGCCCGACCCCAACGACCGTGCCACCCTCGAGTCCGAGTTTGCGCTCGAGCTGCGCACCCGCGACCGCGAGCGCAAGCTGATCCGCAAGATCGAGGAAGCGCTCAAGCGCATCGAAGACGGCACCTACGGCTACTGCCTCGAGACCGGCGAGGAAATCGGCATCAAGCGCCTCGAGGCCCGGCCGGTGGCCACGCTCTCGATCGAGGCTCAGGAGCGCCGCGAGCGCCGCGAGCGGCAGTACGGCGAGCGCGACGACCGCTACCGCTGAGCAGGGCGGGCGCCCGGACCCCGCGATGTCGGTCGGTCCACCTGTCGCCGGTCGGCCATCGAAGCGTCACTACATCGGGCGGTTTGCGCCGTCACCGACCGGAGATCTCCACATCGGCTCGCTGGTAGCCGCCGTCGGCAGTTACCTGGAAGCGCGCCAGCAGGGCGGTGTCTGGCGTTTACGGATCGAGGACATCGACCCGCTGCGAAACGTACCCGGCGCCGCCGAGCGTATCGTAGAGACCCTGCGCTGCCTCGGCTTCGTGTGGCACGGCGAGGTCGACCTGCAGAGCCGCCACCGCGCGGCGCACGATCGCGCCCTCGCAGCGCTCGACCGCGCCGGATACCTGTTCGCCTGCGCCTGCACGCGCCGGACGCTTGCCGCCGCCGGGGCGGATGATGGCGGTTGCGCGGCCGACTGCCATGCCCGCCGTCTGCCGCACGCTGGCAACGCGTTGCGCTTCCGCATGCCCGCCGATGGCGGAGCACTACGCTGGTCAGACCGCTTCCAGGGCCTCCAGCAGGCCGAGCCGGTCGCCTATCGAGACGTCGTCGTCCGGCGTCGCGACGGCCTGATCGCCTACCAGCTAGCGGTCGTCGTCGACGATGCGGCAGCCGGCGTCACCGATGTCGTGCGCGGCGCCGACCTGCTCCGCAGTACGCCCTGGCAGCTCGGTCTGCAGCAGGTGCTCGGCCTACCGACGCCGCGGTATGCGCATCTGCCGCTGGTCGTGGAGCCCGACGGAAGCAAGCTCGCCAAGTCACGCCGCAGCCTGCCCGTCGCCGGTCTCAGTCCCACAGCAGCGCTCGGCGCAGCCATGGCGCTGCTGCGACATCCACCGCCACCTGATCATGCAGACTGGGAGATTGCCCGTTTTTGGTCCTGGGCTATCGAGCACTGGGATCCGATGCGGCTGCGGGGATTGCGCGAGGTGCGGCTAGGCACCTGAACCGTGCTCGGTCGGTCCTGTTTGGGGGTGCGCCCCCCTCTGTACTAGGCTTGGGCTCCGGACAGACTCCTCGGGAGCGAGCGATGAGCGAACCCAGGGTCATCAGGAAGTATCCGAACCGTCGGCTCTACGACACGGTCGAAAGCCGATACATCACGCTCGCAGACGTCCGTAGGCTCGTGCTCGAACGCGTCGATTTCGTGGTCCTCGACAAGCGGTCGGGTCAGGACATCACGCGCAGCATCCTGCTGCAAGTCATCGCCGAGCAGGAGGGAGCTGCCGAGCCGGTGCTCAGTCGCGACTTCCTGGCCCAGGTCATTCGGTCCTACGGCGGCGTCATGCAGGGACTGATTGGCAGCTACTTGGAACAGAGTCTCAAGCTGTTCACTGCTCAGCAGCGCGAGATCCGCGATCGCGTCAGGACCGTGGTGGGCGTGGATCCAGTCGAGGCGGCCGCGGAGATCGCTGAGAAGAACTATCAGCGCTGGCGCGCAGTGCAGGACGAGATTTTCCGCACGATCGTCAAGGTCACCGGCGTACATCTCGGCAGTGAAGCGCCGGCCAGCGACAAGCGGTCGCGAACCGAGGACTAGCGGTTCCGCCGACACACAGTCAGAAGCGCAGGCGCCCGGCGCCATTGCCGGGCACCCGTTCCTTTCAACCGTGTAGGCGCGCGGGGTATCCGCCCCCGTCACTCAGCGCCCGTTGTCCGCGTCCTTGATCGACAGGCGTACGCGTCCCTGGCGATCGACCTCGAGCACCTTGACGCGAACCGTGTCGCCTTCCTTGAGCTTGTCGGAGACGCGCTCGACGCGTTCGTTGGAGATCTGCGAGATGTGTACGAGACCGTCACGTCCCGGCAGGATGGTGACGAATGCGCCGAAATCCATCAGTCGCGCGACCTTCCCCTCGTAGACCCGCCCGACCTCGACGTCCGCGGTGATCAGCTCTATGCGTGCCTTCGCTTCGCGACCGGCAGCGCCGTTGACCGATGCGATCTTTACCGTGCCGTCGTTCTCGATGTCGATCGTCGTGCCGGTTTCCTCGGTGATCTGGCGTATCACCGCACCGCCCTTGCCAATCACGTCACGGATCTTCTCCGGATCGATCTTCAGCGTTATGATGGTCGGCGCCCATTCCGACATCTTCTCGCGCGGCCTGGAGATGACCTTGTTCATCTCCTCGAGGATGTACAGGCGACCTTGTTTGGCCTGCGCCAACGCTACCTTCATGATCTCCGGCGTGATGCCCTCGACCTTGATGTCCATTTGCAGCGCAGTGATGCCATCCTTGGTGCCGGCAACCTTGAAATCCATGTCGCCGAGGTGATCTTCGTCACCGAGGATGTCCGTGATGACCTTGTAGCGACTGCCGTCCAGTACCAGGCCCATCGCGACGCCGGCGACCGGTGCCTTGATCGGGACGCCCGCGTCCATCAGCGACAGTGAGGTGCCGCATACCGTGGCCATTGACGAAGATCCGTTCGATTCGAGGATCTCCGAGACGATGCGCACGACATACGGGAACTTCGCCATGTCGGGCATGACCGCCATCACGCCGCGGCGCGCGAGATTGCCGTGGCCGATCTCGCGCCGCTTCGGTCCAGTCATCAGGCCGGTCTCGCCGACACAGAAAGGCGGGAAGTTGTAATGCAGCATGAAAGGTTCGCGACGCTCGCCCTCGAGCGCGTCGATGATCTGCGCGTCGCGACCGGTACCAAGCGTCGTGACGACGAGCGCCTGCGTCTCGCCGCGTGTGAACAGCGCCGAACCGTGCGTGCGCGGCAGCACTCCGACCTTGATCGTGATCGGGCGCACCGTCGTCGCGTCACGGCCATCGATGCGCGGCTCGCCCTTGAGAATGCGCTCGCGAACGATACGGCTCTCGAGTTTGAACAGCTCGCCATCGATCAGTTCAGCGCCGAACGCCGGCGCCTCGCCGCCGGCCAGCTTTTCGATGACCGCCTTCTTGATTGCGCCGACGCGCTCCTGCCGGGCCTGCTTCTCGGTGATCCGGTAGGCCTCACTGAGCGCGGCCTCGGCCTCGGCGGCGACTGTCTTCTCCGCTTCGGCATTCGCGGCGTCCGGCTGCCAGTCCCAGCGCGGTTTCCCCGCCTCCCGCACCATCGAGTTGATCGCGTCGATGGCGACCTGCATCTGCTCGTGACCGAACACCACTGAGCCGAGCATGACCTCCTCGCTGAGTTCCGACGCCTCGGACTCAACCATCAGCACGGCGTCCTTGGTACCGGCGACGACGAGATGCAGCTGCGAGCTTGCAAGCTCCTTGGCTCCGGGGTTGAGCAGGTACCTGCCGTCCTTGTAGCCGACGCGAGCGGCACCTATCGGCCCTTTGAAAGGAACGCCCGAGAGAGCCAGAGCGGCTGAGCTGCCGAGCATCGCGGGAATGTCGGCATCGATGTCCGGATCGAGCGAGATCACGGTGGCGATGACCTGGACGTCGTTGTAAAACCCATCCGGAAACAGCGGCCGGATCGGCCGGTCGATCAGGCGCGAGGTCAGCGTCTCCTTCTCGGTCGGCCGGCCTTCGCGCTTGAAGAAGCCGCCGGGGATACGCCCCGCAGCGTAAGTCTTCTCGACGTAGTTGACCGTCAGCGGAAAGAAATCGCGCCCTGGGGTCGGCGTTTTCTTTGCGCACACTGTGCAGAGCACGACAGTGTCGCCCATGGAGGCGACGACGGACGCGTCGGCCTGGCGGGCAACCTCACCCGTCTCTAGGGTCACCGTCTGGGCACCGAACTGGAAACTTCGCTTGATGGAGCTCACGCTACCTACCTCGATCTCGTGGAAAAGCGAGAAGGCCGCGCTCTGGATGGCGCGGCCTTCGGGCGGCTGTCGATCAGCGGCGCAGACCGAGCCGCTCGACCACTTCCTGATACTTCGTGGGCTGCGTCGACTTCAGATAGTCGAGCAGCTTGCGACGCTGATTGACCATCTTGACGAGACCGCGGCGTGAGGCATGATCAGAGGTGTGCGTAGAGAAATGCTGACCGAGCCCGTTGATGCGCTCAGAGAGCAGCGCGATCTGGACTTCGGGCGACCCGGTGTCCTTGGGGCCGCGGCGGAACTGCGCAACGATTCCGCTCTTCTTCGCAGGATCGAGAGCCATCAGGAGAGATCCTTTAGCAAAATCAGCGTTTACGCTCGTATTGAAGGCCGCGCATTCTACTCGCAGCACAGGGGCGCCTCAAGCGCCACCGGGGATCCGGCCGAGTCGGTCCGCACTGGCCCGTCCCGAGCGGACGAACAGCCGCTTCGGCCGAATCAGACCTGATTCGGCGACGCTGCCGAGCCCGAGGAACTCGGCAGCCGGCCCGTACAAGCGCACGACCTGCGCCAACGGTACCGCCCGGCGGACCGCCTGCCCGAGCAGGATGCGATCGGCCTCCTGCGCATCCAGCCGTACGTCGGGCAGGTGCCCGAGCGCGGCGTCCGCCGGCAGTATCGGCAGCGCTGCGCCCGAGGCGAGCATGGCGGCCCACGACTCGAGCGTGCGCATACCGGCCGGGTCGAACGGCTCGACCTGCAGCCGCCGCAGCGCCGTGACATGTCCGCAGGTACCGAGCGCCCGCGCAATGTCCTCGGCGAGCACGCGGACATAGAGACCCTTCGCGCAGCGCAGCACGCAGTCGAGCCTGTCGGGTGCCACCAGCCGACCGTTCAGCGCGCGAATCTCGATGGGTCGAGGCGCGCGGGGTACATCGCGGCCCTGCCGGGCGAGACGGTAAAGCGGCTGACCTCCGACCTTCAGCGCCGAGTACATCGG
>CAZAWM010000225.1:0-5363 GCA_964488605.1 uncultured Steroidobacteraceae bacterium | reverse complement strand
CCTTCAACCACTGCCTCAAGGCCGGCGCCAAGGTGATGGTGATGTCGCACCTGGGTCGCCCGACTGAGGGCGAATACAGCGAAGAGAATTCGCTCAAGCCTGTGGCCGACGACCTGTCGAAGAAACTCGGCAGGCCGGTGCGTCTCATCAAGGACTGGATCAACGGCGGTTTCGATGTCGCGGCCGGTGAGCTGGTGCTGCTCGAGAACGTACGCTTCAACAAGGGCGAGAAGAAGGACTCGGAAGCGCTGGCGAGGAAGATGGCTGGGCTCTGCGACGTGTACGTGATGGACGCCTTCGGCACGGCACACCGCGCCGAGGCCAGTACGCAAGGCGTGGCTCGCTTCGCTCCGATCGCCTGCGCCGGCCCGCTGCTCGTCGCCGAGCTCGAGGCGCTCGAGCGCGCGCTCGCCCATCCCGCGCGGCCGATGATCGCGATCGTCGCGGGCTCGAAGGTGTCGACCAAACTGACTGTACTCGAGTCACTGCTCGACAAGGTCGACAAGCTCATCGTCGGCGGAGGCATCGCCAACACCTTCCTTGCCGCGACCGGCATCGCGGTCGGCAAGTCGTTGCACGAGGCCGACATGCTCGATACCGCGCGCAGGCTGCTCGACAAGGCACGAGCGCGCGGCGCGGACATTCCACTTCCGACCGACGTAGTCGTCGCGCGCGAATTCGCGGCGACTGCGCATGCCGACGTCCGCCCGATCGGCGAGGTCGGTGCCGACGAATTGATTCTCGACATCGGACCCGATACCGCAGAGCGCTTCGCCGCTCTGCTGCAGCAGGCGGGCACCATACTCTGGAACGGACCGGTCGGCGTGTTCGAGTTCGATCAGTTCGGCGAAGGAACGCGCGCGATCGCGGCCGCGATCGCGCGCAGCAGCGCCTATTCGGTGGCGGGTGGTGGCGATACGCTGGCAGCGATCGAGAAGTATGGCGTCGCCGACGGAATCTCCTACATCTCCACCGGCGGCGGCGCCTTCCTCGAGTTCGTCGAGGGTAAGGTCCTGCCGGCGGTCGCGGCGCTCGAGGCGCGCGCTGCCACGCACTGATATCGTAGGGGCATGTTCAGACGCACCAAGATCGTCGCGACGCTCGGGCCCGCGACGGACGCTGCCGACGTTCTATGGGAGATGTGCAGGGCCGGGCTCGACGTGGCCCGCATCAACTTCTCGCACGGCACGCACGAGGACCACCTGCGCCGAATCCGCCTGCTGCGCGACGCTGCGCTGCGCGCGGGCCGTTACGTCGGCATCCTCGCCGATCTGGCCGGCCCGAAGATCCGCATCGAGAGCTTCCGCGAGGGTGCCGTGAAGCTCGTCGAGGGGCAGTCGTTCGCGCTCGACACCGCGCTCGACAAGTCGGCGGGCAGCGTGTCCGAGGTCGGTGTAGCGTACGAGGGCCTGCCGGGCGACGTCCGGCCCGGCGACACGCTGCTGCTCAACGACGGACTGATCGTCCTCGAGGTCGAGGCGGTCGCCGGAACCCGCATCGAGACGCGGGTCATCGTCGGCGGCGAGCTCTCGAATCGCAAGGGGCTCAATCGCAAGGGGGGAGGGATCTCCGCGCCGGCACTGACCGACAAGGACCGGGCCGACATCCGTTTCGCGGCCCTCCATGGGCTCGACTACCTTGCACTTTCGTTCGTGCGCGACGCGGCCGACGTACACGAGGCGCGGCAGCTGCTCCTCGCCGCCGAGGGGCACGCGCGAATCATCGCCAAGATCGAGCGCCAGGAAGCGATCGAGCACCTCAGCGACATCATCGACGCCAGCGACGGCGTCATGGTCGCGCGCGGCGACCTCGGTGTGGAAATGGGCTATGCGGCGCTGACGGGCCTGCAGAAGACCATCATCCAGCAGGCGCGGGGTCGCGATCGCGTCGTGATCACCGCGACGCAGATGATGGAGTCGATGATTCTCTCGCCGGTCCCGACACGAGCCGAGGTCAGCGACGTCGCCAACGCGGTGATGGATGGCACGGATGCGGTGATGCTCTCGGCTGAGTCGGCCACCGGACGCTTCCCGGTCAAGGCGGTCGCCGCGATGGCCGAGATCATCGAGGGAGCCGAGCGCTACCAGCTCTCGCATCAGCGAGCCCGGCATCGCACCGAGGGCAACGTCACGCTGATCGAGAAGGCGATCGCGATGTCGGTGATGTACACCTCTAACCTCGTCAAGGTGAAGGCGATCGTTGCGCTCACCGAATCGGGTTCGACGCCGCTGTTCATGTCTCGCATCCGTTCCGACATCCCGATCTATGCGTTCACGCGTCACGAGATCACACGGCGCCGCGTCACGCTCTACCGTGGCGTCTATCCCGTCTCATTCGACGTCAAGGCACCGGAACCTGCACAGCTTCACGGCGCCATCTTCGCGCTGCTGCTCGGCATCGGGCTCGTCGAGGAGGGCGATCTCGTCATTCTGACCAAGGGGGAGCTGTCGGGCGTCTCCGGCGGTACCAATTCCTTGCAGATCCTCCAGGTCCGTCGCCACGGATGAGCGCGGTGAGCGCGCCGTCGGCAAGAGGCTGGCGCCGGCTCGGGCGCTGGGCCGGGCGCGGGCTTGCCGCGCTGCTCGTGCTGGTCGTCGCAGTGCTGCTCGCGGTCTGGCTGCTGCTGCGTGCATCGCTGCCGGCGCTCGACGGGCGTATCGAGGCGCAGGGCGCGGTCGGCGCCCCGGTCCGGATCGAGCGCGACGCCCGTGGCAGCGTCACGGTGCGCGGTCGCGACTTGGCCGACGTCGCATTCGGACTCGGTCTGGCCCACGCCCAGGACCGCTACTTCCAGATGGACGTCGCAAGGCGAGTCGCGGCCGGCGAGCTGGCCGAGCTATTCGGCGCAGCCGCGCTCGCGCACGACCGGCGCGCGCGCGTCTTCGGTTTCCGCGGCGTGGCTCGCGAGGTCGTGGCGGGTCTTGCCGAGGATCGCCGCAGACTGCTCGAGACCTACGCGCGCGGCGTCAATGCCGGGCTCGCAGGTCTGCGCGCCCGGCCCTGGGAGTACTGGCTGCTGCGACTGCAGCCGCAGCCGTGGTCGGCCGAGGACACGGTGCTGGTCGTGCATGCGATGTGGTGGCAGCTGCAGCATGGGGCGATCGAATACGAGCTCGAGCAGAAACGGATCGAGGCGCAGGTGCGCAGCTTCGCGGCCGCGAACTCCGGCGCCGAGGTCGATGCCTCGCGCGCCGAGACGCTGCTTGACTTCCTGTTTCCGCGCGGCACCGAGTGGGACAGCCCGGTCTTGGCGACCGCCGCGGCCGCGGCCGCTGCACTGCCGCGGTCCCCGCCGTTGCCGCCCCCGGCCGTGCTCGACCTGCGTCGGACGGCGGCGCCGGGCGTGTCGCCGCAAGCGCTGCCGCCGCTGCCGGAGCCCGCGGAGGTGTCGCCCGTGCCCGGCAGCAATGCTTGGGCCGTTGCGGGGCGCCATGCCGGTCACCGCGCCGCGCTGCTCGCCAACGACATGCACCTCGGACTCGGTGTGCCCGCGACCTGGTATCGGACCCGGCTCGTCGCCGGCGAGCAGCTCGATCTCGTCGGCGTCTCGCTGCCGGGGGCGCCCGCGGTGGTCGTCGGTTCCAACGGCCGCATCGCCTGGGGCTTCACCAACAGTCTCGGTGACTGGAGCGACGTCTCGCTGGTCAGCTGCGATCCGCCGAAGCGCGAGTACCGTACCCAGGCGGGTCCGCGCCGTTTCGCGGTACGGCGCGAGACCTTGCGCGTGCGCGGCGGCGAGCCCGTGGCGCTCGAGGTACTCGAGTCACCGCTCGGTGTCCTCGTCGATTTCGACGCGGCCGGTAAGACCTGCGCGCTGGCTCGCTGGCTCGCCGTCGAACCCGGGGTCACGAACCTCGAGATCTTCGCGCTGGCGTCGGCGCAGACCGTCGCGGAGGCGCTCGACCTCGCTGCCGGCGTAGGCGTACCGCATCAGAACCTCATCGTCGCGGACCGCGACGGCAGCATCGCGTGGACCGTTCTCGGGCGCATCCCGCGCAGTACGGCGGGTCCGTCGGCCGCGTCGCCCGTGATTTGGCGGGCAGCCTCGGAGCAGCCGCGTATCGTCGATCCCGAGAGCGGCTACGTCTGGAGCGCCAATGCGCGGCCGGTCGAGGGGGAGGCCGAGATCGCGCTTGCCGGCGACGAAGTGTCGCGTGGCGCCGGGTACGATCTAGGCGCGCGCGCGCGGCAGATCCGGGACGCACTGTTCGCGCTGCGCGAGCCGGCGACGCCGGCGGCCATGCTCGCTATCCAGCTCGACGACCGCGCGCTGTTTCTCGCGCGCTGGCGGACCTTGCTGCTCGCGCTGCTCGATGAGCAGGCAGTCAAGAACGCGCCGCAGCGGCTCGAGATGCGGCTGCAGGTCGAGCGCTGGGGCGGCCGCGCGGCGCCCGATTCGGTCGGTTACCGCATCGTCCGCGAGTTCCGCGAGCGGGTGAGCCGGCGCGTCTGGTCGATGCTGATGCGCGGGGTCGGCCTGCCGGCCGACACGCCGCTGGTCTCGCGCCAGTTCGAGGGGCCCCTTTGGCGCCTCGTCAGCGAGCAGCCCGAGCACCTGCTCCCGCCCGACGCAGGCGCGACCTGGACCGAATTCCTGCTCCGCGAGTTGGACTCGCTCGCCGCAGCGCTGCGTGGGGTCTGCGGACGGCTGGAAAACTGTACTTTCGGGGACGGGCGGCCCGTCAGGATCCGTCACCCGCTCTCGGGGGCGCTGCCCGGACTGTCTCACCTCATCGACATGCCGCAGCGCACCCTGCCCGGCGACAGTCACATGCCGCGCGTGCAGGCTGGCGCCTTCGGCGCCTCGGAGCGCCTCGCGGTGGCGCCCGGTCGGGAGGCAGAGGGCTATCTGCAGCTGCCCGGAGGGCAATCGGGGCATCCCCTTTCGCCGTTCTATCGCTCATCATTCGACGCCTGGGCAGAGGGTCGTCCCGAAGCTTTGCTGCCCGGTCCCGTTCGGTACCGCATCGAGGTAGTTCCGTGACCGACAGCCGCTTCACAGGCACTGCGCGCTACGTGGCGACGGACGATCTGACCATGGCCGTCAACGCATCGATCACGCTCGGCCGGCCGCTGCTGATCAAGGGCGAGCCCGGCACCGGCAAGACGCAGCTCGCCGAGGAGGTCGCGCGGTCGCTCGGCGCGCCGCTCTTCGAGTGGCACATCAAGTCGACGACCAAGGCGCAGCAGGGCCTGTACGAGTACGACGCGGTCTCGAGGCTGCGCGACTCGCAGCTCGGCGACGACCGCGTGCACGATATCCGTAACTACATCGTGCGCGGCAAGCTCTGGGAGGCCTTCGTCGCCGATATGCGGCCCGTGCTGCTGATCGACGAGATCGACAAGGCCGACATCGAGTTCCC
>CAZAWM010000224.1:0-5365 GCA_964488605.1 uncultured Steroidobacteraceae bacterium | reverse complement strand
GCATCGTCGAGGTCCACTACCCCGGACTCAAGCGTGAACTGCTGGCCGAGGCGCTGGCCGCGTTCTTCAGGCTGCGGGAAACGCCGGGCCTCAAGAAAAAGCCCTCGACGTCGGAGCTGCTCGACTGGATCAAGCTGCTCGTCGCCGAGGACGTGCCGCCCGAGGCGCTGCGCGGCGACGATCCGAATAAGGCGATTCCGCCGCTCTACGGCGCATTGCTCAAGAACGAGCAGGACGTGCACCTCGTCGAGCAGCTGATCTTCCTGAGCCGCAGAGCCCGCTAGGTCAGGTCCATGGCGGGCATCGGATCCAGCCCCGGCACTCACGGGATCATCCGGTGCTGATACGTTTCTTCCTGGCGCTGCGCTCGGCCGGCCTGCCGGTGACCCTGACCGAGTTCCTTTCGCTGCTCGAGGCGCTCAAGGCTCGCGTCGCCTTCTGCTCGGCGGAGCAGTTTTACTGGCTCGCGCGGCTAGCGCTGGTCAAGGACGAGCGCTTCTTCGACCGCTTCGACCGCGTGTTCGCCGAGTATTTCGCAGGCGCCGAGCGGGTCTTCGAGACCATCGTCGCCGAGGTCCCGGCAGACTGGCTGCGGGCGTTCGGCGAGCGGCTGCTGAGCGCTGAGGAGCGCGCGAGGGTCGAGTCGCTCGGCGGCTGGGAGAAACTGCTCGAGACGCTTCGCGACCGCCTGCGGGAGCAGCAGGGCCGTCATCAGGGCGGCAACAAGTGGATCGGTACGGGCGGCACGTCGCCGTTCGGCGCGCAGGGTTATCACCCGGAGGCGGTCCGCATCGGCCAGGACCGATCACGTCATCGGCGCGCGGTCAAGGTCTGGGATCAGCGCGAGTACCGCAACCTCGATGACGAGGTCGAGCTCGGCACCCGCAATCTCAAGCTCGCCCTGCGCCGGCTTCGGCGGTTCGCGCGCGAGGGTTCGCCGGAGCATCTCGACCTCGAGGGCACGATCGACGCGACCGCGCGCAATGCCGGCCTTCTCGATCTAAAGCTCGTGCCTGAGCGGCGCAATGCCGTCAAGGTACTGCTGCTGCTCGACGTCGGCGGCTCCATGGACGATCACGTACGCGCTTGCGAGGAGCTGTTCTCGGCGGCGCGCAGCGAGTTCAAATACCTCGAGCACTTTTACTTCCACAACTGCATCTACGAAACGCTCTGGAAGGATAACCGCCGGCGTCATGCCGCGAAGACGCCGACGGACCAACTGCTGCGCACGTACAATGCCGATTACCGGGTCGTCATCGTCGGCGATGCGACGATGAGTCCGTACGAGATCACGAAGCCCGGCGGTAGCGTCGAACACTGGAACGCCGAAGCGGGTGCCGTCTGGATGCAACGGTTGACCGCGCATTTTCCGCGCATGGTCTGGCTCAACCCCGAGCCGCACGAACGCTGGGAGTGGACGCCTTCGATTCGTCTGTTGCGCGAGCTGGTCGGCGGGCGGATGTTTCCGCTGACCCTGGCGGGTCTCGACGAGGCAATCAGGGCGCTGCGTCGCAGCGGCGCGGCAAGTCCCTGAACAGGCTCCAGGTCCTGCCGAAAGCCGCGAGCTGCTCCGGCACCGGCTCCTCCCCTTCGCCACCGACGAACACACCGAAGACGTTCGTGCCGCTCGCTTCGTAGAAAAACACGCCGCGTACCATGCCCTCGCGACCCTGCATCGCGAAGATGTGGATCGACGAGATCAGATCGGGGCGCAGATGCCCGGAAAATGCTGCCTCGCCAAGATTGAAGAACTTGCTGCGGGACGACGGTTCGCCGGTCGGGATCTTCGAGTGCACCTCTAGGACGTGCGCCCCCTTGAGGACCAGAATCATCGACTCACCCCATTCCGCGAGGCTGTCCCAGACGGCACGAAAATGCGTACCGTCGACGCCGAGCGACAGCGCTGGCGGCAATGCGCTCGCGATGGTCGCTTCGGTCAGCCCGAGTTCGGCGGCGACCTGGAATGGCAGCGGTGCCGGGCCTTTTGCATACTTTGCGCGTATGCGCGCGGCCTCGGCGGGCGACGCGCAGTTGGCTGCCGTGGATGAGGCTGGCTCGGATGCCGCGGAGATGTCCGCGGACGCCGTCAGCACCAGCGCGGTGAGGCCGGCGAACAGGACGCCAATGCGCATGGTCAGCCCCTCTTCGCGGCCTGGAGGGCCTTGATGTCGGCAAGCACGACTTCCGAGTGCCCCTTCGGACTGACGGATGGATAGTGCTTGGCGATGCGACCCTCTGGGTCGATCAGGAAGGTCTCGCGATGCGCGACTTCCATGATGCCCATGGCCTTGTAGAGCACGCCGTAGGCAGCTGCCGCCTGTTTGGTCGGATCCGCGAGGATAGGAAACGGCAGACTGTGCTCCGCGGCGAACTTCTTGTGTGACTCGACATCGTCGACGCTGATGCCGAGGATCACGGCGTCGGCGCGGCGAAAGGCGAACATGTTGTCGCGGAACTCACAGGCCTGGGTCGTGCAGCCTGGCGTGTTGTCCTTGGGATAGAAGTACAGTACGACCCACTTGCCGCGATGCTGCTCGAGCGTGAGCCACTGCCCGTTCTGGTCCTGCAACCGGATCGCCGGCGCCGGTTGCCCGACGGCGGGGGCCTTTCCCTGCGCGATCGCGGGCGGACTCGAGCCGAGCGCGGCAACCAGCAGCGCGCCGAGCGCGACAGTGACGACACGTCTGCGTACCATCTCCATGGTCTTTCTCCAGGATATCGACGATGTCGTGGCAGGACCGACAGCGGATGGCCGCCCCCCACTCCCATAGTAACAGACGGCGCGCGCTGGTGCTGTCCGGGGGCGGTGCCCGGTCCGCTTACCAGGTCGGGTTGCTCAAGGCGATCGCAGAGATCACGCCGACCGGCTGGCCCTGGCCGTTCGGCATCGTCGTCGGCACGTCGGCGGGCGGCGTCGCGGCCGCCGTCGTGGCCGCCGGCGCGCACCGCTGGCGCGAGACGATCACCGAGCTGGTGGCCGTCTGGGAGAACTTCCACATCGGCCAGGTGTTTCGCGCCGACGGTCTAGCGATGCTGCGCGCGGGCGCGCACTGGATACTTGCGACGCTGTCGGCGGGTACCCTGCTGCCGGTGCCGCGCTCGCTGTTCGACAATGCGCCGCTGCGCCGGCTGCTGCGGCTCAGTGTCGACTGGGAGGCTGTGCACCGCAACATAGCGGAGGGCCGGCTGCGCGCGCTCGCGCTGTGCGCGACCGCTTATGGCAGCGGTCGTTCGATCGCGTTCTTCGACGGCGATCCGCAAATTGCCGAGTGGTCGCGCGCGCCGCGCGAGGGCCGGCGGACGAGGCTGCAACTCGACCATCTGATGGCTAGCACCGCGATTCCGTTCCTGTTCCCGGCCGTGCGGTTGCGCGACGAATATTTCGGCGACGGCGCGATGCGCCAGAGCGCGCCGCTGTCGCCCGCCGTGCACCTCGGTGCGGAGCAGCTACTGGTCGTCGGTGTACGGGCGCGTCACGGCGCCGGCATCGGCAGCATCATCGGCCGCGAACGCGCACCTTCTGCGGGCCAGCTGTTCGGCTTCATGCTCGACACGCTGTTCAGCGACCAGCTCGACGCCGACTTCGAGCAGATCGCCCGGCTCAACCGCATCGGGCGCCTGCTGTCCAACGGCCGCGAGCATCTGCGCGAGATCGAGTCGGTGCTGCTGTCGCCATCCGTCGATCTGCGCGACGTTGCCGCGCGCCACGTGGGCAGCCTGCCGCGTACGCTGCGCGCGCTGCTCGCCGTGATCGGCGCGCGTGGCGTGGCCGGCAGTCTGCTGGCGAGCTACCTGCTGTTCGAGTCGAGCTACACGCGCGAGCTCATCGAGCTCGGTTATCGCGATGCACTGGCGCAGCGCGCGGCGATCGAAGCGCTGCTTGGCCTGCCCGCCTTGCCCTCAGGTCAGGAACAGCGCACCGAGTCCCAGTAACGTCGCGAAACCGATGCAGTCGGTGAATGTGGTCAGGATCACGCCGGCCGCCAACGCCGGATCGATGCGGATGCGGCGCAACGCCAGAGGAACGAGCACGCCGACGGCGGCTGCGGCCAGCAGGTTGATCAGCATCGCGGCGGCGATGATGCCGGCGATCCGCCAGGTATCGAACCAGACGACCGTGATTGCGCCGACGACGATCGCCCAGATGATTCCGTTGAGGCCGCCGACCGCGATTTCCTTCCAGAGCAGCCAGCGCGCGTTGGCCCACTGCACCTGCCCAAGCGCGAGGCCGCGAATCAGCAAGGTGACGGTCTGTGTGCCGGCGATGCCGCCCATCGACGCGACGATCGGCATCAGCGCGGCGAGCGCCGCGACTCTCTCTATCGTTCCTTCGAAGCTCTTGACGACAGCCGCGGCGAGTATGGCCGTCAACAGATTGATGCCAAGCCACAGCAGGCGGCGGCGCGTAGAAGTAATGATGCCGGCGAACAGGTCCTCCTCGTCGGCGAGGCCGGCCATAGACATCACCGAGTGCTCGGCTTCCTCGCGGATCACGTCGACGACGTCATCGACCGTAATGCGACCGAGCAGTCGTCCCTCGGCGTCAACGACGGCGGCCGACAGAAGGTCCAGGTCCTGGAACAGCCGCGCGACCTCATGCGCCGGCGTTTCGGGGTCGATGCGCACCGCCTCGCTGTCGAGGCACGCACCGACGGCCTGCTCGGGGTCCTCGGTCAGCAGCCGCGTCAGCGAGATCGTACCGAGGTAGCGATCGTTGCGGTCGACGACGAACAGCCGGTCGGTTTTCTCTGGCAGCTCGCCGCGCACGCGCAGGTAGCGCTGCACGACCTCGATAGTGACGTCGGGGCGGACGCTGACCGTGTCGGTGTTCATGAGCCCGCCCGCCGAGTCCTCGGCGTAGCTGAGCACGCTGCGCAGGCGGTCGCGGTCCTGCTGATCCATGGAGCGCAGTAACTGGCGCGTGACTGCCTCGGGCAGGTCGCCGACGAGGTCGGCGAGATCGTCGACCTCCATGCCTTCGGCCGCCGCCACCAGTTCCTCGGCCTCCATGCCGTCGATAAGCGCCTGACGCACGTTCTCGCTGGTCTCGAGCAGCACCTCGCCCTCGAGTTCCGGGTCGACGAACTCCCAGACGATCTCGCGCTGTGCCGGCGGCAGGGACTCGAGCAGCCGCGCGATCTCGGCGGGATGCAGCGAGTTCACCATGCGATGCGCCTGGCGCATCGTTCCCGCGGCCAGCGCCTCGCGCAGCGCGGACAGGCGCCCTTCCTTGCCTGCTTTCGGTTCGACACTCACGGCGCGCACCCGCTAGCGAGGCTCGGCCCGCGGCATCAGCGCGCTTGCAGCGAGCCGTGGCGCGCGAGCACGTTGTCGTAGCGGGCCGCGAAACGCGCTGCGAGCCGCT